>CAKZLZ010000177.1 GCA_937127435.1 uncultured Verrucomicrobiota bacterium | reverse complement strand
CATATCTGTAGACAATTGAAAAGGCGTCTCGTGCAGGTGTTCTTGACCTGCAGCATAAAATCCTTCAATGCGTGAGCGGGTGACGGTCGCGTTCTCCCAAGTATTCTCCGCTTTAAAGCGGACCTGAGCCAGAGCCGGTTGTTCGGATAATAATCCGATGATTTGATTTTGTTGATCCTGGTCAATCCCGTTCATTTGTACTTCTTCATTCATTACGTGCATGATATTCTCCATTTGGTTTTGATTGCAAGGGTACTGCCCCTGCGTGATGAAGACACCTTAACTCAAACCCCCATTGTAATCATACGCCTTAAACGATAGTAACCCACTACTGAAAATGTAGTAAAACCATGGAACTTTTCAGATGCACTACGGCCAATTTTGTCCTATCGCTAAAGCTTGTGAAATCCTCGGAGAAAGGTGGACACTTCTGATTATCCGAGAATTACTTTGCGGGAGCACCCGCTTCTCGGAATTACAAAGAGGCCTTTCCCAGATCTCCCCCAGTTTATTGACGAAACGTCTTGCCCAGTTGGTCGATGATGAGATTGTGATCAAGAAATCCGCCGTTGGTGAGAAAAAAGTAGAATATTTTCTTACCCCGGCGGGTAAAGAATTAGCACCCGTCGTGATGGGCCTGGGGGATTGGGGACACCGCTGGGCACGTAGCCGAATGGAAGAAGATGAACTCGATATTGAACTGCTCATGCTGGAGTTTTTCCGCCGTATCGATTTAAAACAAATTCCGGGCGACGGACTGGTCGCACACTTCTGTTTTCAGGGCTTGACCACCTATCCCAACTGGTGGATCGTGGTGGAGGGCCCAGAAGAACGTGAGCTTTGTGTTGTTCATCCCGGCAAAGAGGCGGATATCACAATCCGATCGGATCCCAGGACATTTTGTAAAATTTGGAATGGAGATCTCTCTTTCCAGGAGGCCAAGAAAAAAGGGCTGATTACCTTGTGCGGTCTGCCGGTGACCGTGCGGAATGTGAGTAAATGGCTGAAACCCGGTTTGCTTGCGAACGGGAAACTGGTGGATCAGATTTGAAATGTGAGGGCGAAAAAAGTGTCAATGCCGCAACGTACGGGCTGGGAACCTATTGGATGAAATCCTCCACTCCTCTATGGTGTTGCATCTCCTTGAAGAATATGGGAATATCTGTGCAATTCTAAAACCTTGCCCTATTCATCATGAAATCATCCATTTTTCTCAGTTTAGCCACCCTGGGTATTGCCAGCTTCCTGTCTGCGGCAACTCTGACCAACATCACGACAGCCGGTGTTTCCATCGCTGACGTATATTTGTCGGATGCAGGTGACACAAACTGGGCCGCATGGAATACGACCCAAACCGGACAATCTTCCATATCAGCCACCCAATCCAAAAAAGCAGGGACCGGTACCATCAGTGATATGCTTCCATCCGGCGGAACCGACGTTCGCGGCACCAGTACTACAGGAGGTTACTCCTCTACCGACTTTACCTGGACGACTACAGACGAAACCTCCAACAGTGTCGCGCCAGGGAGCGGAGTCATAACCGGAATTTTTAATGGAACCTTAAACAGCGCAGTGGGGGTAACTTTCAACATCACTGACCTCCCCACCCTCACCGGCGGATTGCTGTATCAGGTGAATGTCTACACAACTGCATACTACGCACAAGGCAGCTTTAACGCAGTGATTGGGGCGGGAACGCCAACGCCCACCCAATTAGGAAATAGTCATACATCCAATAAATATACAGACTACTTTTCCCTCGCCTATAATCCTGATGGACTGAGTGACGTCCTGAACATCACTTTCGCAGATAACAGATCCCATAGCAACACAAACAACTTTGACCATGTTGCCATCCAGGCCGTTGCTATCAGTGTTATCCCGGAACCTTCGTCTTTTGCCATGGTCCTGGGTACCTTCGCCCTTTTGTTTGCATTCAGAAAACACTCACGCCGCTAAGGGCTTGCGTCTATGGTTCTGATGACCGGGGTCATGGCCGTACTTGGTCCACGACCTTCCAAACGGGTTGAATGCAAGGGCGGCCCTCCCCTTCCTGAATCCCTTCCGGTTTCCGATTGACGTCTACCTCAAATGCCCGCAGGTTGTCTGCGAATCCCTCAGCTGAAATCCCCCCCTCTATTTAAATTCACAAATGAACGCCCGAAATTCTAAAGCCAAAGGTCTGTTTTATACAGTTTTTGTCATCCTGCTCGTGACCGGAATTACCGTATTTCTGAAGACCTTTGAAGTTGAGTTCGAGACCCACAAAAAAGCCGACACCCCGGCGGTATACGATACGGACATGGGACAACTCAAACTTATAAATGACCGGCAGCAATTTTGGGTTAAAATCGGAGGTCAAACCTTCGTGGTCCAGCTGGAAAGAATGTAAACCCGGATCTGTTGACGTCTGAAACCCGATATACACAACACACATAGGTTGCAGGTTACGTCATTTAT
Organism: uncultured Verrucomicrobiota bacterium; assembly: GCA_937127435.1. Classification (GTDB taxonomy): domain Bacteria; phylum Verrucomicrobiota; class Kiritimatiellia; order SS1-B-03-39; family UBA6053; genus UBA6053. The sequence goes on along the minus strand of CAKZLZ010000177.1, from coordinate 24,831 downwards.
TGCCCGAAACAGCAACCCCAACAGCTTTTGCGCCGGAGATATACGTATCCTGTGGCAGCCAATGCGCTCAGCATCAGGACCAAAGAAGAAGCTTCCGGAATGGCCACCGCATCCCAACTGCTCCCCATGCGGAACTCATCCAGGAAGGCATAGTCTCCATCATTATTTGCAGAATCCCCCTGGGTAAACTCGATCCCCGTCAGGGTCCCCCCCAGCGAGAAACCACTGGAGCTGACCATAAACGATTCCGTTTCCGGCACCACATTTCCATCTTTAAAAACATTCACAGACAAAACGTCATTCCCCGCGGCACTGGTTGCGATTTTACCCACGACAAAGTATTCCGTATTGACGGCAAAGGATCCCGAAGAGGCTCCCGATCCCGTCCCCGCAGTCGCCGTGATGACGCTCCCGTCAAAAGAAACCGCCACGCTTTCACTCCCGCTGTGCGTAAAAGTTAGAGCCGTTGAGTAGCCCGTATCCGGATAACTCATCAGAAAACTAAAATACACTTCCCCGTCCTGCGCAAGGTTTACCGGAGAGGCAAAGCTGCGGTTGGCGGAATTAGCTTGATCATTATGCCCCAAACGCCCCCCCGTCCGATCGAAAGGAAAAGCGGTGTTGGTACTGGGAAAGCCGCTAGTAGCAGTGCGGATGAGGTTCGGACCTCCGGTCACCGTCCAGGTTCCACTCCACCCCACGCCCCCATTTCCCTGATCCACGATGCGGGAAGTGTGCCCATAATCAAAGTCCTCGTAAACCATCACGGATGCATAGGAGGGAGACATAAAAATTAAACAGAGAAGAAATGCAGACAGCGTGGGAATCGTTTTCATGGAAATAGACCTTATACATTGGTTGAACGAATTCCCTTCTTTACCTTATCCTTCATTACAGTTTGATTACAGAAACCGGATTTCTATACAGAATATGATTTCCCAAAGTTTAACGCAAAGCATGCGCACCCCTTCCTGAATCCCGTCCTTTTATTTCGGTTGACCTCTAGCTCATTCCCCCGCAGGTAGTCAGCGAATCACTCATCTGAAATTCCCCCTCTATTTAAATTCACAAATGAACGCCCGAAATTCTAAAGCCAAAGGTCTGTTTTATACAGTTTTTGTCATCCTGCTCGTGACCGGAATTACCGTATTTCTGAAGACCTTTGCTGTTGAGTTCGAGACCCACAAAAAAGCCGACACCCCGGCGTTTTACGATACGGACATGGGACAACTCAAACTTATCAATGACCGGCAGCATTTTTGGGTTAAAATCGGAGGTCAAACCTTCGTGGTCCAGCTGGAAAGAATGTAAAACAGGATCTGTTTCATCTTAATTCTTTCTCATTCCTTTCCGAATACCAAAACTCAATTGACATTGTGCACCGCAGTGTATAAATTTAGTATCGTTTTAATTCAACCCTTGTAACCTTTCGTGGCTATGAAAATCTTTACTCTTGTCGTTTCGACAATCCTTTTAAGCTCCAACTTCGCTTCCGCCGCTACCATGATCGACATTGCCGGCGCAGTTCAGGGGACCGGTGAATTTGCGGACTACGGAAGCCTCGGCTCTCAGAACCTTATCCCGGATTCGTCCGTCACGGATGGTGATTTCACCTTGACCACGAAGTTTCCACAGGGTGCTTACAACAATGGTACCAACCATGGAATCAACTGGAGCGGTTCGTACCCGGGTGGATCCGGAATGACTTACAGTACCGGTCAGGAAATAAATTTCCGCGCGGGATTTGCCGGTGAAGAAAGCTCTGCAATCGACGGGGGCTACGTGGATATTGTCCTCGAAACCGCCGGTGCGACCCCTTTTAACTGGAGCGCGGTCAGCGTACAACTGTGGCGGAACGGAACTGGAGCCGCGACACATTACCGGTTCGCTTACGACGCAGATGCAGATGGATACGGCACCGGGGATCTGCTCGGAACTGCAACCAACGTTTCTAGCTCCGGCGTAACCGGCACGACACCGAACGAACTGGCCACCATCAGCTACAACGCCGCAGATATCGCCACCTCCATCAGTTCCTCGGACACCATTCGGCTCTTTTTCTGGAATGCGAGCAGCGAAGGGGGAAACACCCACATTGTAAACGTTTCTGCCGAATACACAGTAGTGCCCGAACCCGGCACACTTGCGCTGACACTACTGGCGGGCGCGGCTGGTATTCTGATGATGCGTCGACGTCGCTGACAAGCCAAGGGCTCTGCCCTTGCATCCCGCATTTTTTGTCGGAAGGGTTGCCCCTTCCCATGACCCCTTCCAGGCACAACAGCATTTTTGGGTTAAAATCGGAGGTCGAACCTTCGTGGTCCAGCTGGAAAGACTGTAAAACCGGATCTGCGGGTTCACTCCGAAAGGATATGCATTTGAAAAACGGGAAGGGTGTAAAAAGTCGTGCCTATGATCTGTTTTACGTAAAACGCAATCACTTGTACGTGACATTTCTATTGTCATGAGCTTTACTTCTTCATGCCTCTTTCCAGGATTCTACGCTACTTGATCGGTGATGCGGACGCCATTCACGCCATGGCCCGTGACAAATCTGCGATTAAATATGGGCTGCTTTTCGTGCTTTTTGCCGGTGTGGCCCGGGAGTATGATCAGGAAAGCCTGTTCTATCGCCCCGGTCTTTTTCTTGCGCCCCTGATCGCCTCCATCATTCTGGCCCTCATGCACTTTGGCTATCTCCGGGTTAAATACCGACCCAAAGATGTGAACGGTCTTTCAGGATTCCGATGCTATCTGGGGCTCTTCTGGATGACGGCTCCGTTGGCCATGTTTTATGCCCTTCCAGTGGAATATTTTTTCGATGCCCTCACCGCGCTGAAAATCAATACGGCTCTGTTGGCCATTGTGGCATCCTGGCGGGTGATTCTTTATGCCCGGGTCATGTCCATCACCCTGAAACAACCGTTTTGGCTGATGCTGTGCGAGATCCTCTGGGGAGGATGTGTGCTGGTTCTGGTGATCGGGGCTTTGTTCAGCTTTTCACTCACCGATGTGATGGGAGGGTCCGTTCACTCGCAGGAAACCGCGTTCAAATCAAACACGCTCTCTCTGACAACTGAGGTTTCATTCTGGCTTGGATGGGTCATGTTTGCTGTTCAGTTTAAAAAAGGAAATCGGCCCCGTACTGCATTTCCCCCACCGGAACAGGCCTCACCGTTTCGCTTCTCCATCGCCATGGCACTGTTCCTTCTGGCCACCTCCATGCTCCTGCTTCGACAGCCCTCCCTGTACCGCAGTGCCGAATTAAACTACCTCATAAGAACCGACACTGAAAAAGGAATGGATTTCATGGCCGCGCACTCGCCGCAAGACTTTGCGAGAACCTGGCCCCTTCCGCCGGCAGGACGATCTCAACGGATCAACCTCTTTGAGGCCGTGCAAATGCTGGAGCAGCTTAAACCGCATCACCCCGCGTGGATTTCAGAAGAAATTCTGGACTATGTGGACCGTTACCTGGACGGGACACCCCGCTTCCTTCATCCTTGGCAACTCACCGAACTCATTGCATTGCTCCCAAAGACGTCAGCGGCAGACAAGCTGCTCAACCGCCATTCCGAGTTTATCAGAAATCATTTTTCCATGATGGATGGGTATAGCGGTTCGGCTGAAGAAGACGCCCTCTACATGGAGGCGAAAACGAGGTTGCAGCAACTCGAGATTCTTGAACAAATAGAAGTAGAATGAACATCGCCTTTATCGCCATGAGTGGAATCCGGGCTTGGGATTCGGAACTCCTTGAACTCGGCCTCAGCATGCCGGGATTCTTGGAGCGGAGCCAGGTCATTGCTTCCCTGCCCTCCCTCGGGCTCCTCACCCTGGCAGGGTGCACCCCTCCCGGTCACAACCTCAGTTATCATGAAATCAAAGATCTGGATCCGGACCTTTCCGGCATTCAAGCGGACATGGTTGCCATTTCCACTTTCAGCGCTCAGATTCCCGAAGCATACGCGGTCGCAGATCAGTTACGCGAAAAAGGAATCCGGGTCGTCATGGGAGGCTTGCATATAACCGTATTACCGGATGAAGCACTCGCACATTGCGATGCGGTGCTGATAGGTGAAGGTGAAGATGTCTGGCCGCAGATGGTTGAGGATGCCGAAAACGGAATCCTGAAAAGCACATACCGCACCGACCATGAATTTGACTTCGCAGATGCCCCGCTTCCCCGCTTCGACCTCTTGGATCCAGCTCAATACAATCGCCTGACGGTTCAGACATCCCGGGGATGTCCTCACCGCTGTTCATTCTGTGCCAGCTCTATTCTGCTTACGGAAAAATATAAACAGAAGCCGGTGGCAAAGGTGCTTAAAGAAATAGATGCGATTCGGGACATCTGGCCAAGACCCTTCATTGAATTTGCGGACGACAACAGTTTGCTGAACAAAAAATGGTGGCGTGAATTGTTGCCCGAACTTCAAAGCCGCAACATCCGCTGGTTTACTGAAACCGATATTTCCGTAGGTCGTGATCCTGTTTTTCTCAAAGAATTATTCGAGGGCGGTTGTCATGAAGTTTTGATCGGATTGGAAAGTCCTTTGTTGGATGGTTTACCGGGAACCGAATTGAATTCCGATTGGAAGTGCCAACAGTTGGACATTTATCGACGCAACATTCACAGCATTCAATCCGCAGGCATCCGGGTCAACGGATGCTTCATCGTCGGCTTGGATGGCCAAACCACGGAAATCTTTGATGCGGTGTATGACTTTGCCATGGAGCTATCGCTGTACGATGTGCAAATCACCTATCCCACCGCATTTCCGGGAACGCCGTTTTTCGAAAAGCTCTCCTCCGAAAACCGATTAGACCTTCCCCACGACTGGTCGAAACGAACGTTGTTTGATATTCATTTCGATCCCACACCTATGACCCGGGAAGAACTGCGTGCCGGATTTTTTGATTTAACCAGCCGGCTCTATAGTGACAACTGCACGAAGCAGCGACGAAAGGGTTATCAGGCGCAAAGGCGAAGACGGAACAACCCTAAGCGCGCATAGAAATATTTATTCGCAGGTGAAAGGGCGGCCCCTTTTTTACTGAAAACCCGAAACGGGTCTTTGGCACGGGGTCAGGGGGGTTTGCGGGTGGGCTCTGCATTTTTTTAACCACTGATGCACACAGATTGAGACTGATGTTCCGGTTGGGTTTCGATGAAAATTTCATTGGGGTTTTATCGCGGACCGGGTTTACGATCTTCGCTCAATATTTTGGTTATGATCCGGCATCGAGTAAGATAAATGCCAACATCATCAAGCCAATGCTGACCGGCAACATCACTTGATAGAATTTATACCAGTTCGCCAATTGTTTATCGACTTGAATTCGCAAATCAGAAGCGCGCCTTCTTCGATCAAAATATTCTGCAAGGTTATGGAAACTGTACAGCTTGGGTTGAATTTCAAATTCATCAGGGTTGGGGCTTTCACCATTCTTTTCCAACTGTTGTCGAATCCGCAGGTCTACTGTAGCACAACCGAAAAATGAGATCACAAGCCCGGCGAAACCAAGGATGAGGATGGAAAATTCAAATATCATAACGTAAAGGTCTGGCGACGGCGCGTCAGCGACGTTGTCCAGCACCGCCTTGTTCTGAATTCGGTTTTCTATCCATGAATATGGAAATTAAAATGACATTCATAAGTAAGACTATCAAAACTGGATATCCGACAATTTTATCTATTGTTCCTTGAAGGTTCCGATAGCCATATTGCTCTAGTGACATAGGATACATTTTTTCCAACTGTTCTTCAGTTATAATTCCTTCATTATGCAAGGCTCTCGCCATCGATGCTGTGTTCACGTCTTGGGTGTAGCTCGTCATCGGTATGGCAAAGATGACCATATAGGCGGCCAATAAAAGATTAACAATAATGAGGGTGACTTTCATTCTCTTTCTCAGAACGTTAAGATGTGCGGACCCGAAGTATGAGGGTTCGCACAATTTTTTTGTTAGGATTACTTTGTCGTTTCAACCGACAGAATGTCCGTCCCGCAAATATATATTTGATTTCCATCAGGTTTCTTTAATTCAAAATACACAAGCGAACACATGCCAAACTCTCCATCACCAAAAAAATGATTGGTCTTATATTCGCAATCGAGGAGGGTATCTCCATTCTTCATTTGAACAATAACCTTCTTTCCTTTCATGCCTCTGAAAGCGGTTTCGGGCGTAGAGGTTGGGCTTGAGAATTTTTCAGGATGAGTTGTTTCTCCTTAACCCTCCAAAGGGTGAAAAACACCTTCAGTACGATAATCCCGGCGACAGAGATTCCGACTGGGATTAGAAATTGCAACATGTAGTCCATTTATTCGCTCTCCTCTTGTCTAACGCTTAAAATCAACTGGCCGAAAAACGCGTAGCGGTTTTTGGATCGGCTGTATTTTCTTGTTCGCTTTAACTATTCTCAATATGGTGAGCATGTTGACAATATATCACCAAGGACTTTATTAGCTTCTTTTGCTTCACGATCTGAATATGCGAAAAAAACAACCAGATCATTTTCTACAGGTTTTACACAGCCTAAAATGTAATTAAATTCAACCTCTGAGATACCGTACTTTGGTAGTTCATCAGATGTGAAAAAACCATTATTTCCTAGTCTCTGGCCGACTTCATCGCATACCTTTCTTCCAAATATTTTTGTTTCTTTCACATCCTTTCTAAACCAACCTCTCTTGTTTTTGTAAATTTCACAAAAAAGTTGATTGTCGTTTTTTTGTACTATTCTAGATTTTGTATAGGGTAGCGTTACTAATATCATTTTAAATTTCTCTGGTGCTATTTCATAAATGACTTAATAACCCCTCCGACAAATTGGCCGGCAAGATCCGAGTACGGCTCAAAGTTTATTTCGGAAAACCATTTCGTAGAATTCTTAAAATGCTCTGGGACTTGCCATAATGATATAAGTTTCGCAACATGCTCCAAGCCTACTGGTGCCTTTATCGCATCAATATTTTTTTGAAGTTTGCCATTTTCATCTTTTATCTCTCGGTATATCTCTCTCTTAATCTGGAAGATGAACTCCATCACGACACTTTCTCGTTGAGGCTTGAGGTTAAATCTTGGTAAAAGTAAGATTTTTGATGTGTGCTCGGTATAGGGCAGCAGGTAGTATTTCTTTTTGTCAAATGCAGAAATGCAAAAGTCCAAAAGCCATAAGAAATTTTCTTTGCAGTAAAGTTGCCAATCTTCATCGCCAACGCCATGCTCTAAACTAAACCACAATAAATACAAGACACCAGCGCTAGAACCAAAATCAGGATTCAGATCTTCAAGATTTTCATCAGTAACCATGGGTTGAATCGGTATTCCATACCCCTCACTCGAAGGCACCCTATTGTTAATGATTTTACGTACAATCTGTTGGGAATAATGGTTATCTAATTCTGCTGGTATCATGCATAAGGCAAAAAGATCTAGAAAATTCTCATAAATCGCAATCCCTTGTTCTTTGGCGTCAGGCTTATTCCATGAGACCGTACCATCCAAGCTGTATTCACAGTGCTCTCCGTCGAAGAGCAACTGCAGTGATTTTTTCTTTGTGCTTTTTGCTTTTTTGACTGTGCCAACTTCTGATTCCAGCTTTGAAATAATAGCATCGCAACATTTTGAAATTGCCGCAATTGTTAAATGCTGAAATACATCATCATGCCAATCTTCATTTTTCTTCAAAAATCCGTTAGCTCTATTCAAAAACGCATCAATCGACCTTTTGAGAGGTTTGAGCCCTTTTCCCCCTTGAAACTCTTCTAACAAAATCCATAAGCTAGTCGCTGTATGGCGCAGGCTAACTTCCACAGCTCTATAATTGCGAAGTGCTTTTCCGCTTGTAGAAGTAACTGGACTATAACTAGAGCCAAAAAGCCAAGATTTTGTTGGACTAGAGTCATCTCTCCTGAGCCGAAGAAAATTCAAAACACCTTCTCGAAATAGAGTAAATTCATACACATCCGGGTAAATTCCGCCAAAGTAGTTCCTAATTACCTCATAGTTGTTTCGGTTGGCGGAAATACTTCCCTGAGGGTATGACGAATTTCCCATACCCCATAACACCTTAGCTTTTTTGATGCTCGGGAGAAAAGATGAAGATAATGATTTATGGCCTTTTTCATCAGTTTCTACAAATCGCAATTCGTCGCACATTGTAAACGCAAAACTAGTTTCTAACATGAGATCATATTTGCTTTTATCTTCTCGCGATAGATCATCATAGAAAGGGAAATTCATATTATCACCATGTATCCTGGGATTTATTTTGTTTAAGCGAACGCTTGGGCTCTCCCTTTTCAGACCGCGTCCGCGGGGTTTGAAATAGGTGAGCAGCCCGTTGTTAGGATTCGTTCATTGGAGTAAATAGTTCGTGGAGATCGCAGATTCTCTTTCGATCTTCCAAAGATATCGCTTTGACAATATATTCATCGTCAATCTGAATTTCTTTTTGGATTCTTGATAGGTGACGTTTAAATAGATGACGTATCTCTATTAGAAGAGACTTCCATTCCTCGCGAATAGTTCTATTGTCTTCAATTTGACGCTTAACTTGGTGAGAATACTCCGCAATATGTTTCTTTCCATAAGCTGTTAGAAGGTGCTTCTTACCTACACTGAACCAACGTAGTGTATGAAATATCCTGTTTAGTTTCCCAATGTGATCGTCTTCAAAAAAGATGGACCATTTTTTAACTAAGGGTTCGGTTTCCCGCAATTTCTCAGCGAGATTAACAACTTCATCTTCAGTTACATTCTCCCACAAGCGATCTACTGATTCGTCAAACTCCAGCAGTTTGTTCCATAGGTCAAAATATACATCATATTGGGATGCAGAATAACGATCTGTTTGAATTCTCTGACTTTCTATAGCACCGCTCCTTAGTAGGATCGACTTTTCAGTTTCTTCTCTTTGCCTTTCTTTAATTCTGTCTCTCCAGATACCACCCAAGGTTGCCCAAAGAGCAAGGATTATTACTCCAGCTCCACCTAGAAGAGAAAGTATGTCCTTAATCGTTTCAAACATAATCTTATTCCTAACGTTTCGGCTCACACTCAATCAAAAGACGCGCCTTTGTACTGTAGTTGTGCAGCCGGCTGTTCGGCTTTTACCAGTTCTTTATCCAGCTAAATACCGATAGCAAGAGCCATATGCCAACGAGAAAAGGCAAAAGTTCGCCAAGGAATACCCATATTCCGAAACTCCACCAGCGTTTAACAGCTGCATCCCTGCGTGGATCAGTCAGAGGGAGATTCCTGCATTTTATGAAGTTGTTGAACAGGGGATCCAAATCCCTCTCGTGTTTCATGATAGCTGCTTCCGCAGCACGACCAGCCCTTTCCGCCGCTTCATCAAAGACCGTCTTCTCTCGTTCTTCTTCTGTCTTATGCCCATGCCATTTTGGTAATTGCGGACCTGATTGGATAACATTGATGAGCTTATTGAGTTCAGTCTGGTATCCCATTGATGAACAGAAATCAGCGTAGATTATGCCCTGCATGTAAATTGGAACTCGTGGAGTGCCATCTTTCACCTCCCTGACTACAGGGATAACTCGGTTCGTGTTTAGTCCCCACGACGTTAGTAGCGCTCCAGTAATTATCTGCTTCTCCCAACCAACTCCACCGGTCTTCTCATTAGACTTCAATATATAGTTGGGGGTGCAAATTAGCAGAATATTCTCTGCACGTGTAATCGCCTGCTCTGCAAACGGAGCGAAATCATCACCAATGCGTAAATCCCACTGGTCAAGGATAACATCAATACCGCTCCCTTGTAGATCACCAGCAAGCTTGGCGACCCATTGCTTGTGCGCAGGTGAGTCATGCGAGTAAGAGATGAAGATAAGTCGTTTTTTCATATTCTCAGTCGAACGTTGAAAATCAACGGCGACTTTAGCCGTACACTGCATTTTTCTTGTTTGACACTCACGTCTAGCTTCTCTCATCTCCTGTCTCATACTCCCCTCGGCTTATCAATTCGTCGATGCAGCGTTGCGCGTGTTTGTTTGGTATATGGAGCGTTTGGGCCACTTGTTTCTGGATGTTCTTAGGCCATTCCTCATCCTTAGATAGAAGTGGTCTAACACGGCACAACAGAGCTTCGGTGACCTCTGTTACGTCCACTGGAGAGACAGCGACTGGGGATTGCTTGGCGCGCGTTTTATATTTTTCGTACTCCGAGGTAAGTGACTGGATTTGGCGGAGTTGTGACCTTGCCCCCTTGTCGCTCGTGAGTTCGATCATATCTCTGGCAATATCCGCTGCTCGTTGGATGGCCTTGTCCAGCGAAGCCTTGCTACGCTCTTTGAGCATTCTAGTTTTTGATGCATAGCTTGCCGCTTCCACAGCCGACACGATGCTGGCATACAGCGTACGCAGTGGCCCCTTGTTCCCAAATTCAAGAAGAGCTCCCTCATGTGATTGGAAGCGCAGGTACTGTCTTAAGCCGCCGAAAAGTCTGTTTAGGCGTTGGCCCAAGGCTGCGAGTTGATCATGGTCGTAATCTTCATGTGCACAATGGATTTCTGCCTCAACCGACTCGATATTCTCTACGAACGCAGATAGCCTTCTCTGGTTATCGCTGGTGTAAAGCAAGCGGATAATCCCGCTCTGTCTCTCGGATGCTACCTTTCCTACAAATAGTGCAACAAGGATTAGCCCGGACATCACTTCAATAACGGCAACAAGTCTGCCGAAACCTTCTGGGTGCAAATCGCCATAGCCGAGTGACGAGAAGGTCACAATACTGAAGTAGAAGCATTCCAGTGCAGTCGCGCCGGATTGCGGCCCTATTCCATGTCCTTTGGGCGTCGCGTACAAGAAGAACGTCGTGCACGCACAGATTACAAACACCATGCTGAGAGCAATGAGGCGAAAGCTAATCGCTTCTACCGTCCGCCCCGTTCTAGTTGATAGTTTCCAGTGACCAGGTCGCATTCTATGTTGATCTCCTTGTCGAACGTCTACCCGCACCGACCTGTTCGGTGGCGGGAATTGTTAGCATTATAACTGGGTTAATTTAACTTCTTTGCAAACCAAAAAAAATTCGTCCAGAATCAATGCCTTGTATCCACCATTCGGGGTATATGATTTTATAATGTTTGTCTGAATTAGACCTTCCAACGAATTTTGATAAAGTTCAAGTACTGGTATCGGCCCTCTGGCTAAAAGGCCACTCCCTGATGCCAGAATATCGTTAGTTTTTCCACATTGATTGATATGATCGCTAAGAGGTCGCCATCCTTTGAATAGATCTTCGTGGGCCTGATACAAGATCCCAATCACCTCATATGGTTTTGTGGGCTTAGATGTGAAAAATAAACTTCCGTGCTGTTTGTTGTGTTTAAGCAGTAAGGGGTGGTTGTCTTCCCATTGTAAAAATCCCGAAAATCCAGGACTAACAGCGTTCTCAACAACCTCTGAACAACGTATTTGAATGGAGATTCTTTTGTCCAGATCCTTCCAGTGGTCACATTCGAAGAAAAGAGTAACTGTAGTCTCTTGACAGTCTACTGATACGATCTGTCCATTGAGATCTTCGTAGACGTTTTCAGATAATTCTTTAATATTCATCTAGGGCTAACAAGTGATTCTTCGGGTCTGGTGATGCACCTAATTTGGTGCTTATTTTTCCAAAATTATAAATTAAAATATCATATTGGTTTTTCTTCTATTCGAAGATGCAATTTAATATTTTTTCGACCCGAATGTAAACCCAATAGCCTACATTCGCTGAATATATATTTAGAGCCTTTTCGGTTTAATTTGACTTATTGCGGCTGTAAGTCGCACTCTGCAAAACCCGGTCCGTCAGGGCCGGGGGTAAATAGTAAAATACATTTGAGCCCTGTATGGGCGACCCTCTATCTGCGGCCTACCCGTGAGAGAGTCGCCCATACAGGGCTCACAATCGTTAGAACCCATTGTTCCTGGCCCTCACGGACCAGGCTTTGGAGATGCGTGCTTTCAGCACTAAAAACCGTCCGTTCAATGACAAATCACCGTCAAATATAATTGAAACCGCTCTAGTACATTTTGTGAGTGAATTTTGATAAACCGACGGCCCTTTCATATCACTCCTTTAGCTTGAAGAGCAGCCCTCTTCACATTCTCAATGTGAGGCACATGAATTTTTGGGAATCCCCGGTTGCGATCTTCATGCGTACCCGCATCAACTGCGCGGTCCCGTCCCCGTCAGGATTTGCATCCAGCGTTTCTTCCACCACGTCCAGCCCATTCAAAAACACATCCTCCCAATTGCCTGTAAGATCATCGCTGGCTTTTAAGTGGTAGCCCAGATCACCGGCCGAGCTGTTGCGTCGGTAGATCAAATCCAGCCAGGGACCGTTTGCGGTATCGGTATCAACTTCCAGATACGGCAGATCCCCGGCTTGAACTTCCGCCAGCGGATCGAGATCATAAGCATAGGCTCCCAAATTACTGAGACCATCACGATTCGGGTCTGCCGTCGGGGAGTCATCCTGCCCCTGCCAGTCCAGGCGACCTGACCATTCCCCATAAGTATCGACTTCCACATCCACTTCCAAAGCCAGTAAAGCCGCCCGCAGCACCGGCGCCAGAACGCTGTTGCCGGTGGCGTTCAAATGGGTTCCGTCCGAAGTCAGATATTTGGCACTGCCATCGGTCTGCCAATAATGATCGTCGGTCGGATCCGCCACGGCCACCAGCGTTTCCACCACCCCATCGAGTTTTCCCTCGCCCACTGCAAGATCAAAATATGCATTGATTTCATCGCGCTTCTCCCCCGCTCCCCATCCGTCATTGGGGGTTTGATTTTCGGCACTGCTAAAACTGTCGGTCGAGGAACAGCGTGGCAACAAGCGGGTACGTAATACTTTTTGTACCCCCGCATCCCGCGCTTGGGTCCAGATCCCCTCCAGCCGGGTTTTCAGATCATCTACATTTCCGGTTCCGCGCGAACCGATGTCATTAGTACCGAATTCCTCCACCACCACATTGGCCAGCGGTAAAAATTGCTTCTGGCGGCTGGCGGTGTTCCAAATTGCGGAGGTGGCCCCGTGCCGGGTCAGATTAAACATGGCAATGGCATTCGCCCCTTCCTCATCCACGGCGGAACGGTTAAAAAATCCAAAACCCGAAATCGTGGCCAGCGTACTGACACTGTCACCAGTGCCATCCATGATACTGTCACCAATTCCGATAACGGACAGGTGACCCGGTTCGCGATAACGGCCGGTAAAAACCAAGGGCAGTCCCAACACGCGGTTGATTTGTCCGGGGATACTCGCAACCGCGCCGGCAGTATCAAAAGTTCCCGGTGCATTGACCGGATCATAGACCACAAATTTCGCGCCCGGCCAAGTGGCCGGAGATCCCATACAGACTTCACCATCCACCGGCAGGCTGCCCCGCACATTTACCCAGAAAACTTCGTCCTGTCCGGGAGCGGCTCCGGTCCACAGATCCGAATCAATCGGATCGGCAGGGAAATAGGCCTGCTCTGAATCCGCCGGCATCACGAATTCCCGTTCACCCTCAAAAGTGAGCGGTAGAATTTGACCGGTGGAGGCCCGCTCCAGCCAGGCGTATTCAATCGTGACCGCAGAGCTGTTTGCCACTTCGGCAGTGTAGCCATGCACCCAATTCATAAACCCCACCTGCATCTCGTCCACCGCACCGCCCAACATATGAGGGGTTCGGTGACGGAAGGCGGTGATCGATCCGGATACGCGATAGGTACTCGTCCCCATCCGTCCGCCGGTGGCCACAATCCGCAAAGGCCCTTCGGCAAAGCCCGTCCCGGTGAAGTATAGCCCCCAGAAAATTAAATGCCAGCAAGCGGTCTTCAACATAAAAAGTCCTCCACCCAAACGGGGGAAAGGGATAAAGTTTATTTTCTCCGCAGACGCCCCAGTCCAACCACCATGGTTCCCAGCAAAACCAGCACCAGACTTGCAGGTTCGGGAATCACCAACAGGGTATCCTCCATTGCAATATTATCCACATAAAGCACCGTATCCGCAGAGGAAAAATTCCGAATCAAAAACCCGGAAGGTGTCACCGATTCGGTATGGCTGAAACGTCCCGCATCCAACAAGGTTGATCCCGCCTGATCATAAAAATACAGTGCGGATTGCCCGGCGGCCACACTGCCACCGGACCCCCCAATAGATTGGGTACTGGCGGATCCATTATACACAACAAATGCGGTATACACTTTGTCTTCATCCAGAGTGGGAAGGGTTCCTGAAGCCAATGCGGTATTTTCGGCCGTCGACAAAACCCCGTCATTGATAAACCAGCCCGTATAGCCCTTGTCACTGTTCAAATCGCCATTCCCGATTCCAAAACGGACCCCATCCGGACCGGAGGCCGCCGTGCTCGAATCGTAGAAATCAAAACTGTAAGTGGCCAGGCCGGAGGCGGATTGAGAAAGCGAGTCGCTGCGGAAAAAATTACTGCCCACATTCAGAATCATAAATTGATTTGGCGATCCGAATGCGGTGGAAGAGGCCTCATCCGCAACCGTAATGGCATTATAAAAATCATACCACGAGGTGCCCGCGGGCGTAAAATTTCCCGTGCCGGGGGTATAAGATTCAAAGTCATCAGTGAACACAGTGGCCGCGCCTGCGGGAAAAGCGATAAAAGCCAAGAGGGAGCTGCCCAGTATACTGAGAGAGAGGGATTGCATAATTTTCATATAAGATCTCCTTATGTTTAAAGTCAGTGTTTCATATCCCCCCCACCCTGACAACGCTCATGCTTTTAAACACGTTGAAATTACTTTACATCAATAGGTTACAAATATTATATTCAGGAAGAATGTCAGACGAAAAACCCAGCCCTCCCAGCATGCGCCAGATCGCACAGGCCTTGGGAATCAGCGCGTCCACGGTTTCTTTGGCCATGCACAATGATCCGCGGGTGGCCAACAGCACCCGGGAGCAGGTACAGGCATATGCACGCATTCACGGATACCGATTAAACCCCGCTTTGACCGGGATGATGTCCCAGGCCCGCCGCTCTGTCCGCTCCGAATATGTGGAAACCCTCGGCTGGATCAACAATTGGGATCACCCCGACTATTTCATTCATCGGGGAGTGGATTTTCAGCGGGAACTCTGGAAAGGCGCGGAAACCCGGGCCCACAGTCTGGGATATCAGCTTCATTCCTTTTGGCAGGCCGCCCCGAAGATGACCGGAAAACGTTTAAGCGATATTCTCATCGCCCGTGGGGTACGGGGCCTGCTGATTCCCCCTTTACAAAAATCCTACGGCCATCTGTCTTTGCAATGGGAGAATTTTACCCCGGTTGCACTTTCTCTCACCCTCACCCGCCCCCGTCTCCACGCCGTCATTCCGGATCATTTTATCAATATGCGGCGGATATTGCGGAAATTGAAACAGCGGAATTATCAGCGCGTGGGTTTGCTGCTTCAGCAAAAGTACGACGACCGGCTCGATAACCGCATCAGTTCGGCTTTTTATCAATATCAGCACACCCTCCCCCCTGAACAGCAAATCCCGGTTCACAACTCCCCGGCAGAAAACTGTGACCGACCCATCCGCGATTGGCTGGCAACATACCGCCCGGATGCAGTGATCACCCTGGGCATTTACCGGCATCTTCGGGATCTGGATGTGGGAGATTCCGACTATTCAAAAAGGCTGGGGATCGCATTGATTGGCTTTGCGGAAACAGATCAGGGATTCGCCGCCATTGACGAGAATGCCTATGAGATTGGCAAAGCCGGGGTCGATGTATTGGTGGCCGCCCTCAACCGCAACGAGCGGGGGCTCCCCGATCAGACCGCCACCACCCTTATAAATGGAAAGTGGATCGATGGCGGGACGCTGGCGGAGACCACAAAACCCGCATCCCCCTTTTAGACCACAGAGAAGCCGAATGGATGTTCTCCAACGCCATGAGACGGGCGCGAATTTTCCCAGACCCACTCCATTCATTTCAAAACCGGAAAGGAAAACTCAAAGCTCTACCAGCCATCCATAATTTTAATCGTCCGGGAATCCTGATTCCCGTTAAAGAATTTTTCCAACACTTGATAAAACAGGTAAGGGTCCTCGGCAATATTCGCAAAAAGGGTCATGGAGGAGCGGAGCTTTAAATCATCGGGGTATCCGAGCAGCGCGGTGGCGGAGTTTTCTTTCGATGCCATCAGAGCCTCACAGCAGCGGATCAACCGGGGACCCAATATCGGGTGATCGAGATAAGCTTGGGCTTCCTTTCGGTTTCGAATGGCAAAACGCTGTGACATCTCACTTTGCGCCAGGCCAAGGGCTTGCGGGAAAACAAACCACATCCAATGCGATTCTTTGTACCCGTTCCGTATCTCGGCCAGAGCGGCATCATAAGTCATTTCCTGGGCATCGACGTAATGTTGCAGGGGACCGGATGAGGAAGATGGCGCATTCATTGAAATCAATATATCAAAAGCATCCTCCATCATCCAGCGCCGGATGAAGCTTTGATGATTGATGCAAAACCGGGTCCAGGCAAATGCAAGTCCCCCCCCCTTTTAGCTGACTAGCGGCGACGCCTCAGCATAAATGCAAACATGATAAAGGCAGCACCCGAAAGGAGAACAAGGGTGCTGGCTTCCGGAACCACCGCCGCGCCGGACATGGAAATGTAGTCAATCGCGCCATACATATTTGAGCCACCTGTGTTATCAAAGTAATAAAGTCTTATCTCTGCACTCTCCATACCTTGATAGGCCGCCGCAGTGAGGTCGGCAGTATAGTCCGTAAATGTATCCGACGTAGGTCCAACAACCGTATGAGTTGCGGTGTCTACAGAACCAGGCATGAAAATAACATCGGAGAGAGAGCTGAAATCGGAACCCGTTTCACCGATACGTAGATTCACAGAAACGATTGAAGTGTTCGCGTTGCCGTCGCGTCCGCCTAATGAAAACGCAAAGGATGTGAAGTCAAGGGTTTCACCAGGCGTCGTGGGCGTTAATGTGAAAGCGATATAGGCAGTATCAGATTGAGCCGAAGGCGTAAAATTGGACCGAAATTGAACCGTCGAAGAACCAATGGTTGCCCAGCCACTATACCCAACCGGGGTGACCGTTGAACCGGACACATCGCCCGTAACACTCGTCGCATCCCCCGAATTGGTGAAATCATACGTAATATCAAACGCGCCAGCCATCAGGCTGGAGGTCAGCACTGTGGCTACCAGTGAAAGAAGGGAGAGCTTTAAAGTTTTCATATGATGATAGGGATGGGGCTTTGAACGCAGGACGAATGTTTCCGAGCATGGGTACAAAGGATTTATAATTCTTTTAAGATCCATCAATTAAACTGGATTCAGCTACATGAAGCGAACACCAGTGCATGTAGTATATCGCCAAATACATGTAATATTCATTCTGCATTTAAACGGAGTTCGGACACGTTTCACCGGCTCACCGATGATCTGTCCGGGCGCATTTGCTAAAGGATTAAATAAGGAAAGGCGGGCCAAAGGTCCGCCCAAATCACCTGAACCCATAAGCCTAAAATGGACTTCAAGCTGTGGACGAGGTGGCGGAGGCTGACCCGGGAAAGGTATAGGATCCGCGCACCCTCAGCCCCGTTTGGGTACCCCAACAGATCCCCCCGTTTGAGGTTTAAACGAAAGCACTTGTGGAGGCTTCGGCTCATTCGATTCAATTTTCTCTAACAAAAGCTGGGTACCGCGGGTCCAGATTTCGGTGTCCCTGGAAACGAATCCGGACAAGGAGATGCCGCTTTCCATGTTCGCCTCCCCCATCAACGTGAGAAAAGAAAGGTCTTCCGGAATTTTTATGCCCTCCTGCGCACAGGCGTAGAGAAGCGCTCTGCCCGTATGCCAAAGACCATAGGTAAGTACTGCGGTCGGCCGGTGTGGGAAAAGATGCTTTTTGATATAAGCAATGCCGTCGAGTTGCTTGAGGGGCGTGTCGGGCCGAAGTATCTGAGGCGGACAATTCCAGGCCTGCATGGCATCAAGATAGCCCTGCTGACGAT
The DNA here is from genome assembly GCA_937127435.1 of uncultured Verrucomicrobiota bacterium. Lineage (GTDB taxonomy): Bacteria > Verrucomicrobiota > Kiritimatiellia > SS1-B-03-39 > UBA6053 > UBA6053. The sequence continues at coordinate 6,812 of CAKZLZ010000177.1, read as the reverse complement.
CCTGCGTACTGAAATGCCAGCCGGATTTCTGACTGAGGGCCGCCGCAAAATCCGCATAAACGATCCTCCGGTGCCCCGCCTCGAGTAAACGAAGAGTGCCGTCGAAGCCTGCTTGGTAATCATCGTGCCGCACGCAGTCACACTCCCGTTTGGATCCGATCCACATGACCGGGGTTTTTACGCGGGAAAGGGTCCCCTCCAGCCAGGGAGGAATATTCCGCATCATCGAGGTAAGGACCCCGTCCACACACTGTTGGCGAATGTATTCGCTCAACACCGCCTCAGGATCTCCCACCTGGGGCAATAAGGTCAAAACCAGGCGGTAGCCTAAGCGGGCCAAAACCTGTTGGACGGCGACCATGGCCTCATCATCAATCGAACTGTAAGCATTCGAGCTGTCCTTGAGGAGCATGATCGACTTAAACGCCCCTGACTTCATGGCCCGGGCCGCTTCATTGGGGCGGTACCCCATCTCGGCCGCCACCCGGCGTACCCGGTCTGCTCGCTGAATACTGGAGGGTCGGTTCTCCTTATTCAGCCCGTTCAGGATGCGGGACACCGCATTGATGGAAACACCGGTCCGGATCGAAATGTCTTTTAAAGTCGTAATGGCTTCACCCTCCCTTGTTTGAAGAAAATATACGAAGATATGCCCGCGGACGAATCCGGGTGGTTTTTATTTCCCTTGACATCATAAACATAACCACCCTATATTTGGTAACGTTACCATAATCAAGCACCATTCAACCATGGAAATCACGTTTCCAATTTTTCATTCATCGACAGAGACAGGAGCCCTTATGAAAAACCGTTCGACCACTTATATTGCCCTTATGGCATGTGCATTCATTTGGGGATTTAACTCCCATGCCGGCATCCTCACCATCGGAGAATGGCAGGCGGCAGGCGTCAGCCACAACAGCTCCACGACGCAAACCGCTGTCGCCACCCAGGACGGACTTATTTTTACAGTAAGTATTTCCAGCGTCGGCGGGTCTGCGGGCAATGTCAGCGCCCTCACCGGACAGGGTGACCGTCTCGGAGTGTTCGGAGGGAACGACAACGGGGCTATTGATCAGGGATCCGGGGATGTCGCCAACCCGGGCAACAGCGCAGACGACGAAGCACTGAAATTCACGCTTTCGGTAAGTGGCGGCACTCTGACCTCCCTTGAACTGCAGGATATTTCGCTGTCGCAGTGGGGCATCAATGAATCCCTGACCTTTACCGACGGATCCACAGACTACAACTACACCTCTCCCGGTTTCCAGAATGAATCGTTTAACTACACCGGGACTGGCGTCGACCACCAGATGACCGGTCTCACACCCTTGTCCATCGCCAATGTCGGCGGATTGGGGAACGGCACCTGGGAACTGACCCTGTACGCACGGGAAAAACTGGCGGGGGGAGATACCACTTCTACAGGCTTCGGTGTCGACGACATCAGTTTCAGTTACGCCATCCCCGAGCCCTCTTCCATGTTGCTGCTGTTTGTTGGTGGCGTCAGTTGCGTATGGTTTCGCCGGAAACGCTGAATCAGATCCGTTTCAACCCCGGAGGCGGAACCAAAACACTTGGAAACGAACCGGGCACCGAAACGCGCAGTGCGAAGGAGGGACCTTCACCCTTTGGTGGGCGATCCCGCTGACAAGAATGTTAAAATGCCCGACCTTGACCCTGACCTTTTTACCGGAGCGGCCGTGAGTTTCCTAGCGCCTGCGAAAGAGGAACAGGGCGAGTGCGCCGAGTACGCCGAGCAGGATGGTGGAGGCTTCGGGGATCACGGCGACATCCGCGAGAGTGGTGCCGAAGAGCATGTTGTCGAACTGATAGGTCTGGGTGCCGCTTTTGCTCGTGCTCATAACGGTCTGGACGAAATTCCCGTTCGCGAAGCTGAAAGTGCCTGCTGTCACGGTGTCTGTGGCCATTGCACTGATCTGACCGGAGCCGGTTCCCACGCTGGCCCCGTCGAGGTAGGCATCCGTGCTGCCGGCGAGGGTAAAAGAGTCCCACTGGGCAGCGGTCAGGGCGAACAAGCTGGCGACGCCGTCTGCGCCGCTCAAATCGGTGCCGACGTTAGTGAAGCGGCCGATCACCATGTAGGTGGTGTCGATTGCAAGGTTCGTCCCGCTGAATCCGGTGGCTGCGCCTCCATAAGAAACACCCGGAGTGATCACGCTATTCGTCGCCGCCTCCGCGCGCAGATTAAAACGTGCGGCACCGGAGGTAGCCCCCGAACTCGAGGTGATACGTGTGGAGGCGGCGCCGGCGCCTGTACTTAAGGTGCTGAAATTGATGAGGTAGCTGGAGTAGAGAGTGCCGGTGTGACTCGCGGCCAGCGAGAGACCAGCTACGGCCACGAAACCACTGCCGTTGCTGCCACCGCCGGCGGCGGTGCTGGTTGCAATGAGGGAGTTACCGGATGTGGTGCTGTATGTGCTGAAGGCAAGACCTCCAGCCACAACGTTCATGGTCTGTCCGCCATCCACTCCGTTGCGGGTGTAGTTCCCGGAAAGGCCGGTGGATCCGAGGGTGGAGTCCTGGCCGATAAGGTTTCCGACGGATTTCGAATCGTAATTCTCGGAAACGAGGAGTGCGGCCTGGATGGAGGTGGCGGCGAAGAAGGTTGCCGCAATAACGAAGCCGGTAACGAGAGTGTTTTTGTGATTTATATTCATGATGGTTTTTACTTACCTGTATTCAGGCACATTAAGCCAGTTCCAGTGCATGTGAAATAGTTCCGCATACATACAATATTCCTTCTGCATTTAATCAGAGAGAGGAACTGCGGTCATGTCACGATCACGTATTACGGGGTCAGTGAATATAAAAAGCAAAAGCCTCCTTTACGTAACAGGGACTGCCCTGGATGGAAGCAAGATAAGGGGTTTAATCGGCCCCGAGGGGTCTGAGCATTTAGCTTGGGGTTAGCGACGCAGGAGCGCAGCCCCAAGAATGAGTAGGCAAACGAAATTGGGCCCCGAAGGGGTCCGGGCGGAAACCTTTAAAATCAAAAATCATCTGTTTCGCGGTCGCTTGCACCCCCATTCGGGGCGCTATATTTCGTATGACAAAACGCCAAGGCTTTGGTTGTACTTCCCTCACCTTGCATTTTTAAAGCTTGGGACTGGATGGTGGTTGATCTCGTTCCCTTCTTTCAACCCTATTGCTTGAGTCCTTCCCTTGACAACCAAAGCACAATATGATTAGCATGCTAATCATTTTCAGGTTCACTTTCTCAATCAGGTAAAATTCCATGGAAACCCTTGGTTCTATTTTTACGGACACCTCACGGCTTCATCACCGTTACCACCACCGGATTTTTGAATCCTTTCATCTGCATCGCGGGCAATCGCGGCTGTTTGATAAACTGGAAAAGGCGGATGGGATCAGTCAGAGGGAATTGGCGCAGCGGATGAACATTGCCCCCGCCACCTTGACCCGGATGGTGCAGAATATGGAAAAGAACGGCTATGTCTCCCGGCAGAGCGATCCCCTGGATCAGCGCATCACCCGTATCCACCTCACCGAAAAAGGGATCGAAACCCGTAAGCTTATCCGAAAGGAAATGAGGGCGGTGGACCGGAAGATTTTTAAACATTTTTCGCCGGCGGAAAAAGACCAGCTGCAGGAAATGCTGATGCGGATTCAGAAGCAACTTTTGGAGGAGCTTGATTGTGAAAACCATCCTTAAGTACTTCAAGCGCTACTGGATTTTTGCCCTGTCCGCTCCCTTGCTGATGCTTATCGAGGTGGTGATGGATTTGATGCTGCCCATGCTGATGGCCCGGATTGTGGATGTGGGGATTGTCAACCGGGATCTGCACATGGTCCTCACCCTGGGGGGAGGCATGATGCTGGTCACCCTGCTGGCATTTGTGGGTGGGGCGGGTTGCGCCATTATGTCGAGTTTTGCCTCCACCGGATTGGGGGCCGATTTGCGTCAGGATCTTTTCAGTAAAGTGCAAAGCCTCTCCTACAAAAATTTGGATGAACTGGAAACGGGAAATCTGATTGTCAGACTGACGAATGATGTTTCCCAGATCGAAAATGTCTCCCGCATGATGCTGCGAATTATGGTCCGGGCCCCGCTTCAGATTGTGGGCAGTCTGGTGATGGCCATCTTCATCAGCCGACAGCTCTCACTGCTCTTTGTGATCTTTGTGCCTCTGCTGTTGGGGATTCTGATCCTGCTGATAAAAAAAGCCTATCCCCTCTTCTACAAGGTGCAGGCCAAACTGGACCGCCTTAACACCCGTCTGCAGGAAAACCTGGCCGGCAAACGTTTGGTGAAGGCTTTTGTGCGCGAGGAATACGAAGAAGAAAAATTTCAATTGGCCAACGAGGATCTTGCCGACAGCAATATCAAAGCCTCCCGGACCGTCTCGTTTATGAATCCGGCCATGCAGATTCTTTTGAATTCGGCCATCATTGCCGCCCTGTGGTTTGGCGCCGACCTGATCGATACCGGACTGCTGAAAATCGGGGCGCTCCTGGCTTTTCTCAACTACCTGCGGCAATTGCTGTTTTCACTGATGATGTTCAGTGACCTGATGATGCGCTTTTCCCATGCCCAGGCCGCCTCCGTGCGGATTCAGGAAGTTCTCGACGCCATGCCCGATATCACCGAAGTCTCCGCCCCGCTTCCGCTTCAAAAAGTCTCCGGGAAAATCGAATTCAGAGATGTGAGTTTTTCCTACACCCATCAAGGCGATCCGGTGCTTTCACACATCAGCTTCACGGCCTTGCCGGGAGAAACGGTGGCCGTGATCGGCGCCACCGGTTCGGGTAAAACCACGTTGGCAAATCTGATTCCCCGCTTCTATAATTTGGATTCAGGGGAGATCCTGCTGGACGGTCAAAACATCGCGAACATGGCCCTGGATACGCTGCGCAAAAACATTGCGGTGGTACCGCAACAGGCACTGCTCTTTTCCGGTCCGGCAAAAGAAAACATTCTTTATCACTACGAGGAAAAGGACCACGACGGACTGGAAGCGCTGATGATGGAATCCGCCCGCTTGGCCAACATCGACGGCTTTCTCGAGCAACTTCCCGAGGGTTATATGACCGACATCAACCAGAAGGGCGTCAATCTTTCGGGCGGACAAAAACAACGGCTGACCCTCGCCCGGGCGCTGGCGAAGCAGGCGCCCATTCTCATCTTGGACGATGCCACCAGCGCCGTGGATATGGCCACCGAAAAACAAATCCGGAATGCGCTGAAAAATCATCCGTCCCGGCAGACCGTCCTCATTATCGCCCAGCGCATCAGCTCGGTGATGGAAGCGGATAAAATCATCGTGCTGGACGAAGGCAAAATTTCCGGCATGGGCAGCCACAAAGTCCTGCTCAAAGAGAACGCACTCTACCGTGAAATTTTTCATTCGCAAATTGACCACGAGGCGGTGGCATGAAAAAGCAGCTGCAAAATCCAGTAGGTATCCGGCGGGGTCCTGGACCCGGCGGAGGAGGTCCGGGTGCCCACTTTGCCAATCCGAAAGAAAAGCCCAAAGATACCCGGGGAACCCTGAATAAATTGTGGGGCTACCTGGCCGCCCAGAAAAAAGGGCTGGCATTGGTAATCGTCATCGTGCTGATGACCACGGCTCTGAATATACTCGGCCCCTGGCTTTTGAAGTATGCCATCGACAACTATCTGACCGGACAGATTGACGTCCCCGGACTGGCCAAAGTCCTGATCGTGATGGGCGCCATTCATTTGGCCGCCGCCGGATTCAGTTTTGTACAGCAATGGATCATGATCGCGGTTTCCCAACGCGCCATCCAGAATCTGCGCCGCGACATCTTCCATAAATTCCAAACCCTGACCATCCGCTTCTTCGACAGCAGAACCAGCGGGGAACTGATGAGCCGGGTCACCCACGACATCGACAATATCAGCAACACCCTCTCGAACGGCTTTCTGGATCTCATTTCGGCGGCGCTCAGCATGGTCGCGGTAGTGGGAGTGATGCTGGCCCTGAACTGGCAATTGGCCCTGATCTGCCTTGGCTTGATTCCCCTGATCATCCTCATGACCAAGCTCATTGCCAGGCATACCCGGAAGGGATTCAGTGAGCGGCAGAAATATTTGGGGAACCTGAACGGCATCATCGAAGAAAGCATCTCCGGTCAGCGGGTGATCAAAGCCTTCGCCAAAGAACCCGAACGGCTCGAAACCTTTTCCACCCAAAACCGGCTGATGCAAAAGGCCTCCAACAAGGCCAACATCCTGTCGGGACTGATGGGTCCGCTGATGAATCTCATGAACAATCTTAACTACGCCGTTACCGCCCTGGCCGGGGGCCTGCTGGCGGTGAAGGGCTTGGTTTCGGTGGGAACGATCGCGGCCTTTCTGAGTTACACCAAACAGTTCTCCAGACCGCTCAATCAAATGGCCCAGCTTTATACCTCGATCCAGTCGGCGCTGGCCGGGGCGGAACGGGTGTTTGCCATCCTCGACGAAACACCCGAGTTCGACGATGCGGAAGACGCCCTGCCGCTGGGAAAAGTCGAAGGCGAGGTGGTGATCAAAGATCTTCACTTCCGCTACCTGCCGGATATTCCCGTGATCCAAGGAATAAGTATTCACGCAAAACCGGGACAGACCATCGCCCTGGTTGGTCCCACGGGGGCGGGAAAAACCACCATCATCAATTTGCTCACCCGCTTCTACGACTATCATCAGGGAAGCATCACCCTGGACGGCAAAGACATTCGCCAGCTCCGCAAACAGGATCTGCGGCACAGTATCGGCATAGAGTTGCCGGACACATTTCTTTTCTCGTATACGGTGACAGAGAATG
>CAKZLZ010000176.1 GCA_937127435.1 uncultured Verrucomicrobiota bacterium | reverse complement strand
CGCTGGCGGGTGATGAGCAATCCCATCCCGGCGACGATCAGCATCGCGAAAGTGGAGGGCTCCGGAATCACGGTGAGGCGCATGGCTCCCAGAGGCGCCCATTCACTAACTGTGTTGTCGTTAACGTTCAGGTGAAGCGTTCCTGAGGCGCCGACGGTCAGGGAACTGATGTTCATATAACGGCCATTATTATTCCCCTGGCTTTCGGCGCTGTAGAGTTGGTTAAGCGTGGTTTTGGTATCCCAATTATTAGCCGTAGAGGGGGTGCCGTCTTTTTCCAGTACATTGAGGCCAAAAAAATTGGTGCCATCGAGTGAATACGAATAAAATCCTCTTGCGGAACTTGAAGACACCCGCGTAGTCCAAAGATCAAGACTTAAGGTATCCCCGGGGGTTAAGTTCTCAATAATCAATGTAAACTCGGTATTTGAACCGTTGTTGGTGAAAAAATAGTCGGCGGCCGCAGCGGTGTTGGCCAGAGATCCATCGGTGGTCACCCAGGAAGGTCCGCCATTGGAATTGTTAAAGGTATTGCTGTTTCCATTGGAGGAATCCTTCATGGTGCCAGTGTAATCCAAGGTGTATCCTTTGGTCGCGTCACCTGTGATATTTGCGATCGTACTCCCATTTACTTCGGCCGGAACTGCATAGGCATTCCAAGCCCCGGGCCCCCCGACATATCCATTTGCGTCGGCGGTGTTGTTAAAATCAAACAGAAACGTTTCCGCATGGACCCGTGGGGATCCGGCAAGCAGAAACAGGCTAAGAGCTATAAAAGTTTTAAACATGGATGTCTTTTTTTAAGAGGGGGGCATATGGGATTAACTTAACCTAAAGGATGTAAGCGGGGCTTTCAAGGTGGATTTTCTTGAAATCGTTAGGTTATGAGGCGTCTTTTCATAATCGGTCCCTTCTTTTTGTGTTCAGGATCCCAATTCCGGCGCTTGCGAAAGCGGGGACAAAGAAATGGGCCTTGGCCTTAAAATGCCAAGACCCGTCTTCACCACAATCGAAGGCTGAATTACCGGCGACGGCGCTGGCGGGTGATGAGCAATCCCATCCCGGCGACGATCAGCATCGCGAAAGTGGAGGGCTCCGGAATCACGGTGAGCTGCATGGCGCTTAATGCAGCCCAATCGTCACTACTGACGTCTTCGACTTTCACCTGTAAAGTTCCTGGGGCGCCAATGGTGAGAGAATTGATATTCATGTAACGGGCAAGCACGTTCCCGTCTTCTTTGGCTAAAAAGACCTGGTCTTTCGTATTATTTGTATCCCAACCATTTGTGGTGGCTGCGCTGCCGTCTTTTTCTAAAACATTGAAGCCTGAGAAGGTCGTACCCCCATCGAGTGAATAGCTGTAATAGCCTATTCCCTGGGAATGGTTTTGCCGCGACATCCAGAGATCCAGATTCGCGGTATCCCCGGGGGTTAAACTTCCGAAAGTTACAGTAAAAGAGGTTTGGGAAGTGGTGCTGGTATAAAAATAGTCTGCCACTGCTGAAGTGTTACTCAGTGAACCGTCTGTAGTTGCCCAGGAGGGGCCCCCGGTTGCATTGTTAAAAGCAAGCGTACCGCCATTGCTGGAATCCTGCATGAGTCCGGAATAACTCAAAGTATATGCGCTCCCAATACCCGCATTGTTTACGATAGTACTGCCGTCCACATCGCTTGGTTCTGCATATGCGTTCCAGGTTCCCCCCACATATCCGCTGCTATCAAGGGTGTTGAAATCAACCAGAAAAGTTTCAGCGTGGACCCATTGAAATCCGGCAATGAGTAACAAAGAAAGGGGGATTAATTTTTTCATATGCCTGAGTTATCCATTTTTCCGAACAGTTGATCAATGAAAATGATGATCTTTTGTGTGTGAGTTGGTTTATTTCCGAGTGTTTTACGGGGTTTTGATGATTTCATATACCATGCGTGCAGGCGCATCTTTTGGAGTCGTATCCAATTGAATGTTGAGGTTTCCATCCTTGCGTTCGAATGCCACTTCGCCTTGACGTGTTCCATCCATGGCCACCGCAAAGACTTGTATGTCACCCTGTCCATCGTCTGGCAGTAAGAGGGTGGCGGTTCCCGTCCGGATAAGATGGGGCAGTTTCCCTTTGCCCAGAAAACTATAACGGTTGTGGCTGTCGAATTTCATATCCTCAGCCAGTACATCGGTGAGATGCAGGACCAGAATTTTGTAAGACTGATCCAAGGTTTTGCCATCCCGGGATGTGGCCAGAATGGAAGCAGGTCCACCGGAGAATTCAGAAATAAATTCGAGATTCGCAGAGCGGGTCTGCAACACCACGGCTTTGCTGTAGGGAGTGATGATGGAAAGGTTTCCTTCGGCTTCCATCAGACTGAGGACCCCTCCGTCGTTGTTGTCATAGCTGTCCCCCTTTTCGGCCAGCATAAATTCTGCGTTAAGTTCTTCCGGGACTTCCTCATCGATGTACTGCGAGGAAATGCGTTTGTCCAATCCCAGCAAGGAGGGGGTGTCCGAAAATTGAGCCGGACGTTTATAGGGGACTTCCGCTTCAAAGGTATCTTTGCCCACAGTATAAACCGCTTCCGATTCGAAAGGGGGGACATCCCCCCGGAGCCAGAGCACATACACAAAGGCTTCTGAGAGTCGGTTGATGGGATCGGAACAAATGTTGAAGGTGGAAGAGGATCTTGTGGGGACGGTCACTTTGAGTACATCGTTCTCGGAGTGTGACCAGCCGAACCGGTAAACCGCATCCCAATCCTGCCGTGCGGCATAGGTGCCCATCAACGCGCCGCCTTCCGAACGGAATTTATTGGGCATGGAATAATTGTATTCGGTGACCGCAAAGGGTTTTCCTTTTACTTTGGTGAGGAAAAGGTGCCGGGGAATTTGTGCCAAGGCTGCAGTCGCACTTTTCTGCGAAAAGTTGGCGGGAAGCTGAAAGGATCTCTCAGGGAACTTGGGATGGTCCCAGTAGCCGTGATTGTCGACATAATCATATGCGGAGCGGATGGGGGTCTGGGCTTCAAAGATCATCCAGTTTCCCCCTGTAACCAACCCTTTGTATCCCAGTTCTTCTTTCAGGTAACGGCGCATTTCCCGATCCGAAGCCATTTGGGTTTCGGCAATGAATTGGTTAAAAAGGGTGGGGTCTGCTTCCGGAGTGACGCCGGGGTATTTTGCCGCAAATGCGGCTGTGGCTAATTCTTTAATCAGCGGTTTGGAAACTTGCACCCAAATGCCGTCTTCGTTGATGGGACAAACGCCAATCAGGGCGGGATCTTCGGCCCAGGTCATCCCCGTATAAGGATTTTTGTGGCCCAACAGATCTTTGGCAAATTGTTTCCAATCGTTCATGGCCACATCTGAAAACGGCACCATGGACTTGAACAGCATTTGATCGTTCCCAATGAGTTTTTGCACTTCCGGTGAGAACGCATGCCGCATTTGATACAGCTCGGTGGTGATGTAGAGACCCTGCTCTTTCATGGTGTGGAACAGATAATCCAGCTTATCCAGTTGTGCCGCATCCATGACATAGTCTTTTTGCTCCCACCCACCAAAGAGCATCACATCATGATGATGAAAACGCACGCTGTTGTATCCCATGCGACGGAAGAGGACCGCCAGTTGATCCGCATCTTCTTTGTTCAGAAAATTCGCACCGAAATTCAGTGAGGTCCCCAAAAATCTGACCCCTTCATCCGCTTTGTCCCGGAAGCTGAAATGTCCCTCGTCATTTACCCGCACAGGACCGGATGCTCCTGCGGGGACCGGGGGGATGTCATCGGAAAAATCCAGAATACTACCGGGTTGGATATCCAGTTTATCTTCAAAAGGATGCCAGGTTTCGTTGGCGGTTACGGTGTAGATTCCTTCGCGGGGAAAAGGAATGGGACCGGCGCTCAGGGAGGCTCCGGCAATCATCCAGGTCGCATCCGGACCGGCTTCAAATTCAATTTTTCCGATTTTTGCCGCCGGAAGTTCAAATCGGGAAAGATACAGTCCCACCCGTGCACTTTTATTTAATTCCGACCAGGCAATGGCTGCGTTTTTTGCCGGCGAGGGTTCCCACCAGTTGTTGATGTCCTGTCCGCGTTTGAGCTCCTGACGGACTGCGCCGTCTGCGGTATGATAAATGATGCTGCCCGCAGGTTTATTGCTCAGGTAGGCGCCGGCATGTAGAAGGTAAAGGTATTTTGCTGCGGAGTCATTTCCGGGGAGGGGAAGTTCCGCGCTTGCGATCGAACTCCGTTCCGGGTTTCGGGAAAGGACCACGGCACTGTTTCCGGCATTCGGAATGTCGAAGGTTACATCACCTGTATTTAGATCTTCAGGATGAAAGGGGCTGAGGTCGTTTTCGGGGCCCTGATCCGTCCAGCCTCCTTGGTTGTCGCCTGCGACTTCATCTGCAAAGGTCCGGTTGGATATCGTCGCCAAAGAAAGGGGGCTGCTGTCGTATTTGTAAAACGACATTTTTAAGTTCAAGGTTGCCTGTTTAAGCGGCTGGCTGCCATTGTTGAGGAAAAAGCGGAAAGTGAAATTGGAATCTCCGGATTTGCGGCGGTCCTGGACCTGTACCCAAAAGGCATCTCCCGAAATCACCAGTCCGCCGCCTTTGACGGGAAGGATCACTTTGCTGACTTTCTTCATCTGCAGGTTTTCATTCCCTGAAGTCAGCAGGGGGAACATCTCAAACTTGGAGTCGAGCTCGTATTGGATCCCCGAATAATTGGCAACAGGCAGCTTGGTTTCCACCACAATCATTTTTGTGGAAAAGGCTTCGGGGGCCGTTACGCGCCATGTGATGGTGGGATTCTGATCTTTCCCCATGTTTAATTCTTCACGAAGCTGGAACGCCGGCGTTTCCTTGCCCAGGGAGAAGGGACCTTCCCAGGAGATGGTTTGTATGCTGTCGCTGCCCGCTTCCTTTATAATGGATTGCGTAGCCTGAAAAGAAGTGTCTGCGCCAAACCATCTCCATTTTTGGTCATAGCTGGCGAATTTCCAGGTGAGCCCGCCCGTTTGAATATGGCCTTTGTTTTCGGCCGACAGCCAGGGTTGCAAAGAGGTACGTGCCTGCACCTGGCACAGAGAGAAAGTTGTAAGCAAAAGAAGAAGAGTGCGTAGGTTTTTCATAGTGAAAATGTTTAGAGACTGGAGGCGTGAATGAAAATTCATTTGTGCCGGGTGGTTTGGGAACAATATCCAAAATCCTGAAGTTTTATGCCGGCCTTGCTTCCCCTGAGCTTATATTTTTTTGGGGAGGGTGGGGGCATCGATCCATTCGCCGGAAATCATTTCTACCATATCTGAATTGCTGGCGCCGACCCGGCTGGTGCGCACCATCATATTGAGAAGTTGTAAGCCTTTGGTGCAGATCGATTTGTTGTCTCTGAAGTATCCGGCAACCTTGCCGATGGATTCTTCCAGCCAGATATTGTAAGTTCCATAGGCGATATCTTCAGGAACACGGTAACCCAGTGCCTGTATGCGTTTGCTGATCTGATCCCCATGACCAATCACCACATCCGGCCGATGGTTTTTGAACCAGGGTTCGAAGACATCAGGAAAGCCGATGGCCCGCGCGTCCAGATATAAAATCGGGATGCGGTTCTTTTTTGAAGGTTCCTGTATCCGTCGGTTGAGAATGGCACCTTGTCGTAAATCAGTGGTAAAAGAGTTGGGATAATCGGGGAGAATGACTCCGATGCGCCGGTAACCCATTTCATGTAGTTTGTCCCATACTTGGGTGATGGCGGTGAATTCATCATGGATGATGATCGGGCATTTGGGACGATAGCGGGAAACACTCATGCTGACGGCGGGCAGATTTTTACAAACCGCATCCAGGCGATAGGGGACTTCCGGCATCACCCCAAACAATACCCCCTCCACGCCTTGCACCCGAAGTCTTTGCAGGAGTTTGCTGCTGGTGGGGAAGTGGCTCATGTCGATCTCAAGTAATGCGTATCCCATTTCATGGGCCACATTTTTATAGATCTGGTATTCCGCCCGGCATACGTCGCCGGTTTCACCGGCTCCATTGTAGATATAACCGACGTTCATATCCTTTTGGTGTCTTTTTCCCTGCCAGCGCCGCTCAATAAGATGCGTCATTCCCGGATCCGGCCGGTATCCCATTTTTGCGGCGACTTTTTTAACTTTTTCGCGGGTGGCCTGTTTGGTGGCCGGATCATCCCGCATGGCCCGGGACGCGGTGGCCAAGCCCACTCCTGCTTTTTTTGCCACATCCCGCAGGGTGACACTTGAAGATTTTTTTGCCGCTGCCATTTTAAATTTTTGTCACAACAATGCAGGGCTGTCGATGGTAAATTGATCCTTGGCGGCCCCGGGGATGCCGGAAAAGATATTTATACGCAGCCGCTACTCTGAATTTGTCTTGAAGCAGGGCGGGTTCCATGCTTCCTAAGATAAGGAAAAAACAGGAAAAATATTATGTGTAAATCCCCGAAGTCTGAATCTCAAATGAGTGTGCACGCCATACTGCCCGCACCCCTTTCAACCCTTGCCCAACCCGGTCATTTCAGCTTGTGTGCAAGCACACCGATCCTCGCCGATACGGGATTGGAAAAGGAAGCGCTGTTATTGAGTGAATCCCTGGGACTTAAAATGTTATCCGGTGCCGCCACGGATGAACCTGTCATTCGCCTGGTGCTTGATGAAGCCCGCTCGGGTGAACTGGGGAAGGAGGGGTATCACCTGGATATTTCGGCAGAAGGCGTTGTGCTTACGGCTGCGACCCGAACGGGGATTTTTCGGGGCGGACAAAGTTTACGGCAGTGTCTGCCGCCTCTGGCCGGTTCCAACAGTGATCCGGTTCCGGCTGTCACCCTACTCGATAAACCCCGCTTTGCCTGGCGGGGCTGTATGCTGGATGTCAGCCGTCATTTTATGCCGGTGCCTTTTATTAAGAAACTATTGGATCAACTCGCATTTTATAAACTGAATACCTTTCATTGGCATCTGACGGATGACCAGGGCTGGCGGATTGAAATGAAACAATATCCCCGCCTCACGGAAGTGGGATCTACGCGGCCCCGGACCCTGATCGGTCATAACCAAACAGAACCCCACCGTTTTAATGAGGAACCCCACAGCGGATTTTACACCCAGGAGGAAATCAGGGAAGTGGTGGCGTATGCCGCTGAAAGGCATATAAATATTGTGCCTGAAATTGATATGCCGGGCCACATGCAGGCTGCGATTGCGGCTTATCCGGAACTGGGGAATGTTGAAGGGATTCAACATCCCCGCTGTCACTGGGGCATCTGCAAAAATATTCTGAATGTAAAGCCGGAGACGATCCGCTTTATGCAGAATATTCTCGAAGAAGTGATGGATCTCTTTCCCGGACCTTATATTCATATCGGCGGGGATGAATGTGTGAAAGATCAGTGGAAGGAAAGTGAAGAGGCGCAGGCGAAAATGCGGGAGCTGGGCCTGGCATCTGAAGAAGAGCTCCAGCGCTGGTTTTTACAGCAGATGAAAGACTGTATTGAAGCACGGGGACGTCGCCTCATCGGCTGGGAAGAAATTTTGGAAGGGGGATTGGCTGAAGGAGCCACTGTGGTTTCCTGGCGGAGCATGGAAAAGGGTATCGAGGCGGCGCAAGCCGGGCACGATGTGGTGATGGCACCGCAATCCCACGTTTACTTTGATTTCTATCAATGCGAAAATTCGGAAAATGAACCTTTGGCGATTCGTGGTTTTACGACTTTGGAAGATGTCTATTCCTTCAATCCTATTCCCCCGGAGTTGCCGGCCTCCGCGCATGCCCATATCCTGGGGGGACAATGTCAACTTTGGACCGAATATATGCCCACAACTTCGCATGTGGAATATATGCTCTTTCCCCGGTTGTGTGCATTTGCGCAAACGGTGTGGAGTCCCGGGGAGCACGAACTCTTTGCTGATTTTCAGCTGCGGTTAAACCCGCATTTGAAAAGATTAAAAGATCTCTCGGTGAATTTCCGTGAGCCCGAGGTCTAAAAAGAGGGGGGAATGACCCTTTCCGTGGCCATTCTCCGCGCCCACCAGTTAAATATGTCGGCCAAACTTTCTATGTAATTTTACTGCTCAAGGTGGTGTGGATTGGGCCTACTGGGACACTGTGAATTTTCCAATCCTGCCTGTCCGCGGGGAGCTCAAGCGACCAGGGATGGGATAGGGCACAAAAGAGTCTACTCCGTCAACGACGGATGCTTGATGGCGTCGGCAGACTCGGCGGTAACCCAGTAGAACCACTTTGCAAAGCCTTCCTCTGGATTGCGGGGAAGGGCTTGCTCGTAATCCCAAGGCTTATGGGGGTTTTGGGGAAGGACCACCGCATCTAAAAGGGTAGAGGAAAGGGCGGTGGAGAGATGATCCACATTGTCGTACAACATCACCAGCGCCGGTCCTTTTCCTTTTGGGGGCAGCTCAGGTCCATCGATGTTCATGGGCAGATCAAACAGGCAGACCACAGCGTCCGCATCTGTTTGATCGACGATGATTTGGGAAAAGCGATTGACGGTGTAATACTCCATAAAATACCGGGTCATGTCCATGGCAAGTATGCTTTCTTCGCTGGAGGGGTCCATTTCATCTTCGATTACATTTTGAACTTCGTGGTTACCGGGATTGGGAGGCAAAGGAATTTGTTTGGTTTGAACCTGTAGTCCGTTGTTTTCCATTTCGGTTACCAGCGCTTCCACTAACTCATCCAAGTGTTCTGTGGCCCGGTAGAGTCCATAGCTTTTGGGGGGAATCAGAACGGTCACCCGGCTTCCCGGATGACGTTCCGCTATTTTTTGTCCTGTAACGATGGCCTGTGCCGTTTCGTAGGAGGCAATGTGTACTTGGGCCCGTTCGGTTCCTTCCGGATGGTTAAAGCCCAGCATTCTGACTGAAATCAGGATCAGAGCCAAGACCGCCAGACCGATGGCCAGGGGTGAAGTCGCGCTGCGTTGCGCTTTGCTTTGTCGGTTAAGGACGAATGCACCAAATACAGAGGCCAGAATAAGGAGTAATAAAAAAAGTTTCATCGGTTCAGCCGCCCAGACTTCATTCTAAAAAGGATACATATGGCCATAGGTGACTTGCCCGCGGGGGACCCGCTCCACATGCCCATCAATCATCAGCATGGCCACGCCGTCACGGAGCCAGTATCCAAATCCTCCAGCCCTGTCGACTTGTTGACTCATGGGAAGATAGTCATCCATGTCTTTCGACCCGGGCCAAAACCAAGGGGCCCAGAGCTCTGTGTGGGTATAGGCGTTGCCATTCCAAGCTCCTCCCCAAGCGGCGGAAGCGATGATAAATGATTTTGACGGCCTTACAAAGTCGCCCATCGAGGGTCTGCGAACGCCATTGGGGTTTTGATCTGTTTTTGCGGTTGATTTTCCTTTTGTGGCGATTCCGCTGGAGTTGCAACGCCCCATATATTGATTCATGGAAAAGCCACAATTTGCCGCTTGGCCGAAGGCCTTTACATCTGGACGAAAGGGGCAAGAGGGTGCGTCTAGAATCATCCAGTTGCTTTTGACTCCCCCCGCGTAGGTCAGAATCCGGTTGCGCCATGACTGGGTGTAGTAATTTCCCGTGGTTCCATCATTTGTCCATGGGTAATGACCGTTGTTCTCGCTTGCGAAACTCTGCATTAACGACCCTATACTTTTCATATTGGACATGGTTTGTGTCGCCCGTCCCCGTTCCATCACCCCTTGGGTGGCCGGCACCAGCATGGATGCCATCAACGCGATAATGGCGATCACCACCAACATTTCGATCAGGGTAAACGCTGATTTTTTTCTGCGCCCACAAGTCGAAGGGGATTGCACGGTTTTGCAATGCATAATGTTGACCGCTTATCCGCGTTTCCGGCGAAAGAGCACCAGCGCAATGCCCGATACTACCAGCAGAGAAAGCGTACCCGCTTCAGGGATGGCGGCCGTTTGGTATTGAAGCTCACCCCAGTAGTAACTGTTCGCGGAATACTCCCGCGGGCGGAAGTGGTAGCGTGTGTAGTTGTTGCTGAGCGTCTTGTCGGCGTTCACGCGAATAAATACATAGGCTGTATCTCCATTCCCGCGATCCGTCGCGCTCGCCGTCAACTGGGCGTTTAAGTAGCTCAGAAGATTGGCGTCGCCCGTAGCATCGGTGGATTTAGTCCCCGTGGAGATCGTGGGCGTAACATAGTTGTCCTGAACCAGCGTGGCGTTGGCGTCCAGTGCGCCCGAGTACGCATCGCCTGCCAAGGCGCTCGAACTGGTTCGGTAGTCCAGGCCGTAAAGATCGCCATTGTAGCTTGGCGTGCTGGTCCTGCCTTGCAGATTGGCTGAGAAGTCGGCCGATGTGAACATCTCATTGGACGGCAGGTCCGGAAGAGCAAACACGAACACCGCCGAGAAACTCGTACTGCCGGAGAAGCCTGCGTACAGATAATCGGAGGCTGTGGAATCCACATTGCCGGTGCTGGAGACCTCAGCATCATCAGTGAGTGTGTAGATCGTGGCGGCCTGAAGTTGCAACATGGCCAACAGGGCCGAAGCACTGATAAGTATTTTATAGAGTTTTTTCATTTGGGATACCTTTTTTTATGTTGGACGGGGTTTCTGAAACATCATTTCAGGTCTCGGGTTTACGTCAGATTGATAAATTTTCTGCAACATTTTCGGAAATGATTATCACAGATCTTTCTTTATCTGTACATAGCTTTTTTGGCCGCCACATTTTAAGGGTTGGTTCATTGATCCCGTTCCCGCATACGATAGGCGGATTTTCCGCGGGCCGGTTGTTTATGGATATAGCCGGGCCTTTGCGCGCATCTCGGTGGGGGACTGCCCCATGTGTTTCTTAAAAAAGGCGGTCTCATCAGATGAGACCGCCTATCCTAAAATAATTAACCAGTGCCTATCGGCGGCGGATCATCACATAACCCTGCATTAACGACCCTGAACCTTTCATATTGAATATGGTTTGTGTCGCCCGTCCTCGTTCCATCACCACCTTGGGTGGCCGACACCAGCATGGATGCCATCAACGCGATAATGGCGATCACCACCAACATTTCAATCAGAGGAAACGCTGATTTTTCCCGAGGGGCACAAAGCTTTGCCGAATGTTTAGATCTGTTATGGCACATATGAATCGTGCCTTGCCGTTTTTCGACGCCTTATCCACGCTTCCGACGGAAAAGCAACAGGGCTATACCTGAAACCGCCAGCAGAGAAAGCGTACCCGCTTCGGGAATGGCGGCCGTTTCGTAGGTCAGCATTGGTTTTGTTCCGCTGTTATCAGCAGTTTTTATATTATAATAACGGTAGCTTCCCCCTGTTGCACCGGTATCAGGGCTAACTCTTAGGAAAACATAGATATCGTCTCCATTAAGTCTGTCCGCCGCGCTGGCTGTGTATTGGGCGTTCAAGTAATCCGTAAGCGCTGAATCTCCAGCGGAGGATGTGTGATAGTTCACGTAATTGATGCTCATCGAGGAATCCAGGAAATTATCCTGAAGCAGGGTTTCGGTAGCGTCTAAGCTTCCTTTATAATAGTCGCCAGCGACAACATCTGAACTCGTCCGGTATCCCAGACCATACAGATCGCCATTGAAAGTCACACTTCCGTACTTTTGTGACATCAAGGAAAAGTCTGCCATGGAAAATTCGGTTCCTGCAGATAGTTCCGGCAGTTCAATGACCGCTACATAACAGGAATCTTTCCATGCAATTCCGGCATCAGCCAAGTCTATCGAGGAGGAAATTGAACCGTCAGATCTAACGCGAGCATCAGCAGTAAGCACATTGAGTTGAGCCGCCTGAAGTGGGGGCATGGTAATGAGGGCCGTCGTACAGAGGACTAATTTATGTAGGGTTTTCATACGGATCTCCTGATGGCGAAGTTTTCGTCTTATATTTTCCGGTCAAGTGTTGCGTTCGAGTGAAAAGTCTTCAGCAACATTTCCGGAGAATAATTATCACAGGCCTTTCTCTATCTGTACATAGCTTTTTTGGCCGCCATATTTTAAGGGTCAGTTCATTGATCCCGTTCCCGCATACGATAGGCGGATTTTCCGCGGGCCTGTGTTTATGGTTTTAGCCGGGCCTTTGCGCGCATCTCGGTGGGGGACTGCCCCATGTGTTTCTTAAAAAAGGCTGAAAAGCCCAGTGGATCCGAATAGCCTACGCGCCGGGCAATCTCCCCGATGGGTAGATCTGTTTGACAGATCAGGTCAATGGCCTCTTTTCTCCGCAGGCTCAATAACCATTGCAAGGGTGCTTCCCCGGTGGACTGCTTAAACACCCTGGAAAAGTGCCGGATGCTTCCGCCGGTGATGCCGACCAAATCTTCCAGCGAAATTTTTTCGCTGATGTGCGCAGCCATATAGGTCATCGCTTTTTGAACCGCGGGCGGTTTGTTTATGGTTGAGGATGAAGATGCTTCCAGAATCAATCGGTATAAGAGAATAGAAAGGGCCTGGTTAAATCCCTCTTCCCGAGTGAGGGTAAGCTTTCGGATCTCCCGAAAAATGGCTTTGGTTCGGGAAGGATGTTCAAATTGGATGACCTGTGGTTTGTTCAAACCTACCGATTGAAGGATGGCATTGATACAAGCTGACCGGATGTTTACATAGCGCTTGTGGACATATCCGGCCGGTCCCACCGTGTATTCATGGGGAAGTGTGCGATGGAGAATGAACATTTCTCCGGCTTCAACCTGGTAGTTGGTTTCATTTTCCCGGTAAATTACATTTCCGCTTACGATAAATTCGAAGACGGTAATATCTGAATACTGACATTTCTGGGGTTCGCCCCGGGTCCCGCGTTCATGCCCATATCCGGAGAGGGAAAGTGGCAGGTCATTGCCATTTTCAGGAGGGGGGATATACAGATTGATACCTTTCTCCAGTCTGGATCGTCTTTCTGAGATGCTCACAACCCGGCAATATCATTCCATCGAAACAAATAGCAAGCGGGAAGGTGCAGGCTACCCCCTGAATGAGAGGATTCATCGTGCCCCCTTTTTCTTAATGTGAAAAACCGCCACCGGAACACCTATGTACACCAGATCCTTGTTTGAGGTATATTGTGAACCTTGTATCACCAGACTCACATTAGCTCCGTTTGAACTCAACTTTAGGAATATGATAATGAAACGCATGAACTTTTTGTCTCTCTTTTCTTTTTGCTGTCTTTTGCTCATGTCCGCGATCCACGCCCGGGCGGCGTCGGAATCAGCAGAAAATAGCTGGCAACAAACCGGCTGGGGAGGCGGAGGCTATTTTTATGCCACGGCCTTTCATCCTTCAGGGGAAGGGGTTATTTATTTGGCCGGTGATGTGGGCGGGGTATACAAAACGGAGGATTATGGGCGGAACTGGCGGATGATTAACCGCGGTCTGGTCGATTATGCGGTATTTTCTTTGGCGGTGGACCCCGGCAACCCGGAAACGGTTTTTGCGGCCACCAACGGCGGATTATGCAAGAGCATCGATGGCGGAGAAAACTGGCAGTTCCTCTCTCAAACCGGACCTAAAGAATTGGGTATTATTGGTAAGAAGAAAAAAAGCATTCGTTCGGTGGCGGTTGACCCTTCCGATGGAAATATTGTTTATGCGGGCAGTCCCTATGGTAAGCTGTATAAAAGTGTGGACGGTGGACAGGCTTGGAACGAAGTTTATAAAATTGCGGTCGAGGGGGCGGAAGAGGAACGATTACGCCTGCAATATGGAAAGGCGGATGGGAATTATTATGCGGGGATGTGGACGAACGTTTCTTTTCCTGAAAACATTGCTCCTGAAAATGCGGTTGGATTTGGGTTGAATTTTAAAGGGGACGGATCCTCTGCACCCAAAAGCTTTTCGGTGTTTATCAAGGGAAAGGGTTTTAGCTATCAAAGCCGTAACTTAAACGAATTGTTTGCGGACACGGAAGTGCGTGATGTCCTTCTCAAGGCAGAAGATTTTTCTGTTGATCCGGCCTTTGTGAAAAAACATCCGGATGCGGCCGCCGCCTTGCCCGCTTCGCCTGATTGGTCAAAAATCACCCGCGTTGATCTCTCTTGTGTCGGAAATCTGCCTCAAAATCAGCATGTGGCCAGCCTGGACTCTTATTTTATAGCGGCCACGGAAACCATAGACGGGACGGTCGCTTCGGAAGAGAATCCCGTGCTGGTGACTCTAAAAGATTTCAGAAATAAATCGAAACCCGGAAAGTACGGGAATCTGCGTATCGGCGATCCGGTGGCGGGCTCCGTTTACAGTGTCGCGGTTTCCAAAAAAGATCCTTCCCGGATTCTGGCGGCGACGCATGGCAATGGTTTAATCCTGAGTCAGGATAGGGGCCAAACCTGGGCCGCTTTGCCCACGCCCAAAATCGCGTCAGGTGCCACGTTTGATCCACAGGATCCGGATATCATTTATGGAACCTTTTTCTCTGAGGGCGTATGGAAATCGACGGATGCAGGAGAAAGCTGGTCTCGATTGCGTGAAGGGATGTCAGATACGGTCTCATTACTTGAGGTCGCGGTGAGTCCGGAGAATTCGCAAAACGTTTATGTGGTTGGCGCCACCGGATGGAACGGCTCTTTTTACCGATCCAATGATGGCGGTCATACCTGGACAAATTCTTCTCAAACCAAAGCGGACTATGTTGCGAATCCGACCTTGCCCCAGGCCGGCGAGTTTGTGAACATGAGTGTGGTTACGAATATTTCGATCGACCCGGTAAACCCACAGAACCTTTTCACCAGTGCCAACTGGCGCTGTTCCTTTAGTGAAGATGGCGGGGTCACCTGGGAAGAACGTATCAAAGGCGCGGATATTTCCTGCATCACCGATATTCAATTTGTTGGCGACCGAACTTATGCTACGGCGATGGATGAGGGCACGTTGGTGAGTGCGGACAATGGGGAAACCTGGAAACAACTCTGGCCGTTGAAACATAGTAGTAAGCTCAGTGGACACAATTGGCGCGTTCGGGTCACCCCCATCAACGGAGTGGACCGCATCATCTCAAGCGCAAGTTCCTGGGACGGCAAAGTTCCGCAATTGGTCGTGGTAAGTGAGGATGGCGGCCAATCCTATAAAATGATAACGGATGGGCTTCCGGATTATAAGATAAGCGCCAACACCATGTGGGGGCGGGGATATCCGCGCGCCCTCGAAGTGGATCCTGAAAATCCGCAAATAGTCTATTTGGGAATCGATGGGGATGCCACCTCCGGAAAAATGGGGGGCGGAGTCTTTAAATCTTTGGATGGTGGGCACAGTTGGCAACAACTCCCGAATCAACCCGGCAGTCGCCGGATGTATTATGGGTTGGCAATTGATCCCACTGATACGCAACGACTTTATTGGGGGGGATTCGGCAGTCGGGGGGGCGTT
>CAKZLZ010000175.1 GCA_937127435.1 uncultured Verrucomicrobiota bacterium | reverse complement strand
AAGAACCTGCAGCACTTGGAACGCCACTGATCATTCCCGTTTTCTTATCTAATTTTAATCCCTTGGGAAGCCCCTTCACTTTCACCTTTGGTACATTGGCAAAGGACTGGGGGAGTTCCATTGTATATGTGATCGCGGTAGAAAAAGTTGCGGACGTCCCAAGGGGCATCGTCCCAACCCCTCTAACGGTGAAACTAAACGGATTTTCATTACTATCATTGGTTGAAAAACTGATGTTCGCTTGTTTCATCCCCTCAGAATCCGGGTTAAAAGTAATTGTGAACATATCTGAACCATCAGGGGGGATACTCGAAGCCAGTCCACTCACTACAAATTCACTGTCGTTCGAACTGCCTGTGCCTAATACGAGTGTGCTTTCACCGGTGTTGTCTACACGGAAGGTTCGTATCACCGATCCATTCACATAGTTCACACTTCCAAAATCTGTCCCGTCGGTTGCACCCGGGCTGCTATCTCCGTCAGTGATGTTCATCCCGTTCCCACTCACTGTAATCTCGGGGGGTGCGATTTCGGTCGGGGGGTCTGTTCCTTCTCCACTCACCATAAAGTTGAAAGGGGTTATGTCGCTGTCATTGGTCGTGAAGCTAATCGTCGCAGTCTTTGTCCCCGCTGAACCCGGGTCAAAGGTCACCGTGAAGTCATCAAATCCACCGGCAGCAATCTCGGAGGCAACCCCTTGGACAGAGAAGGAGGGTTCACTTGAAGATGCAAGCCCCAAAGTCAATGTAGCAGAGCCGGCATTATAAATTCGGAAACCCCGTACCAATATTTCATTTTCTACTTCCAGAAATCCAAAATCGGTTCCTTTTTGGGAAGTGGGTGTTGTATCCCCGTTTAATAGTTCTATCCCATTATAACTCATTTCAAAGATAGCTTCCACAGGGCCTGGAACCACTTGAAGCCCTGACCCGGAAACCGCAAAAGAAAACAGGGGATGATTTGAATCATTGGTCGTGAACTGAATGTTCCCGGAATGTTCACCGAGGGTGTAGGGATTAAATCGAATCGCGAATTCCCCAATCTCTCCGGGCAGGACCTCGGACGGCAATTCAAACACCCTAAAATAAGGGCTACTGGAAATGGCCGGCCCCAGTCGAAGAGGAAGGCCTCCAAGATTATGGACTTGAAACCTATGGAATACCAAACTCCCGGTCGGAGAATTCAGAAGGTCAAATAAGGTCCCATCCTCATCCCCGGGACTTAGATCATTGTTTTCAATCTCCACCACTTTCTTTGCCGTTACTTTTAGAATGGGCTCGGAAGGGGGCGTTACACCCGTTCCCCGAACAGTAAAGCGATACAAGGCAGAATCACTGTCATAGGAGCCATAATAGAGACTGATATACTCCTCTTTTAAACCAAGTGAATCCGGGCTGAACCGTATGGTGAAATCCATTGAAGCATCGGGGGCCACATAGTACTCTCTGGTCTCCACCTGAAAATCCGTTGACGTCGTCCAGTCCCGTAATTCCAAGATCGTTCCGGACAGATTCACGATTCGGAATTTGCGCCGACGTTCCCCGGATATCTCACCCACCTCACCAAAATCCGTAAAAGGCTCGTTATACGACTCCCCATCTGTTCCATGCAGGATGTAGCCCGGCGGATCCAAAGACTCCACTAGAATTCCATTGTAAGGAGCAGGAGTCGGCTCAGGGGTTGGGGTTGGTGGCACAATAGGAATAATCTTCTCAGGAATCCCGGTTCCCTTTACCATAAAATAAAAGAATGGGTCTTCTGGATCATTGCTATTGATACTAATCACTGATTCTTGGGGACCGTATGCACTAGGCGTGTAACGAATATCCACCTCCACGAACTGGCCGGGGATTACGGTTCGGGGAAAGGAATCCTCAATCAAAAATTCGTCCAAGTGTGAAACCACACTGTTGATTTCCAGATTTTGATCCCCGTGGTTCCAAATTCGAAAGCTTCTCAGGCTGGAAAACCCTGCTTTGAATTCCACATCTCCATAATCAGTTCCTTTGAGATGCGAGGGATATAGGTCAAAATTATCAATTTCTTCCCGCTGATAATATACGGCAATCTGCCGGGGCGCTCCCTCACTGACCGGAATAAAAGAAGAATAAAGACGATAGGCTCCCTCTTGAATACCTGTGATAGTAAAATCACCTGCCGATAGGTGATAGGTGCCGGGAGTCACCACCGGGGAGAGTAACCCCCTAGCACTGCCCAGCACATTAGAACCTTCATCTCGCAGTACTAACCAGAGAACATTCCACGGCTCTTTCTGAAATGCCGATTGGGACCCGGGCGTTTCCAAAATCAGAATTCCACGGGTAGGGATGTCGACCGTGAAATAATCAACGTCAGGAGCAAACTCAAGCGCGCCGTCTGTGAAGGAGTTAGGTTCTATCACCGTTGCTGATTCGAAACTTTTCCCATGGGAGTCAGCGATGACTTCCCCTTTTATTTTAAAGGTAAAAGGGTTATTCGCAGGGTCGTTGCTTTCCAACCGGATGATGGCCTCCTTATCCCCCGGTGATTCCGAAAGCATATACACCCTAACCGTTTGGGATTCGCCCGGTCGGATTGTCAGCGGGTAGCCCACAGGGCCGGAAGTAAGCTCTGTTGAAAACTCTCCGTTACTCGACTCAACATTTTCTATTACCAAGTCTTCTGTTCCCGTATTAGACACTGTAAATTTTTTCGAATACCTAGGATATATATCAGGCCCCATATACTCCCTGGCACCCATATCCGTACCGTCCACCGTTGACGGGGACATATCCCCGTTCTGTATATTCGTAACAACCTGTCCTACAGTGCCTGAAGATCCCGCAATTGAAAGTGTAGGCGGGATATGCCGCCGGAATCTGGAGTATAAATGGTAGTATTCCCCCCACAGATCCCTCTTGTTGATGATTGCCAGGACATATTCCGTAGTACCCACATCCAGCGTGATATCAAAGTTATTACTACCTGAGCTACTATCATTACTGTCAACCAAATCCCCCCCCACAACCCCCCGGGCATCCGCATCACCCGTGGTGTAGAGATGAAGGGTCCCCTCTTCCCAAATTTTAATTCTGAAGTAATCGGTGTCCCCAATGGATAAACGTCCATAGGTGGTGGAATGGGAATCAATCTGAGTCGCCGTATCATAATCATATCCATGATCATCTGACGTACGAACATAGCCAGATCCTCTGACGGTAAAGTTGAATGGACTTTCATCCGCATCATTGGAAGAAAAGCTGATCTCGGATGTAAAGTTCCCTGCAACCGTAGGTGAAAATTTTACCGAAAACGACACAGTCCCTCCCGGCGGAACAAGCCTGGGAAAACTGGAAATCGTAAACTGCGGATCACTACTCGTCACGGAACCCAGAATCAAATCCTCTCCCCCCAGGTTTTGGATATGGAAATTCAGAAAATCATACTCATGCGTCCCAACGACCGAATCAAAACCCAATCCCTTGCTGGGAAGAGGCAGATTATCCCCGTCCGGGATGACGTAATCCACATCCCGTGACCGAACCACAATTTCAGGCTGAGAAGAACTGAAGCGTTTACCAAAACCTGCCACTGAGGAAGCATTCGACTGGATGGTACCTGCATTATACGCCCCTAAACCAGAGTGCAGCCCTGTATACCCCGTCCCCGCTGTTCCGATCTTACCGCCACTGACGAGTCTTGGGTCAACCGTAGGATCTCCAATGACATTCTGTCCTTTAAAGGCTCCCGTGCGAACACTTGATCCCGAAAGATATTGATACGGGGAAGAGAAATTGGGAACCCGGTTCCATGCGTAATCATAGGCCATAATGGTTGCGTATTTCACCCCACCCACACTGAAACGCCAACCCTTATTATCACTCGATGTGTCGAGATCCGAAGCACTATCAGTATCCCCCCAGGCATGGGAACACCCAAAATTATGTCCGATCTCATGCGCCCAGGCCATTCGGTTCGAAGACATATAATCCAGCGCGACAATGCCAGAGGAACCATTCAAATATGCCCGCCCCGCATCATTTCCATTCACGTCCTTCACAACAAAAGACTTTAAATCGGCTCCCAATAAGTCCGCCAGATCTGAAACCGTGTTCAAAGCCGGGTTCCCCGTAGAAGTTTGATCTAGGTCACGTAACTCATCCAACATACTTCCCGGGTCACTCCCCGGAAGCACATACCCCGGATCCTCGACGGTCCCGAGTAAAATCAATTCCACACGTCCAACCCCGCTGGAAAGCATCGCTTGGTTGGTCCGGTCAACCGCGGCAATAATTCGGGCCTCCATAGCGGCCACGCCCCCCGCGGCCTGCAAGGCCGCGGATCCATAGCCTACCACTAGGTCGACCGTGGTGTATCCGGGTGTGGGGGTGGTATCCACGGGATCTCCCAACGCGGCAGCGGCTTCTATTCCCACAACTGAAGGATCGGCGGGGGCCGCAGAGGCCATCATCCCATGTGACTCCAGTTGGGGGAGATCCCCGGGATTGCCACAGGTGGCCGTATAGCTGGTGGTGTCCAACTCCCGAACCCTCATCGTGTCCCCGCTCAGCGAGACATATTCCCAGTGACGGTTTTCCGCATAATTTGCTGACGTTGCATATACCGCTTCCTCGTTAACAACCACGATTACCTGAGACATTTCCTGCCCCGTAATCGTTCCGATCAAAGTTTGGGAGCGATCCCCCCGGGTTACCCTCCGGTCCAGCACCACTTCCATCTCTTCCCCGTCCACCGTCGGCAGGAGGATTCGGGCAACGCCACCTGACAATGAGGCTCCCAGCGCTTTCCTGTCTAAACTCACTCTAGTTGCAGATAAGGTATGCTCATCGGGAATCTCATCTCCGAGTAGTTGCTTCCTGCCATCCGTAGATTCGATGACCCAGCGGAGAGGATCGGCGTGCACCGCCCCTATTTCAAATCCTGCCTCCTCCGCCACGGGGAAGAGACGGGTATTATTCCGCCCCCGTTTCTGTAATCCCGGAGCCGCGAGGGTTCCCTCCTTCTCCAAAGAGGGATCAAGGGCACTGTTAGTGGCCACTTGAGGAACGGCTGTCGCGATCAAAGATCCTTCCCCGCTCTCAGGGGGGCCGGAAATCTGTGGAACGGCGAGGCCCCCCTTTTCTTGCACCGGAATCGGATGGACTCCATCCCTTTCCTGTGGGGAGGTTTGGGGTAGCAACAGCAACCGGGCGACTGACAACACCAGTATACCGGCAAATATGACCCGGAGGGTCAGCTTCACTTTGGCTTGAGAATTCATTTCCTTTTCTAAAGGAAGACAAAGTTCCCTTCAGAATACAAGTTGAATTACCAATTATCTCAAGTCATACATATTAGCTTTACCTATCTATTGCATACAAAATCCACTAGAGTAATGTTATGACGGATTCAGTTTGATTCATCTCAGTCATCGTCCCTCGTCCTTACCGGACCTGCAACCGAAATGCCAATCTTGCTTTAGAGATTTGTGCGGGCAGAATTGAGAAAAGAGAGATCGATGCCCGGTGCAATTAAGCCCGGCGGCGCATCAAACGCGGGAGAGCAAAAAACAAGCCGAAGAGAATCACTAAAGAAAATGTGGAAGGTTCGGGTATCACCGTGAAACCGGCTTCCACCTCCGTGATATGAAAGTTGCCTGTTCCGGATGTCCCACCCCAGAAATAGAGGCGGACAGTGTCAGAAGAAGCCACACTGGTTGGCAACCCGGGTGCGCTGAAGCTAACCGTATCTATTCCTCCAATCCCGGTCGATAATGCCGTCGATGACCCCAAAAAATCCCCAGTGTCAAAACCGATCCCTTCATCATCGTAGGCGAATTGATAGAATTCCGGAGCCCCATCTCCATTCCGCCACAGCGTGACGCCAATTGAGTCCCAACTGATTTCAGATCCTACAGTAGATAGTTGAATCGTTAGGAAGCGGTTTTCAGAAAATGCCTCTGCAGCATTGGCAGAAATATCAGTGCTACCAGCTGATTGTGACTGCATGGTGTTGATTTCAGCACCGACTACGTAAGATCCACTGGACCAGCTGTTATTCCAGGACATGCCTGTATTCCCCCCATCGACGGCATTATTCAGTATACTGAGAGTCACATCCCCATCCGTGTCTGCAGAAGGCCCCCACGGATCCGGATTACCATTACTTCCTCCTTGGCCGGAATAGTCACTGAATTCATTGCTTGCACCATCAATATCAATAAGGGCCGCATGCAGGGCCCCCGAAGAAAAGCCTAAGAGAACCATCAATAAAAAAGAGATTTTTGTCATATAGCATACACCTGAAATGATTTAATATCCAAGTAATGCAAATTTCGGCACCCAGGTCAATCCTGGATATGGATCTGGACGGTGATGAATAAAAGAGTCACCCTTTGCGACGACTTCGATTGTGGAGTAGGAAACCACACACACCCACTAGAAGCAATACTACTGAAGATGGCTCGGGAACCACCGCCAACCCCACCACGGAGGTGATGTCCCAATCATTGTTCCCGGCAAGCGTGAGCTCACTGATACTGGCTCCGTCTGCCACCCCGTAATCCGAGAAATCTATGGCATGATACCCGATGCTGCTCCCGTTTTGAGTTTGATTATGGCTCCAACTTGTGATGCTCTCCAGAATAGCGATCGTGGTCGATGCCGTAGTGGTGTTTCTATACAGGTCAGCATCTACCGTCGTTCCGGTGGCGGTAAAGGGACTTGAACCGATATTAATCGTATTACCATTAATCGTGACATTCAACGTTGCGGATTCGGTAGGAGAATATTCAAAAATAAACGCATCCGCTCCATCACGGTTTTCAATTGGCGAAAGAAAACTGAAGGTATCACTGTCCAGTCCCGCAAACCCGGTGGTCAAGCTCGTATCCTCCAACAAACCTGTGGCCGCCACTCCCTGAGAAGCCCCTGCACCCTCCGGCACAATCTGAAAAGTCTGGGTTCCCGAAATCACCATATTAAATGCCGTCACATCCACCCCAATCAAATTACTGCCGGAGTATACAGTCCCGTCAATGTTGATTGACTGTAAATTGGCCGCATCCGTTCCGTCGGTAGAAATGATTGTAGTCGCTTGGGTTACAGTTAGCGACAAAGAGAGAATCAGTAAAGAGAAGAGGGTTTTCATGGGTAGTTACTTTAGCGAAGAATTATATTTAATAACATCAATTTACCTAAAACTCAGAATTCCGTCAAATCTACGGATTCTCCTATTTGATAATCACGTGCTTAGGCGGATCAAATATTCGGCTGTATTCAACCCTTCCCCTCCCCAAAGAAAACGACCCCGAATCTGATTTCACAGATTGGGGGCCGAAAAGAGTGACGCAACACCTTCCGTGTTGGCTAGCGCATTTTAAATAGAGTCGCAGCACATAAAATTCTTCGCGAAGGCATTTTACCACGAAAAGGCACAAAAAAGTCTCCCCTCCCTATAACCCCGCTCTGAATCAATTTTAGCCTAAAAAGCACAGGAATTACAAATAAGTCGGGATGGGTTTTAATAACCAACTTCCCAAATATTCTGCAGAACGGGGTTATAGGGGAGGCGTTTTTTTGTGCTTTTTGTGGCTATCTGATTTCTTAAAATGCTCTAATTTTGCGATATTTTACTGGGGTAGCTCTACGCCAACGGCGTTAATACTGTCAGCCTAGGGTTGGTCCGAAGCATGAGGACCTACCCTGGGAAAAAATTCATTATCATCCCAACACTGAAGGTGTTGCGTCCCATGCAGTCAGTCTCTTTCGCGTAACTTCCCTTTCGATCCGGGATTCCTGGAATCGTTTCCTTCAAGCTCCCCCACCCGCACCAAAGCCGTTTCCAAACCGGTCCGCAGTCGGGTCAGCATGGAAGCCATCAGTCCGACCAGGAAAACCAGCAGAGAGGATCCCAACATCGCGCCGCCGGCAAACCCCACCGCACGATAAGGAAACAGCGCCCCGGTTTGTAACCAATGAACCGCTAAAAAAGCCAACAGCAAAAATCCGGGTACAAACAATGCGAGGGCAATCAGCCCAAAGAACTTCAGCGGTTGATAATCCCGGTAGGTGCCCAGAATAATTGAAGCCGCCCGGTAGGCATAGCGGGGAAGATTTCCGGCCACCCGGGAGGTGCCGTGCTCACGGACGCCCCGAACTTCTACCGGCACTTCACGAATCCGCAGCCCGGCAAAGGCCAGGGCCAAAAAGACCTCGTGGGTGTAGGTGAACTCCCCCTGGGGATTCAAACGTAAAAAAGCTTTTCTGGAATAAGCGCGGAAACCGCAGGAAACATCATGAAACTCCTGTCCGGTCATTTTACTCAACCATTGGGCGATCACCCGGTTGCCCCAGCGCTTGGCTTTGGGCATGTCGGGTTCCAGTGTTGAATCCGCAAAACGGGAACCACTGACAAAATCACATTCACCTTCCACAATAGGCGCCAGCAACAATGGAATATGATCGGGGTTAAACTGTCCGTCCGCATCCATGGTCACAATCAAATCCGGATTTAACAACATGGATTCAGCCAGACCGGTTCTGAACGCGGCACCGACACCTTTGGGAGAAGAATGACGAATTACATGTGCCCCCTTCTCTCTGGCAATGGCACCGGTGTCATCAGTGGAGCCGTCATCCACCACGACCACCCGAAGGTCGTCTATCCCCGGAATGTCCCGCGGGATGGCATCAAGGACTTTACCAATGGATTCTGCTTCGTTTAAGGCAGGGAGTTGAATGACAAGGCGCATGAGCTGACTTTAGCGGGATAAAGGAGGATTGCCAAGCTGTAATTCCATCGCCCTTAGATTCAGACGTCTGGATGCGGAGGCGGGTTCAGGGGAAATCAGTAGCAGCGAAATCTCCTGGTCCCCGAATATTTTAAATCCGGGGAAAGGATGATTCTTATCTAATGGAAAAGATAATCCATGGTCCTGTCCTGAGATTGTACCGGAAAGCTGCCAGTCGGCTTCTGGAGGAAACTTTTCCAGTTGGGGGGATACGACCCAATGCCATCCCACCGGATACTGAAGAAGTTTCGGGGCTTTAAATCTGATAGGGCGGTCTGTGCGCAACAGCGGATACACAGGGCGCAGATCATGATCTTTACGGTTCGTAATCAGGAAGTTTGAGGACAACATGCGGTCAGTCCCCGTTTCCAAGTAAAACCGGTCACGGGTCCCCATCACAGAAAATACAGGATGCCCGGGGACAGGGGCGTCAGAGCTTATTTTCAGCGTAATGGCTCTCTCCTGCGCAAGTTCCGCAGGGAAGAAAATACTTTGAATCCCTTTTCCCTTTCCCTGCAGTTTCATAAGTAAATTCCGGCCCTGATACAACTCCAGATTTCGAACAGCATTCGGGTCACAGTCTCCCCAGTTCAACATCAGGATAGAATCTTCTCCGGGAGGTAAATCCAATTGTTGTTCCTGAATTCCGGAATCCCAGGGGGTGATGGTAAACTGCTCATATTCGCCTTTACCGATATACAGTTTCTCCTCTCCGGCCGGAAACAAATTCAACACATGCTCAATTTGTCTGTGGGCATACACTTCTTTATAATCCAACCACTGGGGGGTGGCATAAAAGGCAGCACGGTTGCGGGGATAAAAATAGGTTGCGGGATATACGTCCCCAGACCAGTCCTCAATCCGTTTGGGATCCAGAAGCTGTGCATCGCTGTAGGAAAGAATCATATCCTCCAAATACCGGCAACGTTGTTCCAACGCGATATGGATTTTCCCATCGGCCCCCTTTTCCAATTTCCCGATTCGCTCCTGCCATTCCCGCACCTGAAGGATTGAAGTTTCCGGTCCCCAGGGCTCCACATCTTCCGCAGTCCTCACCATCCCGTACACCCCAACACTTAACACCATCCCTGCGGTCCAGATGGCCATGTGTTTGCGGGGGAATTTTTGTTCCAACCCTTGGAGAAGTCCGTCCAATCCATATCCGGCAAAGGGCAACAGTAAAATCAGCGTGGTCATGAAATAGCGTACATGCATATGCACATATGCATAAAACACAAACAGCAGAAGCGCAGGCAGCGCATACCACAGCAGAAGGGTCCTGCTTTTTATCCACGACCGAAGACAGCCAGCGATAACCAGGATACAACCCATCCACCCGCCTCCCCGCTCCAAAAACCAGGGCAGCATTTGTCGAATCCGCTGCAGTGCGGTCCCGTGGTTACGCAAATAACGGGAAACCGAAAATTGGCTGAAATTGTCCAGATACCCCAACAGGATTAGCCCGCCAACGATCAGCCCCAATACAGCCCATGGAATCAAAAAAACACCCAGGGTTTTAAACCGTGGATGTTCTTTGGGAAAAAGAAAAAAGCTACCCGCCAAAAAACCGGGCATAAGAAAAAAAGTAGGTTCCCGAATTCCGCAGGCCGCCATAAAACTGAAGGAGGAAACCAGGGTCCAAATCTTTTTCGTACGGGAACCGGAAATGGCTTTTAAGAAGCTCCAGAAGCAAAAGGTGACGAAAAAGATCCGTGAAGCTTCCCGGAAAGGATAAAGCAAATATGGTGCATGCAGCGCATGACCCTGGATAAGAATCCACAACATGCCCAACACCGAAAAGCAAGCCGCCCGTTCACTGCGCATCAAGGTTTTAAGCACCCCGTACATCAGCGGAATCGTAAACAAAACAAAAAACAGATTCAGCCAGTAAGGAGAAAGCGAACCGAATATTTTGATGCAGACGGCCAGGATCAAAGGATAGCCGGGGGCCACAAATGTCGCCGCTTCTTTCAGGGCCTCGGGGCCATAAAATCCAGGGGAAAGAAAGGTGCGGGCCGCACGGATATACAGCATGGGATCATTGCCGCAGACATAATTCAAACTCCGCACCTGAACCGTGAGCATAAATGCACCGCCCAGCCCGCAGGTCAGCCAAAAGAATGGATCTTTATTTTTCAATCGGTTACAGAATTATAACTGAACCTGTTTCAACCAGGATCTGTTTTCGATATACCACTCCAAGGTTTTCTGGAATCCCAGCTCCGGAGCGGTTTGAGGTTCCCATTCCAACAGGGATTTGGCTTTGCTGATATCCGCCGAAGTCTCTTTAATGTCGGCTTTATGGAAAGGTTTATTTTCAATCATTGCTGTTTTGCCCAAACCTTTTTCAATGAAAGCAATCACTTCAT
>CAKZLZ010000174.1 GCA_937127435.1 uncultured Verrucomicrobiota bacterium | reverse complement strand
ACGGACCAGGCTTTGGAGATGCGTGCTTTCAGCACTAAAAACCGTCCGTTCAATGACAAATCACCGTCAAATATAATAGAAACCGCCCTAATTACTTCGTTCGGATTTGGGCCTATGGACATTGGCTTCGCCACTGGGTGATCGGGGCGGACCTTCAGCCCGCCAAACTTGTTTTACACCTGAAAACCCGGCCCATCGTTCCGATGGACCGGGCTGAGATCGCTGCGGACCTTTGGCCCGCAATCCCCGGTTGCATTGTTTTTTCAAGCAAAAGGATTGGGACTGAAGACCATGCCCGGCTTTTTAAACAGCTTAAGCCCCCCCGGATTTTGGGGAGGCTTGTTTGGTCAGCACATGCCGGCTTTAAGAGCTTCCAGGTGTTTGCCGAAGTGGAGGCAAAGGACTTCAGCGTAGGTGTCAGGATGGGCGCGTAGCGTGTCCATGAGCGCTTTACCGAGTTCGGGATGGGTCAATACCGTTCCGAAGCAGCAATGCAGAACCTGACGCCCGGGTGCGGTGAATCCAATTCCGGCAGGGACATCTTCCCAGCATTCGAGGTAGGCACGTTCGAGATCTTTTGCGCTGACGGTCCCGGCTTCGGGTGAATCTTCCAAGGTGGCGTGCACATGGTAGGTGGCTTTGTCCCGCATGTAATTCTCGCGGGAAAGCTTCACAATCCGGGCAAAGAGATCTTCATTTTTCAACGCTGCTACCCGAAGGGCTTCCAGATAAGAAGTCCCGGCGGTTTTAACGTGAAAACGACCTTTGGTTGCGCGGGCAAAGGGGGTGTACATGGAAATCTTATCCGAACCACTGTGCAAACTCAATTTGTAGGGGCCGAGGATTTCGCAGATTTCATTGTGGTCACGCATGGAAGCTTCAAGTGCATCCACATCGCCAATGAAATCGACGCCTTTCTCCATTTCTCCAATAAAGCGCGGTGCAAGGGAGACCAGTTTTACGCCATTTTTGATCAGTTGATCGGCAATGATGTAATGCTCCGCCAAGGTGGTGGGCTGCTCGGTTTCATCTACGCTGACTTCAATTTCATACGGAAGGCCTTTGCTTTCGGCTCTTTTGCGAATGAAAGCAGCAAGTTCAGACGCTTTGATCAGTGCGGGACCGTATTTGACGGCGGCCCGGCGAACGGCATCCTCATCGAATTCAATTACCGTGCCGCTGGAAAGGCTTTTGGAACTGCCAAGATAGGTGTCCACCCAATCAATGGAAGGTGCCACTTCGGCAAATTTTGCAGCCAAAGTGTCGTTGTCGTAGTTGTCCGCCTTTTCATCGACCACATCGGAAGGATCGATGGTGAAAAAGGTGAATCCGGCATCCATGGTGCTGGAAATGTCATCTTCAGTTTTAAGATGATCCGCATCCGCGCCGCTCAATCCACTCCAACCGCAGGATGCGAGGCCGTCCAGTGCATCTTTCATCACCCCTTCCGGTGTCCGGCAGGTCCGGCTCATTTCCCGAATCGACTGTTGGGGGAAAATTGGAAGGATCCCTTTTCCGTATTGTTCAAGGGCGGCGACATGCCCCGGAGTTGCAAGTCCGATTCGGTCACCGAATCCAAAACTGGGTTGAAGATCGAGTGTGCTGATTGTGGGTGTGGTCATTAAGTGTTCCTTAGTCTTGTTTTGCGGCCAGTGAGGGATCACAGGCCAGGGTGCCTACCAGTTTTTCCCGGTAGACTTTGGGGTCGGTCCGCAATTCTTCCAATTGAAGGCTGACGCGTTCCAACTGGGTGCGAATGGAGAGGCGGGTTACGTTGTCCGGATTTTCTTTGCTCATGTAGTGATGTAAATACATCGCCTGTTTTTCCAAAGTTTTGATTTCCAGATCTATTTTGGCTTGCAGACGGGCCGCGTACCAATCGCTTTCCAAAACGGATTCGAGGGTGAACAGCGAGCGGACTTCAGGATCGTGTAATCCTTTTCCTTCGTATTCGCCATAAGCCATGATGTGCAGCAGGGCCTTGAGCGGAGGAATCGCCAAATCGATGCCGCCGTCTTCGAAGTAATTGAGGGCGGCCTTTCTCTGGGCTTCCACAATGTTGCTGATGCCGTCCACGTAGTATTCCATGCTTTGGAGTTCGGGTTTCAGCATTTCTTCGTTTAATACGGATTCAGGATGACTGAAGATCCGGCCGAAGATGTTCAGCGCAAAGTTTTTGGTGATCCGGTATCCGAGACGACTGGCCAATACCGTTTTTCCTTCGTGCTCAAAGTCTTCAAGTGCTTCTAAATAGCCTTCCTTGATCAACCATTTCGGATCCCGTTCCTGGGGATACATCCGGCACCAGATTTCCGGTACCAGCAGGCTGATGTCGTGATCAACGCGGTATTTATGTCCCACATATCCGGCGGCGGTGCTGAAGGCATGGCTCTGGGTGAGAATGTAGCTGATCAGCGCATTGTTCATGTCGGTAACAGGTAACAAGGCATTGAAGGGGGCCTTGGTGAGAGCCCCTTCGGATCCTGCACCGGTGGTGGAGGGAGATTTTCCGGTGAGACTGGCAATGAAATCCATAAACAGTTCAGGCAATTCCTGATAGTGAATGGGATTGTATACCGCGAGGGGGCGGATGCCTGCTTTGGGTTCCGGGGGATTGTTCCGGCGTCCGGGAAGCACCGCACCTACGGGGTTAAATACCGCTGCATTTTCGGGCAGACGACGGTAGAGCCGCATGCCTAAATCGGCCAGATACTCTTCGCGGTCCGCTCCCAGGTCGGGACGGTTTTGCAGGTAGCGGGGATTCTTGGTGGGCTCCCCGTCCACGATGCGCGGACAGTTGTTGCTGACAAAATAATCCGCACCGTCTTTGTCATCGACAAAGTTGCGCATTGCCTCTTGCATCTCCGGTGTGTACTGCTCGAATTTGATCACGTCGTGAACCATTTCTTCCACATCATCCCGGGTGAGGGGCGCGTAATTGGAGAAGAAACTTTGCTTCTTCGCGTAATCGTATTCGGTATGTTTGTCGTATCCGGGAATAATCGCGTCGTCCGGACGTTGGAACAGGCGGTATTCGCAGTTCTGCACAAACTTGCAGGAAGGGGAGGTGATATGCGACGGCAGGTTGTGAACCTGTGAGCTGGGAATCACCACGGAAGCGGTAATGTCGTCTTCACGTTGCAATTTCGTGGCCGGCCAGAAGTCTTTGCGAAGACTGAAGAGCCGCCATGCACTTTGACCGGTATAGCCCAAGCGGACATAAGATCCGATGACCTGACGTTGGCGGTAACGGAGTTCCACCCCTTGTTGACCATTGATGGTATCGACGTTGAAGCGTTCACGCCAGTTTTCACCCCAATGCGGGCGATAGTACCGTTTTACAGTGAGGACCAAATCCCGTACCCGGTGCGGAATCGCATAGAGCCAGGTGTTAAATGCATCCGTGTATTCAGGATTCGGCGTCAATAAGCGAACCACAGAGCCCAAAGAACGTTCCTGACTCAGGAGCGGACGGCTGGCTTTTCCGGGGACATTCGGTACTTGGAAGCGGTCTGAATAATCTTTCTGTGTGATCATCTCCACCATGTCCATATCTTCGGAGAAGTTGGGGGTGAATACCGGTGCATTCACCATGGCATCCGTAATCGGTTTGGAGATTTCGGATTTCCCTCCTCCGGAAACGGTACAGGGTTTGTGGCAGAGCAGGCCTTCCGCATTGGTGCCGATGAGACGCCAGCGTTGCCCGGTTTGCGGATTCAGCATCTTCACTTTATATCCACTGGGCAGCACGTAGGTGTTTTCCGGACTTAATTTGATGCTTTGCGGACCCTGTTCGTTTTCCCATTGAATGCTTTGGGTGCGAAGTTCAAAATATGAGGTCTCCGGCACATAAACAATATCGGAAAAGTTTTTGTCGATGGCGTATCCTTCGGGCTGCACGTCAATACGTGAACCGTGCCGTTCAATAATTTCATCGATAGAGTGGTCGACCTCTTTGTTGAGGAAGCTTAAGCGGAAATCTTCTCCAAGGTCAAAACTGGGGAAGGTCATGGCGCCCCCGGCGTGTTCCTCTTCCACCATTCCGTATAAGTTGGAGGCGTAACTGAGTTGGGTTTTCACCTCTTTCTTGCAGTATCCGAAATAGTTGTCGGCAATCAGGGTGACGATCACGCCTTCTTCGTTGCGAAGGGTGACTTTAAACGCGGTCCCGTCATTGTATTTTTCGTTTTCGTCGCTCCAGCACATGCTGTCACGTTTCTGGCGCTCGCTGGCCTGGTCGATATGGGGAAGTCCCAATTCTTTTTTTGTCAGTTCAAGCAGGTGCGGAGCCAGGATCACGCAGCCGGTGTGTCCGGACCATTCAGCGGTATCCAAACGTGCATCGTTTTCCGGGAGCAGGGGATTGCCTGCATTGCCGAAAATACTTTCCACGAAATCAAGATTTGCAACCATATTGCCGGGGGCAAAGAAACGGACTTCCATGGTTTTCCGGCCGGTCACGCCGGAAACGGGAGGGCAAACCAGGGGGCGGAGCAACAGGGAGACCCACGCGCTGGCTTTCTGTTCCTGATTATTGGTGAACGGCAAGTCCATCAGAGATTTTGGCGGGTTCAATGCTGCATTGAGCAAACGGCTGAAGGTCAGAACCGGCACTGCTTTTTTGTCGTTGGGAATAGGCAGGCCTTCTTCGCATACGTGGAAGACGCCTTTGGTGGTACGGCGGTCATGTTTCGGGTTGTGCAACACCCCGTTGGCCGTGCGGTAACTTTCAATAATGTCAGATTTAAACTCATCCCGGTCGGGGGGGATGGACAGGGTGCGGGCAATCCCGTGTCTGTCTAAAACAAAAGTGTGTTTCGGCAACCAGGACTGATCTTCTTCAATCCCATGCGATTTAAAGAAGCCCCGGATGAAATTATCGATGTGGCGGTCGACCGGGCACATGTAATCCGCGAGTAAACGGTCTTTCGCTTTGGCGGTTGCCAGGAGGCTTTTGCCTAACTCCAGGAAAGGGTTGTCTTCATCTTTCCCGTAAATGGGTAAATCCAATGCGGACAATTTGATGTTAATATAATGAATCAAATCTGTAACGGAATCGTGTCCCGTTTGCTCGGGGTTCGTATATCCAATGCTGTCTTTAAGGTTTTTCATAATAAAATCAGTGGTTCCGAATTAATAAACGATGATCCTCTTGCACCCGAAGTGATGAAAATCAACTTCTTTAGATACTGAAAATATTGTTTTGGCTCTAAAGTGCCTTTTTTGTAGGAAAGTATTGCTATTTCTGCAATTTCAGATTAGAGAAGGCCTCCAACATTTACAAAATTGTATGCCAGCTAAAAAAGATCAAGATCTCATTCAAGTCGACGGAGTCGTCAACCAAGTCCTTCCTGCAACCATGTATCGGGTGGAGTTGGAAAACGGTCACCAGATTCTCGCCCATATTAGCGGGAAAATGCGCAAGCATTTCATTCGTATTACCACCGGGGATAAAGTTCAGGTGGAAATGTCTCCCTACGACTTGACCAAAGGACGGATTATTTTCCGTCACCGTACGTAAGAAGGTCGCAGCGCCAGACAAACGGCGTGTTTTAAGCTGCCCTCTGGCATACCTTGCTCTGACCGAAGAAAAACTTTATCAGTTTTTCGATTTTTGGCTTGGTTGTACTGTTTGTATGGTTCAGATAAAGCGTCATGATTCACGACATCTTTTTTGACTGTCCGCAATGCAGCCATTCCATTAAAGTCTCTT
Source organism: uncultured Verrucomicrobiota bacterium (assembly GCA_937127435.1). Lineage (GTDB taxonomy): Bacteria > Verrucomicrobiota > Kiritimatiellia > SS1-B-03-39 > UBA6053 > UBA6053. The sequence continues at coordinate 16,663 of CAKZLZ010000174.1, read as the reverse complement.
CTGATTTGATAGGGGTTCTGGTTGAATGTCCCGATTGCGCGAATGAATTTAAAGTGCCGGAAATCCGGGATGGATTAAATCCGCGCTTACGCAGTCAGCAGATTCCCGACTTAAACCTTATGGTGCGGAAATCTGAATTGATGGATGATCTCCTGGGGTTGGAGAGGGGGCTCTATTCATTGATGCGTCGACAGACGGAGCAAATTAAACAAATCGATTTTATTGAAGGGAACGCCACCCTGATTCTTAAGCAGCTGCGGTTGTTGGATATGGTGCCCCCGCAAAACAAACCGGATTCTGACGCCGTTGAAGGCGAATCAACTGAGGATAATGAAGCCCTTGCCGGGACCATTCCCTGGCTCCGCTACAGTATGATCTGTGGCTGGGTCACTCTGGGGGGCGCGGTGGTGTTCGGGCTCATGTTATTACGCGCCACTTGAACTTTTCGAGTTGCGCTTTCTGCTTCCATCTATCGGCGCTTGGCGTTATACTTACTCTTTTCACCCAAAAACGGGGCATTTTATGGAACATTTATCATCTTTAACTGATTGGACGCCTGAAATTATGATGGACGTCCTCGATCTTGCGGGCAAACTCAAAGCGGATCCGAAGGCCTATGCCCGGGCGGCGGAACAGAAAGTTCTGTTTATGATCTTTGAAAAACCCAGCCTGCGGACCCGGGTGAGTTTTGAAACCGGGATTGTGCGCATGGGAGGGCATGCCATCAATTATGATGTGACCACCAGCCCGCTGGGTGCCGGAAAAGAAAGTTTGCCGGATACCATTAAAGTGGTGAGCCGCTATGCCGATTTGATTGTGGCCCGGCTGTTTAAACATTCCGATTTGACGGAAATGATTGCCAATGCCGGGGTGCCGGTGATTAATGGACTGACGGATTATACCCATCCCTGCCAAATTATGGCTGATTTACTCACTATTCGGGAACACAAAGGTCCTTTAAAAGGAAAGACGCTTTGTTTTCTGGGAGATGGCTGCAACAACGTCACTCATTCCCTGCTGGTTGGCTGTGCCATGGCGGGAATGAATGTGCGGGTCGGCTGCCCCGGCGGAGAGGATTTTGAACCTTTGAAAGAAGTGCTGGAAAAAGCCCATGTGCTTGCCGCGCCCCATGGAGGTAAAATTCTGGTGACCCAGGACGCCCATGAGGCGGCCAGCGGGGCGGATGTGGTATATACCGATAGCTGGATGAGTTATCACATCGATCCGGCCGAACTGGACGAACGGGTAGCGAAGTTTATGCCTTATCAGGTGACGCAATCCATTATGGATGCGGCCCATCCGGATGCCATTTTTATGAATTGTTTACCGGCGGCCCGGGGCTATGAGCAAACCGCGGAAGTCATTGATGGTCCGCAGTCTGTCGTGTTTGATCAGGCGGAAAACCGGCTCCATGCCCAGAATGCAGTGATGTTGAGATTGCTTTCCCAATGCGACTCACTTGATGACTGATGTAAAGCGCATCCTGGTGGTAAAGCTCAGTGCACTGGGCGACCTTTTTCATGCCATGCCGGTGGTGCATCTTCTTTCGGAGCATTACGGTTGTAAAGTAGACTGGGTGACGCAACCGGAATATGTATCTTTGGTGGAATGTCATGCGGCTGTGGACCGGGTGATTTCTTTTCCCCGGAAAGGAGGTATGGCGGAATCCAAAACGTTTCTGCGTCAACTCCGGGTCCGTCATTATGATCTCGCCCTCGATTTGCAGGGGCTGACCAAAAGTGGATTGGTGCTGGGGCTCTGCCGTGCCCGCCGGAAAATCGGAAACAGTCATCCGCGTGAGGCGGCAAAATTTTTTGCAGGAGAAACCCCTGCTTCCCGCCCTGAAAGTGTGCATGCCCTCGACGGTCTGCTGGATTCTGTGGTGCATCTGGGGATAGAACCCGGGCCGCTTTGTTATCCATTACAGTTTCCCGCATTTCCGGACATTCAAAAGCCGGGATCTCCTCTGATTGCGTTTGCGCCACGCTCCCGTTGGCCGGCAAAAGATTGGCCTCTGGATCATTTTATTGAACTCGGTCAGCGGTTCATTGCAGAGAAAAATGCAAAAATCTGGATTCTGGGAGGGCCGGATGATCAGGAAATCGGAGAGCGTTGTCGGCAGGCATTGGGGGAGGGGGCCGAAAACCTTTGCGGTGCGCATCCGCTGCTCGCTTTGGGGCCGCTGCTCAAGGAAGTGGATTGCCTCGTCAGTAACGACTCGGGGCCCATGCATTTTGCCGCCGCAGTGGGAACGCCTTTGGTCGCTCTTTTTGGTCCTACGGATCCGGCACTCACCGGCCCGCGGGATGAAAAGGCACGGGTTTTACGGCCCGAACCCGGTCCTGAGGGGTACCCTCCGCATCGGAGTTATAAGCAGGGGGATAACGCGTTTATCGCTCAAATTCCGGTTTCAAAGGTGTTTGAAGCCGTGGAGGAGCTCCTTTAGGAGTACAGCCCTAAAAACGATACAGGAAAAGCTGATTTTTTGATCGACGAAACCCCATGAATTTGCCTATAAATATGGTTCTTTAAGCACCCAATTTTGATTTAGAAATTTTTTGGAGAATAAACATGCGTCGTGTAGTTGTTACAGGATATGGAATTGTCAGTAGTATCGGAAATAACAAGGAAGAGGTCCTTGATTCATTAGTGAATACCAAATCCGGTCTCGCCTTTTCCCAGGAGTATGCCGACAAAGGATTCCGTAGTCATGTTTATGGTCCGATCAACATTGATCTGACCCAGCACGTTGACCGCAAACTTCTCCGTTTCATGGGAGGCGGTTCCGCCTTCAACTATGTGGCCATGAAAGAAGCGATTGAGCATGCCGGTTTGCCTTTCGAACTGGTTTCCAATAACCGCAGCGGTTTGATTACCGGTACCGGAGGCACCTCCACCGAAAACGTGGCGGCCACCATTGACCTTTGCCGTGAAAAGGGTGCCAAACGGGTTGGACCTTACATGGTGCCCCGTACCATGGCCAGTACCAACAGTGCTTGTCTGGCCACTGCTTTCAAAATCCGCGGCCATACCTATAGCATCAGCTCCGCCTGTGCAACTTCCGCTCACTGTATCGGAAATGGTATGGAGTTAATTCAGGCCGGTAAACAAGACATTATTTTTGCCGGTGGCGGTGAAGAAATTTTCTGGGCTTCCACCGTGATGTTTGATGCCATGGGCGCTTTGAGCTCCCAGTACAACGACAATCCGGCTGAAGCGTCACGTCCTTACGATGTGAAGCGTGACGGATTCGTGATCTCCGGTGGCGGAAGTATCGTGGTCCTCGAAGAGCTCGAGCACGCCAAAGCCCGTGGAGCTACCATTTATGGGGAAGTGGTTGGATACGGCGCAACTTCTGACGGTGCCGATATGGTGGCACCTTCCGGGGAAGGGGCGGTTCGCTGTATGCGGATGGCCATGGAAACCTGCGACACACCGATTGATTATATCAACACCCACGGTACCAGTACCCCTGCCGGCGATATTGCCGAATTGAAAGCCATCCGTGAAGTCTTCCCTGAAAATGCACCGCATATCAGTTCGACCAAATCAATTACCGGACATGCCTTGGGCGCGGCCGGATCAAACGAAGCGGTGTACAGCCTGTTAATGCTGGAGCATGATTTTGTGGCTGCCAATGCCCATGTGGAAAACCTGGATCCCGCCGCAGGTGATCTGCCCATCGTCTTGGGCGAACCCCTGAAAAATGCCGGTTTAAACACCGTGATGAGTAACAGCTTCGGCTTCGGTGGCACCAATGCCACTCTGATCATGCGCAAGTATCAGGACTAAAGGCGGCTACGCCGCAGTCATAAGTCACTGGTCATTTGGAAAGGGGCGTTTCGCCCCCTTTTCTTTCTGACTGTTTTCTTTTTATGGTTTTATGTGAACCTTACATAAGAATAATCCTGTGCGTAAAAATAAAGCCTAGAGCCTTTTCGGTTTAATTTGACTGATTGCGGCTGTAAGTCGCACTCGCCAAAGACCGGTCCGTGAGGGCCGGGTGTAAATAGTAAAATACATTTGAGCCCTGTATGGGCGACCCTCTATCTGCAGGACCTACCCGTGAGAGAGTCGCCCATACAGGGCTCACAATCGTTAGAACCCATTGTTCCTGGCCCTCACGGACCAGGCTTTGGAGATGCGTGCTTTCAGCACTAAAAACCGTCCGTACAATGACAAATCACCGTCAAATATAATAGAAACCGCTCTAGCGACATCTTGCCCTGCCCTATTTGCATTTCAAAACTCAAATGAAATTTGACTGCTTTCGCGGCATCGCGTCGGTCCTGTTTTAGCCATGTGTAAAACAGAAACCACAACAGTGTGTTTCAGTACCTTCGGTCCTGAACACCATAAAACCCCTGTATTCTTACAGAGGTTTTTGCTTCTTACGTATGGGGGAGACTTACACGTTGTTTATAAAAATGGCGGAGAGGGAGGGATTGACGTTCTCTTCGTTCACTCGCAATGGAAATACATTGCGCTACCTACGCTCTGCTCCGTTTGACGGACTGCGTCCTCCCGTGGGAATACACGGGCTTACTTCGTTCGTTCCTCACTCCGTTTCGAACACCCCGTTCCGGGGCTTCGAACCCCTCCCTGACTTTTACTCCATATACAAAAAATGGCGGAGAGGGAGGGATTCGAACCCCCGGAACCTCTCGGCTCAACGGTTTTCAAGACCGCCGCAATCGACCACTCTGCCACCTCTCCGCGTTTGAAAGTCGAGAGCTACATACGCATTTCGGACAGCCCTGTAAAGTACGGAAATAAACTTTCATCATCTCTGGGTAACTTCCGGTTTTGGTTTCTTGCGTTGGACTTGTCCCGGCGCGCAGCGGATCCAAACCAAGGATGGATTTTTTATCCGCTTCCCTTACTCTTCAGGGGCAACCCACAGTCACTTAGTCTTTCTTCTTCCAATCGTCCGCACCGGGACCTTCCACACTTTTCAGCAGCAGTTTCACGTTGGCAAAAGGCGTATCCAGTTCCAGCTTGGTGAGCAGACGACGCTCGTCATCAGACAACCAAAGTTCTATTTTGCCATCGCTCACAAACACCCCCTCAAATTTCGCTTCCGGAATCAGTTTCAGGCTTTTGGTCTTCCCGTAATCCGCAAGATGAATTTTATCCACCCCGGCAGTTTTCACGGTTAAATCATACATTTTGTAGTCCGAAAGAACTTCGAAATCATAGCTCTTATTTTCTTCAAAGGTCGTATCGCGCAGAAAATACATAAAAGAAACCAGGTCCCCGCTTTCCTCCTCTAAAGGAATCGTTTTCACTTCATCCTCTTTGTCCTCATGCGCCTTGGTGTAGACCGCCTGCATCCTGTCCCAATTAAATATCGTTTGCGCGTTTCGCTGATGCTTTCCCTCTTGTAAATCCAACACATGGGAAACCGGCCGGTAAGTCACAGGATCAATCAAGGTGTCCACCACATCATCGACAGGATAAAGTTTGGCCAGCACCCCGTTGGATCGGGTGCGGAACCGGATACGGATCAGCCAACGGTCCTCCTGCCAAATCCACGAAGTGGTCGCTTTGCTTTCCCCTACCCCGATGATGCCCCAATAAATATTGTAGGTAAGGGTTTCCCCCATGGGAAAAGGCAAACTCACTTCAGGTACGGGGGGCAGATCTTCCGTGGCTTCTTCGGCAAAAAGGGAGCCCGCGCCACAAAGAAACAAAAGGATCAGGCAAAACTTTTTCATGCGGACTTCCGGACACACTCGTAAAAAATTCTCAGTATCAGCAAACGCAATTGCTCAAACGGATCGATACCACTGCGAAAAAAGGCGTCATAGGTTTCCGCGGAGAAACGCAACATTTTGTCCAATTCCCTCGGACTGAAATTGCGGCCCTGTTTTCCCAACTGAAACTGACGGAAGGGCGAGCGTGCTTTTCCGCCCACCAACAACAGGAATCCTGCTTCCGCATCCTGATTAAGAAAAGTAAATTTACCGAATTGCCCCCGGTCATCCACCCGGGCTTCTCCCGCATGCACACAAGCGCCCAGATAAGCCATTTCCCGCAAAGAATTGTGCAGGGTTGCCATCACCCCCATCGAATTTAACCCACTGGTTTCCATCTGTTGCAACAACTGCATGGCCCGGCCCAAGTCACGGGAACCCACACAATCCCCCAGCAAATACACCTGTGCCTCCTGCTGCATCGGAACCATCAACCCTACATCTTTCAACGTGACCTTGCGCCCGGGGCCCACATACAGTTCCAGCTTCTCGAGCTCATTATGCATCAACCGGGGATCATTCCCCACCCGGGCCGCAATTTCAGTTAATACACTTCCCTCCGCCTCCATATTTCGCTGCTTGAACTCGTCTCCCAACTTCTGAATCGCATCCGCTTTGATTTCCCAATCTTTGGTGATCCGGGTGAATTCCTGAATTTCGGCCACCTTCAATATGGCTTTCATAAACCGGGAGCTTTTATTCAGCTTTCCTTCCACCGTAATCAAAATCAATTGCTCCGGCCCCAGGTCTTTTCCCAAAGTCTCCTGCAGTTTCTCAACCGCGTCCTTCACCGTTTCGGACTTAAACACCGTACCGGAAAGAAAGCGCACCCCGCGCAACCAGGTCACATTCTCCGCACTGAACATATTCAGCGACTGGACGGCCATCAGCGTTTGTTTCACCGCATCCACCGCCTGATCCACCGTATCCACATCCCCGCGAACGGTGGTCAGACTTCCGTTGGCTTCCGCATCCGGGCAGCGACTGCTTAAAAATTCACGTGAAGCCTTTTCCATTTGAAACTCATCGTTTCCATGAAAAAGGACAATGCGTGCGGTAGATTTCGGTTTGGATGACATGGCAGGAACATAGAACCGGATTCCACTTTTGCCAAGTTTTATTCCGATCTACGGAAACATTCCGCAACTAAACTTCCGGGGTATCCTTCACAGGGCGCCCCCCCCAATGGGTGCCCCTGCCCTCGCAGACATCCTGATTCAGGAAATGTTCCTCTTGATTAGATACCCTGCGCGCCGGGACGAGTCCAACGCTAGAAACCCATTCCGGAATAAGCCTACCTTCACTCAACGACCACGACCACCGCCGCCACCGCCGCCACGCATCGGAGATCCGGAAGTCATTTGATTCACCGTTTCCATGTAGTCCATGAATTCCTGGGTCTTCTCACGGGACAAGCCCAGAGACAGCTCAGCATAATCATTCAGCAAAACATCACGCTGCATATCCATCAGTTCCCCCATTTCACGGGACTGCCCCCACAGCTCACGCCCCACTTCTCTCCTTTCATCCCGGCTTAATTCAGGATCTGCCATTTTATTCATCAGCACTTCAGTGACATCAAGCCTTTCCATTAAGTCCTGATGCGCAGCCTGATATTCGGGAGACAATCCGTCGGTGTTGATTTGACTGAAAAAGGCTCTCCGGTTTTGAATATCAGCCGTCACCCTTTCCTGAAATTCTTTTCGTTGTTTCTCCCGTTCCACCATGCGTGCCTCGCGCTCTTCATCTCTTTTTTGTTTTTCCGCCAATTCCTCCGGGCTGAGAATCGTCGGCTCTTGATCATTTTCTCTGCTGCGGGGAGTCTCCTCCACAAATGCCGGAGGCAAATCGATTTCCTCAATCTCTTCATCCACCGCGATAGGACGCGGCGCAGCTTTTAATTCAGCCGCGGCCTTTTCCACTTGTGACAACCGCCCCAGCAATTGGTCATTGGCTTTCAAGAGACCGCGTCTATCCGCATCCACTTGTTGCAGTTCGCTTTCTTTGCTTTGCAATTGATGCGTAAGCTTCTTGTTGGATTGTTGTTCATTGATCCAAAGCACACACATCCCTGCGGCGGCAACGATCACTACGGGTAAAAGAATTTTTTCAATTTTCGTCATTTCAGTACTCCTTAACCTAAAAAATATCAGAGAATTTTAAGGAAGTATATCACTGTTTTCTAAATGCGCACGCAAAACTCTCAGATGCTCAACTGTCGCATCCAGATCTTTTTCGGGCAAAGGCGTGCCGGCCTGTTGCAGGAGCAGGCCCTCCTTTTCCAACATTTTCTCTACCAGTTTCTTCCCTTTTTTGGTCAAAACCATTTGTTTTGAACGCTTATGTTTGGGATTTTCCTGACTCGCCACCAAGCCTTCATCGAGCAATAAGTTGATCTGGGTCTGGATGATTTGCCGGGAAACCAACCGCTCCCTGGCCAAATCAGGCACCGTACAGGCCCCTTCCCGGTAAATACTAAACAACAAGCTCCGCTTGGCACTGGTTTGCCCCACTTTTTCATGCACCTGGTCTCCTAACCAACGTAAAACATTGTGGGTCCTGCGAATTTCCTCGAAGAGGTCCTGATAGAGTTCAATGGCGTTTTTCATAAGGTCTATTTAAAACATTTTCAAAATCATGACAATTTAATTGTTAAAACATATTTGACATCTTTATTGTCATTGTGACAGAATGCACGCATGACAAAGAAAAATAAACTACGAATCCTGCGCCTTTTCATCCTTCTCACCTTCTTACCCCTATGTTCCTGTGCCATTATGAATGCCCGATATGATAAATGGAATGAATCCGTCGAAAGAACCCCTGAAGGCGTTCTTACCTTCTCCCAGGCCAAAACCTATGGAGAAGGGCAAAATGCCATTTTGCTCGTGCATGGTTTCGGTGACGGTCCGCATGTTTGGAAAAACCTGGCCCCCGCCCTGGCGGAAAAAGGCTATTACGTCAGTGCGATCCGTCTCCCGGGCTGGGGAGAACCCATTGAAGCCAAAAGAACCGTACAAATAGAAGCGTGGGAAAACAGTATCCTTCAGGAAATCGAACGCTTGCGAGAAAACCATCCACAAGTCGCAGTGATGGCCCACTCCATGGGAGGATGCATCACAACCGTCATGGCCCAGGCGGGAATCCTCAACGCGGATGCGCTGGTCCTCTACGCCCCCATGCTTGAAGTTTCCAGCGCCCGCAGCCCCCTGTTCAAAACCCGCACCTGGTATAAAATCGGATCGAAAGTTCTCCCGGACAATATGATTATCGAAAGTGTGTTTCCCGACCATGCCCGGGTCAACGAACCCCGCCCCAAAACCGAGCGCGACCCCTTCAGTCCGAAACAAATCTATAATCTGTTATATGCAGAAATGGACCGTTTCGAAGACCAACCCGCTCAAAGCCCCCTGCCCGTCCGGCTGGTCCTTCCCGGGGAAGACCGGGTGGTAAGCAACGAACGCAGTGAACGCTGGTTTCAGAATCTTGAAGCACCCGAAAAGTGTTTGGTAATCGATGAACCCGCAGGACATGTGTTGCCTTTGGATGTAGATGTGCTTGCCGAATCCGATAGGCTTGTCGTATGGTTGAGCAAACAAGGTATAACTCCATGAAACAAACTTCAGATTCTTTAGGCTCCTTCCACTGGCATAATGCCGCCCAATTTGGCGGGGCCCTTAATGACAACCTCTTTAAACTGGCGGTGATCTACACCATGGTGATTGCTTGGCCGGGCAAAGACTCCAATGAAGTCAACGCCATCGTCGGTGCCGTATTTGCGATTCCGTTTTTGCTGTTCATCGGCGCTGCGGGCATCATTGCGGACCGGGTCTGTAAACACCGCATTGTCCAACGAATCAAACTGCTCGAAATCGGGGTCATGTCTTTCGGCGCTGCCGCTATCTACTTTCAAAACCGCTGGATGCTTTTGGGGGGCATGTTTTTGATGTCCGTGCAAAGCGCCTTGTTTTCCCCCACAAAATTCGGGATTGTTCCGGAGTTGGTTGGCAGAAGGAATATATCCAAAGCAAACAGTCTGATGCAGGCCGCCGGATACTTGGCCATGATCCTGGGAACCGCATCCGCGCCAATGTTCAGTCGCCTCCTGGGAAGAGGAACCGGCATCGCCTGCGTCGGTATTGCCATCTTGGGATGGCTCGCCTCCATGCGCATTGCCCCGACTCCCAAAGCGGGCGGCACCGCGAAAGCCAACTTGTTCTTCTTTTCCGATATTTATAAAAGCATCAAAGAAATACACAAAGACGCCTTTCTCGCCCTCGCCGTTTGGGCTTCCGCATTCTTCTTGATGATTGCCGCATTTATTCAGTTCAACATCCTGGCCTACGGACCGGAACACTTGAATATGGCGGATCAGGAAGAAGCCACCCTGCTGTTTTTGGTCGTGGCTTTCGGCATTGGAACCGGATCCCTGATTGCCGGAAAAGTGAGCCGGCACAGTATCGAATTTGGCATCGTCCCCATTGGATCCGCTCTTTTAGCCCTCAGTTGCATCGGACTTTGTTTTATACCGGAAGGTGCCAAGTTTCTCGCTTATGGTTTTTGCGCCATGATGGGTTTTGGAGCCGGTCTTTTCGTGGTTCCGGTCCAGTCCTTTATCCAATTCAGATCTCCTCCGGACAAAATGGGAGGCATTATTGCCGCTTCCGGATGGCTCAGTTGGGTCGGCGTTTTGCTTGCAGCCCTGCTGTTGCATCTCTGCTCGGCAACTCTCGGGTTTACGGCCGCGACAAATTTCCTGGTGATTGGCGTTATGGTATTGGTCATGGCCCTGGTCGCATTCCTGGTGCTCCCCGATTTCTTTGTACGCTTTGTGGTGATGTTGCTTACCCGCTGCTTTTATCGCTTACGGGTATCCGGCAGCCGGAATCTTCCGGCCCAGGGCGGTGCCCTGATTGTGGCCAACCATGTCAGTCTTATGGATGCCATTTGGATTGGGGCCGTGCAACAACGCCGCATCCGCTTTGTGATGTCGCGAAAATATATCGAGGACTGCTCTCCCTGGATGCGTAAACTGCTGAAACTGGGGGGCGTGATTCCCATTCACGAAGACGATCACCCCAAAGCCATCCTGCGCTCTTTGCAGGAAGCACGGCGCATCATTGAAAAAGGATACATTGTCGCCATTTTCCCGGAAGGTCATTTGAGTCGCACGGGCCATATGCTCCCCTTCAAACCCGGATTCGAAAAGATCGTCAAGGGAACCGACGCTCCCATCATCCCGCTCTATATTGAAGGCGGGTACGAAAGTTATGCCAGTCTCGCGCACGGCGAACCCAAAATTCTTCATCCCAAAGATTTCCGCCGGCAAATCACCGTGGCCATTGGAGAAACCCTCCCCGCCACAAGTTCCACCTCCGAGGTCCACGCGGCGGTTCAGAACCTGGCCGCAACTGCGACCGAAGCCTACGCCCCCATTCGCGGTTCCGCCGGACGGTGCTTTGCCCGCTGTGCGCGTGCAAACTGGCATCGGCCCGCCCTCTCCGATTCCAGCGGAAAAGACTTAACCTTTGGCAAAGCCCTTATTGCCTCTTTGCTGTTACGCAAAAAGTTTAACCGAATTCTGGCTGGCGATCCGGAAGAAATTGGCCTTCTGCTTCCCCCCTCCGTGGGAGGAGCCCTGATGAATCTGGCATTGGCTCTGGAAGGCCGGGTGGCCGTCAATTTAAATTACACCTCCTCCAACAGCTCCCTGAAATCCGCCATGGAACAGGCAGGGATCCGCACCTTAATTACCTCACATAAATTCTTAGAAAAATTTCCGGAAACACCCCTCCCCGAGCGGGTGCTCTATGCCGAAGATCTGGCAACCGGATTCAGTGGATTCCAGAAAGTCATCACTTTACTTAAAGCGAAGTTTTTGCCTCTCCCTCTCCTGGTCAGCGACCGTTTTTGGGCACCGGAAGATCCGCTGACCATTTTGTTCAGCAGCGGCTCCACCGCCAACCCCAAAGGCATCCTGCTTTCCCATCATAATATTCTCTCCAATATTGACGGGTTCTCTGTGGTGGCCCGGCCACAAACAACGGACAGTATCTGCTCGGTACTGCCCTTTTTCCACTCCTTTGGATTTACCGTCGGACTCTGGTTCCCCCTGACCATCGGCATGCATGTGGGCTATCACCATCACCCCTTGGAAACCGATGCCATCAGTGAACTGGCGGAAAAAAATCAGTCGACCATTTTGATGGGCACCCCCACCTTTCTCATGGCCTGGGTACGCAAAATTCGCCCCGAAGCCTTTACCCACTTGCGTTGGGTGGTGGTGGGAGCCGAGAAACTCCGTCCCAAGCTCGCGGACATGTTTGAAAAACGCTATGGCGTGCGCCCCCTCGAAGGATATGGGGCCACCGAATGCTCTCCGGTCATTGCCGTCAATGTGCCCGATGTCGAACTGGAAGGACTCAAACAACAAGGCGCCCTGGAAGGCTCGGTTGGACGTCCCCTCCCCAACCTGCTTACCCGCATTGAAGACCCTGAAACCGGCGAACCCGTTCCGCTCGGCAGCCCGGGCTTGCTTTGGGTCAAAGGTCCCAGCGTGATGCACGGCTATGTGAAAAATCCTGAAAAGACCCAAGAGGTTTTGGTCGACGGCTGGTACAACACCGGAGATATCGTCAAACAGGATGAAAACGGTTTTATCACCATTACCGACCGCCTCACCCGATTCAGCAAACTGGCCGGAGAAATGATTTCACACTCCGCAGTGGAACAGGCACTCCAGGAAGCGATCGGATGCACGCCGGATCAATTGGCCGTCACCGGCGTCGCCGACGAACGCAAAGGAGAAAAACTAGTGGTCATCTTTCAACAAAGCCTCGGCGAATCCGAAAGCTTTCAGGATGCCGTGCGAAAAATGACCGTTCCCAATCTATGGAAACCTGACAGCCGCAACTGGATCCCGGTAGAAGCCCTCCCGGTACTCGGAACCGGCAAACTGGATTTAAAAGGACTCAAAGAAATCGCGAATCCAGTAGGTTGAGATCGTAACGATCCTCCTGACGGGGAGCCTGCGGAGCCTATGGGAGGGGGCGGAGCCGAAGCATCCAACGCTAGGCTCGGGGGCTGCGGCGGGTGCTGGAGGGGCGAGACTTGCGGGCTGGCCGGGGTCTTATGGGGAGGAGCAGAAAACTTGACAGGTTAGTGAGGTACGAACGATCTGGCGCGGGGCCTGCGGGGGTACAGAGAAAAGGAAAGAAGAGAGAAAGAATCAAAGAGAAAAATCAATCAAAATGCCAGACATTAAATATACCATAATGTTACAATGTACTGCCAGACCCGTTCTGCCAAGACCCGTTCTGCCAGACACGAGCAATAAAAAATATCATAACAGCAATCAAAGCGAGTCTGGAAATAAACCAAAACGTTAAAGCCAAAGTGTTTTTCTTGCATGTTTCATATTCATTACCGCAAAAGATGAATCTATGATCACGCAATAAAAAAAGAAAATCACTACAGATCACCAAAACAGGCAGGGCAAAAATAGTGGAAATACCTATATTGATGGTAAATTGACTCATAGTACGTTTTAAATCCTTTTTATAGTGCTAGCTTCGCTTGCAGCCCCCCCCTTCCATATACTTGAATCCGAGCACCTGACCCAAGGCCAAACACAGCGCTTGCACTGCTCGAAAAGGGGTCAGCCCACGATTTTCAGTGTTTTTCATGGAAAAGGAAAAGGGGGCAGCCCACGATTTTCAGTGTTATTCATTTTTCAGTTATCACCTTTAAAAGTTTTGTTCGAAGAGTCTTTGCGCATCGGCTTTGATCTCTTCCAAAGCGGTTAATGGCTAAGGAAGCTATGGAAGGATGCCCCAACGTGATCGGTTACAACTTCCAGAGAGTCGGACTAAACGGGAATATATTTATTACCCGTGATTAAAGAACTTATTTCAAATAAAGGATAATAGAAATAATAGAAGGGTTTTCTTGATATTACATAAAAATATTCTGAATCCGTAAGCGGTAACTCAATTGGAATACCTACAAACCGTTCAATATTTAAAAAAAGCAGAAAACTTCCGATATAAAGAATGCATATGGCAAAAAACCAAATCATCAGGACATAATTACGGTTTATTGCTCTCATTTGTTGATATCATTTTATGAATATGTACGAATATAAATAACCATTTACTATAAACTTTTGTCATTTATTTTTTTGTGCTGAATCATAATTTTTAAAATATCATCCTTACCCATCAATTCAGCTATTTCATAAGCGTTCTTACCCATAAAGTTGTCAATATATATATTTGCATCATACTCAATTAATATAACACAACTTTCTAAATCACCAGACATTACGGCACTAATAATTGGGGTCGTCTTGAAAACATCACTTTGATGATTCAAATGCTTATCGGATACTAAAAATGAGCCCAACAGAAAGCGCAGAGCGTCAGAATTTCCATGCGCTGCAGCAGCACCTAAATAATTATAGCCTTCGTTATCTTTAATATCGAAATCATATTTGTATGCCCTTGCTTTTGTGACATCAAACTCTTGAGGTTTCAACATCATTGACCATGTTTCCAAATCCATGGTTGGCACCTCTTGAACAGAACAAGAAGAACACAAACTAATTAACATACAAAAAATACAAATGTCCTTAAAATATTTCATAAAATTATTTAATGACCTCACTTTCTAAAACCACACACACCATTAACAAAATCCAAGTTGGTTTTTGAAGAATTATCACCAGTTCCTCCTCCAGTCCTCCAGCTCCAGCCTTACCATATATTTATAATCTCCTTATTCACTTCACGGAAGAATGACCAATTTCTTTCCCAGCTTCTATAAACTAAGGAAACCTCCCAACCCCATCTCACGGTTAGTAAAAATTTATCACGATTTCCAATGACTAAATAGTCAAAATATTTAACCCCATTTATCTCTTTTTCATCTTTGGCGCCAAAAATATTTGAAATATATACTTCACTTAAAGGCAAATCATTTATGTTTTCTGGATATTCATTATTTATTTCGTAATATTCATTTAAACTGTTTATAGCAGGAATAGCCATATAAGCATATCTCTGCAAATGAAAATGCCTTACCTCTTTAGAGTCGAACAGATAATTATCATTAATTTTGTAAAGCCAAAATAATATGAATGATATAAATAAAACAAAAAGAAGTATGATTTTTTTTTAGCATCACAAAACAATCCTTATAAGGATCTTTGAATTTATATGAAATGTAAAAGTCATAAATCCTCTTTTTTTTCGGCCATAAAACCTTAGTGGTTGAACGTACAAGATAATAAAAGCCTATAAATATTGTAGGGATTACATTCAGGATTCTCTCAAAAGATAAAGACAGTGTAATAAAAATGGCTTTTTACTGTATAAGGGGTCAGGCTTTGCATTTCGTCATTTTATGAGAGGCTAAGGCGTCGGGGTTTTTGGGTCGAAGTGCAATCGGAAAAAGAGCGGGGTTTGATTCCCAAGACTCACCGGTGCACAGATTCTTCGTCCAGCCCGGTCATAACTTTGTGGAGTGGTTTCATCTGCAATCGGCGTTTCGCTCGACCAATTCTTCAGATCGGATGAAGAATAAATCACGGCTTCATAATCGGTAACCCGTGGATCGGTCACAAACTCGAAGTCGACTGAATTTTTGCCCACATGTATTTTGATGCTGGGCTTGTCTTCAGAATCCTTGGGGTTGGTACCCAGTAGATACTCATACAAGTTGCTGAATCCATCTTGATCCGGGTCTTCCGCGTTGCCCGAAACTTCGGCATTCGGAATTTCGTAAACGGTAAAATGTTCAGATTTCCAGTCCTCGAAATTCAATTGATTTCGACGAAAAACAGCTTTAATCTGCTTACTTGCGTTTGCCTGCACCGTGGCCAAAGCCTCCGTTGAGTTCAAGTCCCCTTCCCACTGGAGGAATGTCCACCCCTCATCAGCGACCGCCTCCAGGGAGACTTCGGTATTCTGGGTTAAATCAGACAGATCTAGCGGTGAGGTTTGGATACGTCCCCCGCCTTGACTTTGAACGCTTATAGAAATTACTTTTCGGAAAATTGGAGTTAAAGTCATGTCCGCAGTCATATTCAGGTTAAGCAAACCTTCACCTTGATTCGCGAACTCCTCCCAACCGGCAAACACATAATTTTTCATCGGCTTTGCGACTAAATTCAGCTGAATATTGTAAGGCAATTCCAAATTTCCGGCCAATGCGCTGAAACCACCTCCTGCATCCTCAATGGATTGGGTAAGGCCATCCGGCAATGTTGATCCTGGCACCACGGATCCTCCAACAACTTCGTTAACGGTTAAGGTAACGTGGGGAATATCAATCAGGCTCACCGGGCTGAAATAGAGGTTGTTACTTTCATTCAACTCTGCCAGCACATCCGTGGTATCCACAAAGACTCCCAGATGGTAATCCCCGGCGGGCAGGTTCCGCGGCACCAGCACCTCCTGGCGGATGCGGATAGATCCTCCTTTCGCCAGTGGGGGTTCGAGTGAAGTTTCAAAAAGTGTATAATTCCGACTCCCATCTAAATATTCACTCGGAGCTAACAAAACGGAAACTTTCAAAGTTTCCGACCGTTCTCTTTAAAAGAGAACGACTATTCAATCATCGGCAGCAGCTTGTCCAATGACGCCTTTGCGTCACCATAAAACATCCGCGTGTTTTCCTTAAAGAACAATGGGTTTTGTACGCCGGCGTAACCGGTGGCCATGGAACGTTTAAATACGATTACCTTCTTCGCTTCCCATACTTCAAGTACTGGCATACCGGCAATTGGGCTGCCCGGTTCTTTAGCGGCTGGGTTAACCGTGTCGTTGGCGCCAATCACCAGTACCACATCGGTGGAGGCGAAGTCGTCGTTGATTTCGTCCATTTCCATCACGATGTCATAGGGCACT
>CAKZLZ010000173.1 GCA_937127435.1 uncultured Verrucomicrobiota bacterium | reverse complement strand
GGTCACGGCGTGCCGCTGATCCGTGGCGCGCTGGCCCGGTTCGAGTGCAGCGGCGAGCATCAGTATCCCGGCGGCGACCACGTCATCATGGTCGGCCGCGTCCTGAATTTCGAGGTGCTCCGGCCCGACGCCGAGCCGCGCTGTCTCATCTTAGGGGCTCTCAGGCCGTTTGCTCCGCCCCATGACGCTGTAGAAGAATGTGGCCGACCATGTGAGGATAATGATCCCGGTCAGCGATTCCAGCGCCGTCATGAAACGGAGGTGGCCGGAGGGGATCTCACTCATTCCCAGCGAGGAGTAGGTGACGGCGGAATGGTAAAAGTAATCCATGAATTCATTGCCAATCGTATCTCCGAGCGAGCCGAGTTTCAGCCAGGTCGAGGAAATGTAGAACCCTGCCGCAAAATAGAGGATTTCCACAATATGGGCACAGAAGAGGAGGATAAGAACCGTCAGCGAACGAAAAAAGTGAGAATGTGTTTCATTTTCGTCCGGCAGCAGACGGAGCAGCTGCCCCATGACCCAGTAGCGAAACGCAATAACGGAAAGCACGAGGAAAATGGTGATCGCGATGGATAAAAGCATTATCAGGTGTATGAGGAAGCTTCCTCAAGCAGGTTTGGCAAATTGTATGATTGGTGTTTTGATGTTCAAGGTTTAAAACCAGAATTTAATACCTGCCACCCATGCGGTACTGTCCGCACTGCCTCCCTCCGCTTGTACAAGATCCGCGGTTTTGCCTAGTGCTGACTCCCAACTGACCCCAATATAGGGTGCGAATTTCCGATGAAATTCGTAACGGAGCCGCAGTCCCAGTTCGATACCGCTGAAACCTGCGCCCATCCCGACTTCCTCCACATCCTGTGCAGAGGCCTCAAGTTCGAGCCGGGGTTGTAGAATGAGCCGCTGGGTGAGTAAAAGATCGTATTCACTTTCCAGGCCGAAGGAGAGATCGCCATCCTCGCTGAGATAAAGATTTGCATCGACTTCAAACCATTGGGGTGCAAGCCCCTGAAATCCGATGACCGCAAATGCTCTTTCCGGTTGCGGTTCAAAATCATATCGGATTCCGGCGCGAAGATCCCAGAAAGAACTCACGGCGTAGCCATAGAGCAGTTCGGTTTGCACGGATTCAATTTCCGAAGGATCAATGGCGTATTCCCCCTCGGATTCAAAATAGATTTTTTGATAATCCCGCATCCGCCAGGCCTGAATATCCCACAGCGCTACATCCCCTTCTTCAAGGGAGCGAACTTCAACCCGGTCTGCCCTGAAGAAGGTGAACGCCATATTGTCGTGTACCGGTGCGATTCCAAAATTAGTTGCACCGTCGCCGGGGGCGTCCACCGCATAGCGTCTGATCTCCTGACCCTCCGGCACGGGGGCGGGAGGTGAACGGAAATCATCTGGCATGACATCGGCGTGTTGAGCATGTTCATTCGATTGCGCGTGTGCAAATCCCAATGACAACACCACGGTAACGGTAAAATAGAGAATCTTTTTCATCGTGTGTCTCCTTTAAGGTTCATTATGAAACCCTCACTACTTGAAACATGCCTGCCTCCATATGATACAGCAGGTGACAGTGAAACGCCCAGTCCCCCTTTTCGATGGGAGTGATCAGACAGGAAAGTTTCTCCCCCGGTTTAACCAGGATGGTGTGTTTGTAGGGGATCCGGTCATGAGGTTGTCCGTTTTCAATTTGCATCCACATCCCGTGCAGGTGGATGGGATGCTCCATCATGGTATGATTCACCAGCCAGAGCCGTAACCGTTCGTTGTGGCGGAATAGATAGGGGCCGGGATGCTGTGAATATTTTTTCCCGTCAAACGAGAACATAAACCGTTCCATGTTGCCCGTAATATTGATGGTCATTTCCCGGTCCACTTTGGACGAATAGGGTTGTCCCTCCGCATTAACCAGATCGGCATAGGTGAGAACTTTCCAGCCGTCTTCCCCCAGCCCGATGCCGGCTTCGCTAAGCCGGTCTTTAGGGTTCATTACGATCATCGCAGTATTCACATTGTCATCCGGACGGAAGGGCTCGGGACCTGCCGGACCGGGTATCGTGTCTGCGGTTTTATCCGGTCCATGTTGTTTCCCGTGATCCATTTTCATTTTTTGCCCGTTCATCTCCTGATGTCCCATCATCCCCATGCCAATATCTTCAAGTGTGCGAACAGGGCGTTTCCGCAATGCAGGCACGGGGGCACTGAGACCCGCCTGCGGAGACAAGGTGCCCCGGGCATATCCGCTGCGGTCCAATGATTCGGCAAAGATGGTGAAAGGCTGATCCTTTTTGGGTCGCACCAGGACATCGTAGGTTTCGGCCACACTGATGCGGAATTCGTGAAGATCGACCGGTTTGACTCTTTTACCATCCACCATTACCACTTGCATGTCCAGTCCGGGAATACGCACATCAAAGGTGCTCATGGCGGCAGAATTGATAAATCGCAGACGAACGGTTTCACCAGGATGAAACAGGGCGGTCCAATTTGCGTCCGGATCCAAACCGTTCATGAGATAGGTGTACTCCGCACCGGTGATGCCTGCCAAGTCCACAGGACTCATCCGCATCTTGCCCCATGCCAGGCGGTCTGCGACCGTTTCGCTTACCCCTTGTGCTTTCATATCCCGTGCGAGATCCCCCAGAGTACGTTGCTGAAAATTATAGTATCCATCGCTCATGGTCATATTACGAAAAGCGGTATGCGGTCCGTCTGAGGTCCAATCGGAGAGCATTACGGTGTAATCCCGGGCGGCCTGTATCGGATCTCCGTTTTTGGGTTCGATCACCAAAGGGCCATAAGTGCCGGTCTGCTCCTGAAATACGGAGTGACTGTGATACCAATAAGTGCCGGACTGCTTAAGCTTGTAACGGTACGTAAAGGTTTCGCCGGGTTTAATACCTGGAAAGTTAACTCCCGGCACACCATCCATTTCGAATGGAACCAGAATACCATGCCAATGGATGGAAGAGTGCGGCGTATCCATCAGCGAATTCGTCACATTCAGTTCAACCGTTTCGCCCTCCCGCCAATGCATCAGAGGTCCCGGTACGGTACCGTTGATTGCGGTGGCCCGCACCGATTCTTCTTTGCCTTTAATGAAAAAAGGTTTGTAAGCGATGTCGAGATTATAGCGGTTTAGCGGAGACCGCTTGAGAATGTCCGCCTCCGGATCACCTGTGGCCGCCCACAGCGGACGGGGCAACATGCCGGAGATACTGGTAACAAAAACGCCGGTTCCGAGCCGGCCCATAAATTGTCGTCGGGAGAGCTGTTTCATATTTGAGTTCCGTTAAATAAGTGTTTCAATGTATTTAAACGCATGGTTGCAGTACAACCCTCATAATTTTACCACAAATATTTCAAACAGGTAAGATTAGAAGTCATTTAAGAGGGACAACTCGACGTATATTCGAATTGATGAGTAAGGAAGAGTTATGTGTTTGCATCTGCTTTTTTACGAAGCTCTTTTGCTTCTTCAATACCTTGACGATGTCCCGGGAATTTTGTTCGAAGTTCGACTTTCTTTGGCGTACACTAAAGTCAATCTGGTTGGGTGCTAACAGCGGCCGCAGCTTTCAGGAGCGGTGCCTATCGGAG
>CAKZLZ010000172.1 GCA_937127435.1 uncultured Verrucomicrobiota bacterium | reverse complement strand
GGTCGGAGGTCGGAGGTCGGAGGTCGGAGGTCGGAGGTCGGAGGTCGGAGGTCGGAGGTCGGAGGTCGGAGGTCGGTAAATTATTGAAGATTCGACACCAGGTAACACTCTTATCTTTTAGTCTTTTTCCTTTCAGCCTTCTTCCCGAACCACCGCGTATTCGATATCCAGAATTTCGGCGATGCGAACCAGATCTTCAGCATGATGGCCAATCCCCAGGGCAAAATGATGGGTCGGACCTTCAGCCACCCAGTCGCAGAGGAATTTGCGGATATTTTTTCCGAAGCGTCCATGGGTATTGGTGTTGCCGGTGGGCGGAATCGGGAACCCTTCGGACTGCCCTTCGGCAATCACAAATTTAAATCCGCCCACAGCATTTTGCCCGATACTCAACATGGTGATCGGACCGGTTTTAATCTGGAACTCCACCCCGACTCCGGAACCGGGTTTGCCGTGGTACTTTAGCAGGCTGCGCAGGACAGGACGCCCCTGGGCAATATTGATATGATGCGGTCCGTCGTGTCCAACCAAGATGGTATCCTGTACAAAATCCACGGGATGGAATTCGGCAAAACTTCCGCCAATACCCAACCGGTCCATAATCAACATCGCCAACAAGGTTTTGATATCAAACTCTCCGCACATCGGAAATCCCGCGCCGGTCAATAATGAGTTCCCCACAATCAAGTTGGTAACCAGCTTGCGCATTTCGGAGCCTTCATCCGCTTCGTAGTAGTAGGCGAGACCGGTGAGTTTCTTTTCATCGATGAGACCTTCCAGTGCCACCATGGTTTTGGCGGCCATATGTAAATCTTCCGGGGTGGCCTTGCGGGTAATCGGATCGGAGATCGGATCAGGGAAATCAAAAAAGCCTTCAATCTCTTTTAGTTTTTCCGCGATCTGAGTCTCGGTGGCGGTTTCGAAATGACGCATCAAATCATGCGGTTCGATAACCGGCACATGGCAACCGAAAGCTGCCGTCACCGAAGTGGGATCGGTGTGCATATCCAACATGGATTCCAGGACATGCCCCATCAGCCCGAAGCGGCCTTTACGTAAGTCGTGCAGCGCTTTGGCAATATTACACCAACGCGTAATTTCCGCATCCGCAACCGGATCCCCTTCTTCGTGTCCGAGAATAACGGGCGGTGGCTTTTTCCCCATGCGGATGGCGACACCGGTAAATTCCGGTACCGAACAAAAGTCATCATTGCAAAGCTGCATGTAAGTGGTGCCGTTGGGATAATCCATCGCTTCCAGAGGTTGCAGCGCCACCAACACAATCGGCACATCCAAATTGCGAATCAATACGCCGAAGGTGGAGGATGTGGCATAGGTCACCATATCCACAAACAACAGATCCAAATCCGCAGCCTGAATTTTTGGAAGCTCCTCGTAGGCTGCGGTGGCGGTGTCCAATACCGAAAACATTTCGACTTCCGCCCCGTTTGCCTTTACCCGTTCTCCCAGCACATTCATTTTGCGGTACATTTCATCGAGCAGGCCCTCGAATTGATGCCAATAAGTGTGATGCCCCACGCCAACGATACCGATACGGGCGTGAAGAGGATTTCGACGGGTAATAGCAGGAGATGTCATAAGCTGGAGTTCAGGGGTTAGAGGTCAGAAATTCAAAATTACATTGAGCGAAATTGTTCAGAAAAGCCAGAAGGTTCTAATAGAGGTACCTCTGCTATCAAACCTTTGATTTGTAAATAAAAAAGAAGGAATAATGTATAAATACTTAGCAATATGACCTGGCGGACGGTTGCGGGAGAAACGGAGAAGGCACTGTAGAACCAACAAACAAGGGCCGAAGAACAAATCCAACCCCTGCCAGGGAGATGAAAATGGATTCAGCAAACCATGGATTTAAATCCCCGGAACTTAGCGTCGGCGGAATAAGGAAAACACAAAAGTCAGGCTTCCCAACAGCACAAACACCAAAGTACCCGGCTCAGGAATGGGGGTCACGCTGGCGTAACTCGTACCTACCCGAACTTCATCCACGGACCAGATAGCAGGATGACTGTACTGGGTGTCCAAATATAGCGCGGTTGCGTCGGTAAGATAACCGCCCGCATCGGTGAGTGTGGGGGTCAAAGGCGCCGCCCCTCCGAAAGAAGCACTATCCGGATTGACCCACATTCGTGCGTCTCCGGGATGTCCGCCTTTCGGGATGTATTCCACCACCACAAATAATGTGTCCGCGGTGCTGTATTCCACACTGTCTCTGGATGCAGTCGCGATCCCCTTATTCGAACCGTCCAACCCCACATTGTAAGCGGAGCTGTTGTCCTCATCCAGTGCGATACTAAAAGTCCCGGCGGATTTACTCCCCGTTCCCAGAGAAAAAACGGTTCGATTATTCGAATCTGAAGTCAACCCTGTCAGATCATCCACCTTAAACAAAAAGGAGTAATACAAAGTGGCCCCGGTGGACGAACCGGTGGCGGCAAAGGAAAGCGTATAATCATTATTATCATTCCCATCCAAGGTAAATTTATTGCCGGTGGAAGCCGCGAGCCCTGAGGGAGCAGTCAATGAACCTGCTGTAATTGCATCATCGCCGGATCCCCCCCACCCCGAAGGGGTCACATTCATTCCCACTGCATCAGAAAATGAACTGCTGACCAACAAGGTGGCATGTAAAGGAAGGCCGAGGAGACAACCTGAGAGAAGTAGAAATGAAAGGCGCTTTTGTTTTTTCATGTGGCAGGAAAGTTTTGAGTGATAGTGAACTGTATCAAAACCCCCTAATAAATACTTGTGATATTCACGGGCAATTTATGTGGTATTTTGATCTTAAACACCCCCTTACTACATCCCGACGAAACCTGAGACCTACAAAATATCACATCAAAACAGTAAAAATGAAAATAATCGGCAAATCACGCTGGAGCCCTCCCCTTTAAAGAAACATACACTTTATACTTTTTATCAAACATTTGATATGCGAATGAGAATTCCTATTATTTTACTTATACTGACATTATGAAAAAACGTATTCTCCTCAGTCTGCTCCCTCTCGCCCTGCTTGCTGATGACCAGCTGAAAGTGTATCATATCGGAAACAGCCTTACGGCCAGCCTCACTCTGGACCGGGTGCACCGTCTCTTTGAACAGATGGAAATCGACTATCAATTCGGTGCCCAACTTTCCGGTGGCAAAAGTCTGATTCGGCACATGAACTACAAACAGGAGCCCGGGCAAAAATGGATCAATTGGGAAACCAATCAGGCGGTTGAAGGTGGTTTTGAACCCGATCCGAATCCCTACCACGGAGAAGAAAATATCCGTTTCGGGTATTATGAAGAAGCGCTCTCCAACCACAAATGGGATACGGTGGTGATGCAACTCTATGGAAGTTCTCTCCATGACGATGTACAGGCGATCAGCCATTTCACCGAAATTTGTTTAAAAAACAAGACCTGCAACAATTTCTATATTTACAGCACCTGGCCGCGGCGCGACAAAGAAAAGCAGCCGGACGGCAGCATCCGGATAAAAGATATCGATTATCCCTCCGCATGGAAACGCCCCTATGAATTTGATGTCACATCCACCGAAAAAGGCGCCTCCAGAAATACCCCCACCCGGGAGTATACCGAGAAAGTCTATTCTGAAATGCGTACACGCCTGCCGGAAAGTGTCAGTCTTCAGATCATCCCCGCCGGGGAAGTTCTCTTCCAATTGGATCAGAAAATCAAAGCCGGAGAAATCCCGGGACTTCAGGCACTGGCAGAACGGAATCCCGCCCTGGTGCCCGGTTGGGAAAACGGGGCCGACCTCTCCCGGGGAATCAATTTACTTTATGCGGATGCCATCCACCTGAATCCCATTCCACATAAAGAGGGGACCTTGGGGATTTTTGTAAGTGGTACTACCGTGTTTACAGCTCTCAGCGGAAAAAATCCGCAAGGCATGTCTGCCGCCGATTACGGCCTGGATGACACATTGGATGCGGCGTTGATCCGGGCCGTGCAAACCGTCATCCGGGACACCGTACGTTCACAGGCGGAAGCACTGGCGAATCCTTGACCCATACGCATAGGCTGCAAATTCTTAATTAATCAGGAACCCCCTCTTTGAAATTTCAGTTCAAAGAGGGTGTTTATAGGTTGTAAGTTACCCCGAATATACGTCATAGTTCTGGGCAATTTAGCGATAACTTTCAGTGGAGACAGGACATGATACAGAGAAAAAGACGAGTTTGGGTTTCAGGGTTGGCATGCATTTGTTTGGGACTAATCTCCCGCGCACAATCCCCTGAGCTTCCGAAAGATATTCCGGTATTGGTGGAAAATGCGCCGGACAGCAGTGCCGGCTTCAGCAGGTTACAGAAAAGGTTCGTGGCGCTTCCCAAAGGAGCCCGACCCGTCAGTGTACTGGCAGTAAAAGGTGAATGGCTGGGGGGAATGCATGGTGTAACCATTCCCAAAAATTGGGTGGCCGGTGAAGAGAAAGAGCTGAACGCTTTGTATGCGTACTTAACAGTTCGGAGTGACAGCATCCGCAAGGTCAAGATGACCAAAGAACATGGTTTCAGTATCAATTTTGATATGAACGATGTGGATTTTGTGGTGGGTGAAATTGATTTGAATGAAAACATTCGGGACATTTTTGAACTGCTCACCAGCACTGACAAAAACAAAAAGTGGGAGCAGAAACGTTTTTTAAGACAGTACGGGGAACTGATGCTTTATGCGGCCCGACTGCATGAACTGGGCTACAATGACCCCGCAAATCAACTGGCAGCTTACCTGTTTGAAACCTACTCCAAACGGGAAACTGTGCTCCGCGCGCTCAGCACACTGGCCGATGAGGAATATCTGGATCAACTCGCGGCATTCAGTCAGAACAAGGACGCCGGAAAATTTATCACCGAAGTCAAAGCGTCCCTTGAAAAACATCAGACCTACTGGGTCATCGCACCCTCTCTCCGGGAAAAAGTCGCGGAGTGGGAAAAGAACATCTCGTTGACAAAGGGATCCATACCCGGGGATGGCGGAGACAAACTGTCGGAGGCCCAAAAAATCCTGTATGCGAAATTCATGGAAGATCCTGAATCGCTGCTGCTGATCTGTGAAATTCTCGAAGATGAAAACTGGCTTTTACAACCCAACTCTCTGGTAAGTGAATTTACAAACTACTATCTGGAAGAGGACGAGGGAGCCCCCCTGGTGGAGGAAGCGATGAAAATGTTAAAAACATCCCGCCAGGATTTTCTCAATTTTTGCGAAGTCATGCTCCATGACCCTCGACTCGTCCCCTACGTGGATGCGTTCAGTTCCGAAGCCGTTGAATATGGAGACAACGGTGAGATGCCTTCTTTTCCCGAACCCTATCAAATCCGGAACCTGGCCGCCATTATGCTTACCGGATTGGCTCCGGACGATCAGTATTGGGACAGCGAAGAACCGGAAGAACTTTTATCCATGCTGAAAATTTTCAGAGCCAAAACAGATGAAATGGACAAGACCACCCTCGCAAAATATTATCTGGACGGGCGTGACGGCAACTACCTGCCCAGGGAAGCCATCTACACCTTATTAAGCAGCAAAGATCCCGATATTCGCAAAGAAACCATCGATGTCATGCTTCAGGATCAAGACCACATGGACGATGCGCTTTTAATTTTGTTGGATTTCCAAAACTATCATCCGGAAGAATCCGAAGCCGGGTTAAACAAAATCCTTGCTCAGCTTAAAACGCTTGATCCGGATGATGCCTGGGAATTTGGCGGACCCGAGGGGCTGAAATCAAACATCAGCACCATTGAAAACCTCTTGGGGCTGCAACCGGAAGAGCCCGTAGAAACGCCGACATTTTCGGAAGCATTGGATCAGTGGATTGCCACCGGAGACCCGGACAAAGTTCAAACCGTGATTTCGACTCTACAGGGTAATAAGAGTATCAATCAAAACGATGTTCAAAAAATTCTCGCAGACCGCATTCAATCCCAACCTCTGGTTGCTGCACGCTTCCTGCTGAATCTACAGGATATGATCATCCGCTCAGGCGGCTTAAACGAACTGCAATTGAATATGTACGGTTCACATGAAGAAAGGATGAAGTACTATGTGAATCCCGAAATTATAGATGGCAGTGACGGCAACCTGGAGAGCCTGGCATCATCATTGGTTTGGGACAAAGAAATCTGGTTGCCTTTGTTAAATGCTTCCGAAACATATGAACAAAAAAGGAAAGCTTTCATGATCGCATTTGCGATTGTGAATCCGATTCAGGATGCAACAGAACAATCGGATGCCCACTACCGCTTTAGCCACTTGTTCAAAGGAAAAGACAATCCTGCGGATCTACTTTTGGTCTCCTGGGCAAAACGTTATCTTGAAAATCCGGAGGATCTAAGCTGGTTAAAAGAAGTTCCAAATCCTGACAACCTCGACGAAGTGAAACTGCAGGAAATTCAGAAAACCTTATCCGGACAAGATCTTCCGGCCGCACAGGCTTTGTTGAACGCCGAAGATATTGAAGAGAGGCTGGCAGCCCTGCTGGCTTCTGAATCAGATGAGGCCATTGCCGGAAACACCGCGTTGTGGACCTCCCAGTTGGAGCGGAAAAACCAGATCACCCTCATCAACCCGCTTGCAAATAAAGAAGACCCCATCCTGGAAGGAATCGAAGTGGGAGAGCTCCTTACCTTTGAAACGGTCAATGAAATCATCAAGGGTGCACGCGCTGAAGCGCTGAAAGGAAAGAGAGGTTTATTGGCAATTCGGACAACCATGCTCAATCAAGGCGTCAGCCTCATCCACAGCCAAAGCTTTATCTCCGAAGGCTACTTTCAAAAACCCGGCATCCGTATTTACGGCGTCACCCAAGACCTGAGGGTCTCCGGTGAATTCCCCCTGAATTTGGATCTTCAGTTAAAACGCCCCGCAGACGGAGAAAAGAAAGAACTGAATATTCTCGAGCTCATTGCAGCCGGAGAAAATCAACAGCTGGAAAGCCTCAGTTCCGCCGTTCACGATTGGATCACTACCCCGGTGCCTCCCCACAAAAGCGGCGGACAACTTACCATCATTTATTGCGGTGAAAAATCCGGAGAGCCTGAAGAATAAACGAAAGCGCACAAACCCAGCAGGGTCAATACTTAAACTTGCGAAACCCGAACCGTTTTTAAATTCCGGGAGTGGGTCCCCACCCCGATTTTAAAATCACCGGGTTCCAGAAACCATTCATTCTTTTCAGGATGCCAAAAGGAAAAATCCCGGGGAGTGAGTTCCAGATGAATTACTTCTGAACCACCCGGTTCCAAATGTACTTTGGCGAAGGCTTTGAGTTCTTTTGGGGGACGGACAAAGGAAGATTCTACATCGCTCACGTACAGCTGAACCACTTCTGCTCCAGCCACCTTTCCGGTATTGGTCAACTTCACTTGTATTTCCATTCCCTCAGCGGGACTGCCGGTCCATTGCGCTTCGCCCCATTCAAAGGTACTGTAACTCAACCCGAATCCAAACGGATAATGAGGTTCAATACCCGCGTGATCAAAATGCCGGTATCCAATCATCAAGCCTTCTTCATAACTCACTTCGCCATTTTCACCCGGATAATTTTTAAAGGAAGCATGGTCCTCCAAGCGATAGGGAATGGTATCCGGAAGTTTCCCGGAAGGATTCACTTCACCAGACAGAATGCGGGCCAGCGCCGCCCCTCCCTCCTGTCCGGGATACCAGGCTTCCAATATCGCCGGCACCTTTTGTTCCCAGGGCATCACCACCGGTCCCCCGTTGTTCAGCACCACCACCGTCTGTGGATTCACTTCCAGTACGCGCCGGAGTAAATCCTGTTGCACTTCCGGGATATTCAGATCTTTGCGGTCAACCGAACCGCCTTCAAAGAGATTGGAAAGTCCCAGGCAGAGGACCACCACATCCACTTCTGATGCCAGTCGGACCGCCCGGTCCATGGGGCCTTCCGCCCCGGGCATTTCCCATTCCAATCGAACCGCAGCCCGCGCAGCCCTTTTGCCGTAGTGTACTTCCACCGGAAGTGATTCACCGGCAGTCACCTCTAGCTCCACGGTTTTTGAACGGGTTCCGTAGGCTCCCTCAAAATCCTGGGTATCTGAAAGAATCCATTCGTCTATCAACCAGTCCTCTCCAATACGGAGACGAATTCCCCCTTCCTGGCCATGCAGTGCAACCCGGCATTTTCCGCTCTGTGGTGCACATAGCTTCCCGGTAAATTTCACCGCATAATCTCCACGGGCAATACATCCGCCGGGAGAAGCCCAGCCCCATGAAAAATCAACCGCGGAAATATCCCAGGCATCATCCGCAGTCCCTTCAATTTCACCACAGTTATAAAATTCGGCAACCCCTGCTTCCAACTTCATGGCTTCCATCTCGCCGACCAGGCCGCACCCTTCCGCGTAGAGAACTTCCGTTTGCTCTCCGTATACGTTACGGATCCCTTCCAGCGGAGGCACCGAGTAAGAAGGTGTAACCGAAGCGCTCCCTCCCCCTCCCAAACGGGCTTCGGCCGCATTGGGTCCAATCACGGCAATCTTTTTGACACTGCCGGGCACGATCGGTAAAATTGCTTTTTCATTTTTCAGGAGCACGATGGACTCTTCCGCCACCCGGCGGGCCAGTACACGGTGCGAGGGTCCATCCCGTTCCGCTTCCGGATCCGGAGAGGTCGCAGAGCTTTCAGCGAGGGTGGATAAAACCCGCAGCATACGCCGGGAGCGGTCCCGCAGATCTTCTTCTGAGATTACTCCTTTTTCAAATGCCTGTTGTAAAGTTCCGGGGTCCAAAAGCTTTCCGGGACCGGGCATTTCCACATCAATTCCGGAACGATATGTGGCCTCAGTGGTTAAGGCCCGCCAGTCAGAAATCACCACCCCCTCAAAACCCCAATCCTGTTTGATAACCTCCCGGACCAGCCAACGGTTTTCCCCGCAGTTCACCCCGTGCAAAGGATTGTAAGAGGTCATAATCGCGACCGGGTCCCCTTCCCTGTAGGCAATTTCAAAATTCAGAAAATACAACTCCCGCAACACCCGTTCATCCACCTTTACATTGGTATTCATCTGGTCGAACTGTTGATTATTCCCTGCCATTGCTTTGAGACAGGCCCCCACTCCGGTCGACTGGATTCCACGGATAACGGCCGCGCCCAGCCGTCCGGCCAAAACCGGATCTTCGGAGAAGGTTTCGAAGCTTCGGCCGTTTAAAGGGATACGGTGTAAATTCACCTTCGGCCCCAACAACATCGAAATCCCCAATGCACGGCACTCCACCCCCAAAACACGACCGGCCTCTGCCAACAGTGCCGGATTCCAAGTGCTGGCCATGCCTATGCCGGTTGGAAAACAGGTGGTCGTTTGCGGGTTGTCCGTGCAAACCGTTACCCCGTGACCACAGTCTGCCACCTCCAGAGGCGGAATCCCAAACTCCGGTAACGGACGTAAATGCCAGGCATCCAATCCGGCCAATATGCCATAGGATTGCTCCAAAGATAAATGGGGAATTTCCTGCTCAGGTTTTAATAAACGCATTTGGAGAACTTATCACAATCCCCTTGTAAAATCAATCGTTTGATTTTATATTGTCATTTTTAGCGCTATTTATTTAACTTTTGGAGAATTATGTCCACTTTTTCGATTTTTTGTTCCGTTTTGATTTCTCTGCTGGGGGCTGAATTATACGCGGATGGCGGGCTTTTAAACCTGCCTCTCTCCGATTCCGGCCTGCGTTATGAAAACATCGAAGCCTTAAAGCCCGTTTGGCCGGCAGCGCATGGCGAAGGAAGCATTTGTCTCTGGGGAGACGACAAGCATTCCGCACTTTCCATTACCATTGATGACAACAATGCGCCGGACATTCCCTTTTGGCAGGAGATGAGTGAAGAGTTTGAATGGAAATTCACTTGGTTCGTCATCGTACATCCGATGATGTGGGATATCTACGAAAATAAAACCGGCAACAATACGTCGTATTTTGGTACGGCTGAAACCTATAAGGCCCTGTACGAACAAGGACATGAAATCGGCCTGCACGGCTCCTGTAAAGCCACCAATTCCCTGGATGAGGAAGGCTACCGCGAACATGTCGTAAAAAGTACCGCACATTTAGAATCGATCGTAGGAAACAAAATCCTTACCTATGCGTACCCCTGCGGGGCAACCGGCCCGGAGGGGGTGTATGAAAAGGTCATTGCTGAAACCATGATCGGGGCCCGCGGCACCGCGGGAGGCCCCACCCCCATTCAAAATGGAGATATTCTAAACACCAAAAGCATGGGGGCGGCCAACATGGCAAATGCCCAATCGATCAAAAGATTTCAGATGCTCGAAGATCCAACCCGGCCATTCAAATATAATTACTACCGCGGATGGCCGGTATTTCTCTATCACGGATTAGGCACCCAAGCCAAAAAAGACGCGGTGCGCGAAACCCTGAAAGAAATAAAATCCAGGGAAGATCAATTCTGGATACAACCCTTCGGAGTCGTCGCGGCCTACATCCAGGAAAGAGCCAGCGCACAACTCAGCATCTCCAGTGTCGAACCCGGACGGATTATATTTGAAATCACCGATCGTATGACCGACGAATTTTTTACGGTCCCCCTCACCATAAAATTCAAAGTGGAAGGATGGAAAAATGCGGCAGCCAAACAAGGGGAAGTACTGCTGAATACACGGGTGATTCAACATGACGGTCAATCTTTTGTCCTGGTAGACGCTGTACCCGACGCCGGACCGGTCATTCTCATTCAACGGTAGATTCAACCTAAACTACGTAGATTCCACCAAAAAGATGCGGATTATACCATCGACTGCATCCGCTTTTCACCCTATTAATTGAGGTTACACATACATCTATATTCTGCGCCAGTAGCGGAGTTGTCATCCGTATGCTGTGCCGGCACTCCATGCTAAAATTTCAATCCATCCTTACAACCTTCGCACTTACGCTTGCATGTCAGGCCCCGCTTTCACGGGGAGGAGTGCAATATATCCACCCGACCGAAGATGGGGGGTTCAGCATTTCCCGGGCCGGCGAGGAAACAGTACATTTGAAACCCGATGAGGCTGGAAATTTCAAATTGGTGAAATCCGACCAAAATTCATCTTATGTTCAACCAGGAAAAGATGGTGATTTTATCATTACCACCCCGGGAGATATTGTAATAGAGATTCGGCCGGGCGTAGGCGGAAAAGTCCATATTTCCGCACCCGGTCAACCGATTTGTTATGTCCGTTCCAGAGCGGACGGCTCGACGATCAACACTTTAAAACCCCCAATGGTATATATTCGTATTGGAAATGACGGCAGTTATACTGTCATCACCCCCGCCAAAAAAAACTGATCCCTCATTTATAAACAACATGTTAAAGCCTTCTGCCCGCCCCTCATTAAAAAATATTGCCGAAGAAGCCGGTGTTTCCGTTTCCTTGGTCTCCAAAGTGCTGAATGACCGTTTAGGGAATACCGGGGTTACAGAAGCATTGGCTGAAAAAATACGCAAAACCGCACGGGATTTGGACTACCGGAAAAACCTTTCCGCTGAATCACTCCGCACCGGGCGCCATAATGCCATCGGGGTTTTAATTCACCGCCACGGGGAAGCCGGCAGCGGACTCACCGGGAATGTCATGCTCGGTATTGCAGAATCCGCGCGGGAACATAACCAAAAGCTTATCTTAAATTTTTTCGAGAAAGATGAAGAATTTATTGAAATGAGCCAAACAGCTCACCGGGGGATGATGGACGGCCTCATCATCGGTGGCGCACTGCATCCGGATTTGAAAGATCAGATTTTTGAAATTCAAAAACGGGGCCTGCCTGTCGTAACCGTTTTCGACAACCCCATCCACCCGGACATTCTAAATGTGGGTATGAACCAATCAACGGCCATGGAAATGATCACCCGCCACCTGCTGGATCAAGGCTGCCGGTCTGTGGGAACCCTCTCAGCACATCCCCAAAGAACCCAGGGGTTTCTTAAAGCCATGAAAGACCGGGGTATTTCCGTCGATCCAAAGTGGGTCCAGGATCCCGGAGAATTGAAATATACCTATCAAGCCGGTGAAGCTGCGGTCAAAAACTGGCTTGCAACCGACTCTTTGCCCGAAGGAATCGCGGGGCAATCCGATGCCCACGCCATGGGGATTATCAATTCCTTAAATGCCGCCGGAATCAAGGTTCCGGAAGAAGTCAAAGTGACAGGATTCGACAATGCACCCTTTTGTGAATATGCCAGACCCGCCATCACCTCGGTTTCACAAGCACATGAACAACGGGGAAAACGGACCATGGAATTGGTTTTGGACTTATCGAAAGGCAAAAAAGCCGTAAACGAAGAAGCACTGCCTCAACTTATCCTCAGGGGATCGAGCGGATCTGTAAAAGTTTAAGCGAAATGTCCTTTTCGTTTAACCTTCTTTTGATAATCAAAAGAGTCATTTCCCAACTCTTTTAAAAAAGTAATGTCGCTCTACGATCCCCCCGGTAAAAATATTCTTCTCCATAATCCATGTGGATTGCGAGTGGAAATTAATTTGCATGCACAAACGCAGATTGAGTTATGGTATTCCCCCCGTGCAAATCGGTCAGCGAGTTATCGGGATCGAAATTTCAGCAATCGGGATGATCATATGCGCCTCTGGGATGCGATTACTTTGCCGGATCTGACTGAATCCGACTTCGTGCGCTGCGAATACGATGCCTTTCATGTGAGCATTTACTACACAGACCGGGTGTTAAGACTGGCCGTTTCCTACGACTCCCCCCTCATCTATCTGGATCTAAGCGAACCCCAACGCGTGGATTTCAAATCCCACCGCAACAATCAGGTTCTCACCTGCAATCCACATCAGTTCAAAATTCGCCATCAGGAACGCCGCAAACGTTTTGAATTTACGGCCCAGTGCCGGGAAGCGGTCTTTCAATATCAGCCCACCATCGAAACCGGGAGATCCACATACGCCACTGCGAATCTGGAGAAAAACAGCCTATTGGTCATCGGCGGGGATCTGGATGAAGACCTTCCCAAGTTGGAACGGGAAGTTGCACACCTGCTCCACGCCGGCTACGACGCCACCCGGGACCAGGATGAAACGAAAATCGATCAGGCATTACGCGCCGGGTCCTTCAGTCTGCGCAACCAACCGGAATTAGAACGGCTGGTTCACGTAAACCGCCGGGTTTTGCTGGCCATGCAGGACCAACAAGGCGCTATCCGGGCGGCGATCAACCGGATCTATTACCTCATTTGGGTCCGCGACGGCGCAATCATTGAAGCCTTTCAAGCCCGCGCGGGAAACCCGGCACCGCTTTCCCGCTGGAAAAATTTTCTTCTCGCTAACGCTACCCGTATTGAGGAAGAGGGGCGGGTGGGCTGGATGTACGGCCAACTAACCAATCCGATTTCCAAGTGGCAGGAAGACGGACTGTTTTATGCCGTTTGGTCCGTGTTTGAAAGCTGGACCCATACCGGGGTGGCCCCCAGTTCGGATGACCTGTTTATGCTCGAAGAAGTCACCAACTGGTACGAACGGTATTGCTACGATGCCGAAAAAAATCTCTTTGGCCGCTTCTTCGCCTGCGAAACCCCGTTTAAAGGCTCCAGAGATTTCGGGATCGATGGCGCAGTGGGAAAACGGGTGGAAGCCAAAGGGGTCGAATTCGACGGTCAACAGGTGCTGCAATCCTTTGATATCTATATCAACCTGCTCAACTGGAACGTCTATCTGATGCTGGCGGAAATGACCACGGACTTCACCAAGGTCCGGGAATGGAGACGCCGCGCGGGCGAGATCCATAAAGCCCTGCTCCCCCTGGTGCAAAAAGAAGTTCCGGATTACGGATGGCTCCGGCTGGAAGATGGCCGCTGCGTGCTGGCGGAAGGGCAAGGTCTGGATCGAACCGATTACGAATGGGCCCTCTCCATTACCCCTTTCTTCCCCACCCACGATGCCGGTGTCATCCGTAAAAAGCTTTTCGAAAAAACCTTGGCCCATCCAGACGGTTCTTTTTTGGCCGGCTATTTTTCATTGATCCAGTCTCTGGACCCGCTGGATGTCCCGGTCGCGCAAGTGTCGGCGGCGATCGAACTGGCAAAAGATCAATGCACCCGCCCCGGGAAATTTTTCCCCATGCCCTACACGGTGGTGGAAATGTTGGGCATCGAAGATGGCGACTCTCAACACGACGTTCGTCCACAAGCCTTCAGTATTGGTCCCTTATTGGCCACGCTGGTGGGCCAGGGACTCCGCCGCCTGCCCCACGGGCTGGCCCTCCGCCCTACCCGGCAGCTGAAAACAATCGATCATTACGAATACCACAATCTTTCTCTGAAAGTTTTCTTCGACGAAGACCGCCGGGGGCTTTCCATGAATCATGAGGAAGTGCCCCACACTTGGCAAATTCCCGAAGGCCTATTAAGGCCGGGGAAAAATGTCCTACACTTTCCCGCGACTGACCCGGTCCTGCCGGGCAGTCCCTGCCTGCTCTCTTCCACCGCCCGGCTGGCCCGTGTCCATGAAGAGGGCCCTGACATTGTTTACAGTTTCGACTCCTTCGGCTGGAATCACTTCCGCTATGTCGTTCCGGCAGGCTGGACCCTCAAAGTGCAGGAAGCGAGCGGAAGCAATATGGAACACGTTCAAGAAGAAAGAGAGGGCTGTCTCTGGATTCATTTCGACGGCACCGGCGACTGCCTGATTCGCTTAAGTCCCGCGGGAAATTAAAAGCATCTCTCAGATCCTGCTTTCCAAATCGGCGATAAATACCCGGCGGGTTCCACCAACAAAACCATTGAAGATCACATAACGGTGGGCGGCATCCCAGGCAGGATGTGCATCTACCCGCAGTACACGATCCTCGTAAGGTTGGTTTACATTCACCCGGACCAAACATTCCTCGGTGCCTTTTTTTAAATCAATCCACCGTAGAGGAATCGTTCCGTCTCCTAAGGCGCTTGCCTCGAATTTATAAGTATCGGTAAGCACATTTTTTCCGTTTGGATGCACGGTCGGATGACCTGAACCCGGCAACGCATCGGACATTAATTTTAAGTCGCTACCATCCTGATTTACGGAAACCAAACGTAGCATTTTTTCCCGGTTCAAATCCAAATTCATCGAGATTTGTTTTCCGTCGGGAAACCAGGTGGCGTGATGCCCCCTCTTGATCCACTCTTCAGGGCCGACCGCACAATGTACATTTTCTCCATTTAAATCACAGGTCACCCAGGCAAAGCGGACTTCATTGTGGTGGTGCTTGAACATATCCCACCGTGCCTCCGCTTTGGCTTCGAACCAACGCAGACTCAACATGAGACGGTCACCTTGGGGATTAAATTTGCTGTGAAACCCGTAGATCTCCTGTTGTTCCACCTCTTCGATTTTAACCGGCGGGTTTGCACGCTCAAGCAGCTCACGAATAGAAGCCAACATTTTGACTTTCCCGGTCCGGGTGTCGGTCAGGTAAAAACCATCTTCATTACAATTCTGCCACAGGTTTCGACGCATCCTCCCCAAAGGAATAGAAACACCATAACCCGGCTGGCTCTTGCGCATGGTTGTCATGTTGGCCGAAATCAACCAGCGCCCGTCCGGTGAAGCATGATACACAGTTCCCTGCATCCGCTGTCTTTCGCCGGTAAACGGATTTAGCTTCCAGGCAAAGGGTTGCCAAGTGTCGGTATCCACATCGTTAAAATACAATTCGGTATCCGAACCGCCCCAGTTCACATTGGCACCCATCTGCGGTTCCCATCCACAGGTCTCGGCCATCACCCGGTCTTCCCCGCTCTCCAAATCCACCAAGACGATATGTCCAGTTTCTCCCGGTTCAGGACGCCGGTCTTCAAATGGAAACTGAAACACCGCCAAATATCGCCCGGACGGGCTAATAGGATTGGTATCGAAAAACCGGTGAATACACCCTTTCCGATTGGGAGTAACACACCAAACAGGAACCAGAGGGTCAAATTCTGTGTAACCGGGAAAGCGGGATAAATTCATAGACCTCAATACATCTTTTCAGATAACATATGAAAGCAAATTCGAATCGGGTTTGAAGAAAGAGACACAACCCGATAATTTGTAAACTTGCTATTCACTACGAAATCCTACATATGAAAAGGCTCACCAACCCTTTATGGAGACCCCCTATATGAAAAAATGGATTTTGCCCATTACCCTGTTTTTGCTTTCACTGACCCGCTTGTCCGCACAGGCCCCGGATAAACACTTTGCCATTGGTATTCTGGCCGGTGAACCCAGTGGAGTAAGTGCAAAAATCAATCTGACCGACACCGCTTCCATTCAGGGTGCTGCCGCCTGGACTTTTGAAGACAGTGAAGAAGAACGCCTACAATACCAACTCGATTGGATCATGCATCTGGACGCCACCGAAGATGGAATGAACCTCAACGAGTACCGTGGCTACATCGGGATGGGTTTCCTCTATAAAACCGAAGAAAACGAAGCGCAGGATGTGTATGGCGTACGTATCCCCTTCGGCGTGGTCATGAGCTATGCTGAATTCCCCTTTGAACTCTTCCTGGAATTGGTGCCGGTCATGAACGTGAGCCCCAACACCGAATTCGATTTTAACGCCGGTATCGGCATCCGGGTACTGCTCTTCTAATGTAAGATATCTACCTTGAAACCAAAATGGAACCTCACGGGGTTCCATTTTTTTTACAGATCCCAGCAAAGAATGATAATTGTATTTGGCATTTCCCCATCTATTCTCGCTCCTTACATTTCCTTTATTTTACCCCTGACATGAAACCAACAAATCAATTCCTGCTACGCGTCTGGCTCCCAATCAGCATCTCCATCAGTTGTGCGGCCCTTATGATTTTCACCGGTTGCCGGACAACCGCCCCCGCACCTCTCACCGACTTTGATTTAAAAGCGCTGCTGGATTTAGACAATCCACGTCTGGGTACAATATCTTATACGGATGATATTCAGCCCATTTTCGATGCGCGTTGCGCCTCCTGTCATTCCTGTTTTGACGCACCGGCCCAACTGAAACTCACCTCTGCAGAGGGACTGATCCGGGGAGGCTCGAAACAACGAGTCTATGATCTATCGCGCCTGTCCCAGGAAGCGCCCACCCGTCTGGGAGAAGATGCAACCACCGAGGAAGAGTGGCGTAAAAAGGGGTTCTTTACGGTTTTACCCGACCCACAGGCCGAGACTCCCGGGCAACGCCTGGACAGCTCGGTTCTCTATCAAATGCTGGCGATGTCCAGACTTCGCCAATTACCGGAGGGGGGAATATTGGATGCCATCGTCCGGGATTCTCATGATGTGCCCATGGCACCGACCATCGCAGAATTCCCCGATTACATTCAAAAGTTCCCCCATGCAGGCATGCCCTTCTATACCTATGGACTGGAAGAAGAGGAATTTGAAACCCTTGCGCTTTGGATCGCAGACGGGGCCAAAATTGAAAAGAAAGACCTCACCTTTACCCGGGATGAAGAAATAGAAGTTCGAAAATGGGAAGATCTTCTAAACCAGCCAACCGCCAAAGACCAGCTGACTTCACGCTACATCTACGAGCATCTTTTCTCGGCTCACCTTCACTTTAAAAACCTTCCGGATTCAGAATTTTTTAAAATTGTCCGCTCCAAAACCCCGCCCGGAGAGGAAGTCCGGGCCATCCACACCCGGCGCCCCAATGACCCCCCCGGTGTAGAGCGGGTCTATTACCGCTTTGTAAAATACTCTGCGGAAATCATGAGAAAGAACCACCTTCCTTATGAACTTAGCGGCGAACGAATGACCTATTGGCAGAAAATATTTTGGGAAACGCCATGGGAACCTGAAGTCCTGCCCGGATACTCTCTCCACCTCGCCCAGCGGCCTTTCGATGTTTACAAAGCCATCCCCGAGCAAAGCCGTTATAACTTCATGCTCGATAGCAGTTTCTATTTTGTACAATCTTTTATTCGCGGGCCGGTGTGTCGGGGACAGGTTGCGCTGAACGGAATCTGGGATCACTTTTTTCTCTATTTCCTTCACCCCGAATCCGATCCTTCGGTCACGGATTCCGCATTTATGGTCGAAGCCAAACCCAATCTGGTCATTCCCCTGGGGTTCACCGGCAAAGACCATACTGTTGGCTATAACACCGTAATGCACCGGGTTCATGATTTTCAAATACTGCAAAATCAGGCACTTCTGGCGCAGTCCCAAACCAAAGGCGGATTTGACCTGGATGATATTTGGTCCGGACGAAAAGAATCGGATGCCCCTTACTTAACCGTGTTCCGGCACTTCGATACCGCCTCGGTGGAGAAAGGGTTTGTGGGTGAAACGCCTCCAAATGGATGGTTTGTTGATTATACCCTCTTCGAGCGGATCTATTATTTATTGGTCGTGAACTATGATGTGTTCGGCACCGTAGGTCACCAGTTGGCCACCCGCCTGTATTTCGATTTCCTCCGCTATGAAGGTGAATGCAATTACCTCCGGCTCTTCCCAGAACAGGATCGGAAAGAAATGTTTGATAATTGGTACAACGGCATTCCCACCACGATGCGCTTGTTTCATTATCCCGATACCCACATCAAAGGAATCAGCAACATTCCCTATAATGAGAGCACGGACGTCCGAAAACAACTGCACGACCTGCTGGTTGAAAAAACAGAAGAGGACATGGAGAACGGTGCGGTTTCCCTCCTGCGCAACGCCTATATTGAACTCCCGCAAGCTGCGGCGCCCTTTGTACAATATTTTCCGGAAGTGACTTTTGTCAGAGTTCGAAACGCGGAAAACGACGACACCGTCATGACCATTCTCCGGAACAAGGCGTTTAAAAATGTCTCCGGTCTCCTGGACGAAGCGGATCGGCGCGAACCGAAAAAAGACAATCTTATCTTTGTGGATGGACTCATCGGTGATTATCCAAACATGATGATTGACCTGAAAAGAGAAGACATCCCCGCCTTCAAACAGGCCATGTACAAAGTAAGATCCAAAGATGAAATGCTGGCAACCCTCCTCCGCTTTGGCGTGCTCCGCACTTCCCGGGATTTCTGGCCGGCCCTCGATTGGTTCACCGCATGGCAACGTCAGCAGGATCCGATCCAGGCAGGACGTTTTGATCTCAAACACTACTACCTCACCAAACTATTGGCTTTGGCTGGAGCGGATTTGGTCAAATAAGCCAGGCTAAAGGATGGAGCCATAGGGGTGCTGGTTGTAGGCATACCCGGGCGCCAGCCCCTGCCAGTGTACCCCGATAAAATCCAGCAAGACGGCCCAGTCTTCGGGTTGATGGGCATGTGATCCTTCCCGCAAATGAAATGCCAACGCATCGGCTTTGTTATGCAGGGCATACACCTCACGGGCAGCTTCCGCAGCCAGGATCATTCCGCGCTGATTGGACCACACATCATCCAACGCATAAGTCAGTAACAAGGGACGTGGAGCCAAACAGGCCAGCAGGGAATGCTGGTCAAACGGAAGCGTTTCCTCTTTATCCGCATAGGTCTGGAGTTCAGGTCCGAACCAATGCGGAAACTGAAATAAAATTTGACCCAGGGTTTCCCCCTGCCCGCTCACATATCGGGAAAGCGCAGCCCCGCAGGTTCCGCCCGCATTGTCGTTGATCAATCCTATCCGTTCATCCACCAGCCCGGCCAGCAATGCGGTTTTTCCTCCCCGGGAATGTCCGGTCACCGCGATGTTGTCCCGGTCAATATATGGCAGGGTCATCAGCAGATCCACACCACGCTGTATTCCCCAGGCCCAGGCGGAAATGGCCCCGAAGTCCCGGTCGGGGTAGACATCGTACAATCCCCCTTCCCGAAGCTTCCACTCAGGATCTCCATGCGTCATCCCCCCCAGGTCTCTGGCCATTTCCGTTCGGTCGAACATCAGCAATGCACATCCTTGTGCGAGCACCTTCTTCGCCACATCATCCGTTAAATACCACCAACATCCGTCCCCGTTCACAATTGCAGGAAAGGGTCCGTCCCCATCCGGATACAAAATCTGAACCGTAAATGAAAAAGGCTTTTCGCCTCCTCCACAATGAATCTTATAGGTCCGGAGATGCGGCAGATCCGGAAATAACCGCACCCGGGCTTCACAACATTTTTCAAAATGAATCTCTTCCGGAACAGGGGGCATTCCGCCAAAGGCCAGTTCCACAATCTTTTTTGCAGTGGCTCTCGACGAACGCTGCCAAATTTCCGGATTTCCCCCTCCCCACAGATCAGGCAGGGGCAATTTATTTACCACCGGCGAATCGACGTTTGAAGTATTCATAATAATGGAAGGGGTTGACTACTCCTGACCCGCATCTTCATCGGAAGACAAATGCTTCATGAGGGAACTGCCGGCCTTATCTAAAAGTTTACCTGCCTGTTTTTCAGCTTCCGCTTTCAGAGCCGCCTTGGCTCCCGCTTTCGCAATTTCTTCCACCACCACGATCCCGAGACCGGCAGCGGAAACCCCAACCTCTCCACCCACATGATTTACATCAATATCCGGAAGCACCAACTCTCTCGCCTCTTCTCCCAACTTGGGATGACGCAAGGTCAATTGTACCCCGGCAATTTTCAGACGTTTAATCACAAAAAACATCGGCGCTTTTTCATCACCCGTTGACTCTTCGGCCGCCTCTGCTTGAGGAGGTTCCTGATCCGTCTTTTTTTGCTCCTGCAAATGCGCCAGAATTTCATCCAGATTCGAACGGCCGTCTTCACGGATTTCCAGTGACACCACCGGTGCTTCCAATACAAACTCATTCAATACAAAAGGATTTTGGGAGGGATACGGAGATGCAATTGCCAACCGGATACGGTCCATTTCAAATGCGTTCGCGTCGGCAAAACCTTCTGGATTCGAGATTTCCAGTCCGGTGATTTCCCCCATACCCTTTCTGATTTCAATATTCACGTTCCCCACTGATACCTGCTCCCCTAAAGTTTCCGTGCCGATGACCTCAATCTGATTTTTCACGATGCCATCGAGTTTTTGCAGAAACACAAACACAATCGCAACCACCACACAACCCAACATCAATAAGACAAAAAGAAATTTTTTCATGCCGGAATTATAGGAATCTTCAGGCAATACACCAGTTAATACTGCCGGTCAAAACCTGAACCGGAACGGGTCGAATCAAAGTCGGAAAGTTACAAACCCATCGAGGATCCTCTTTCTTTCGGTTTCCATTTTCGAAGGAGCGTTTTTGTGTTATTTAAGCGGAACTGCACAGACGAGACCGCGAATACAACCCTTTAAGAAAACGGATATTTGATATGCCCAGGTTCAAAAGATTTCAGCGCCCTTTCAAACAGGCCTCTCTGTTGTTCGCGAGCTTACAAATTGCTTTTGCAGTCTGTGCCGGGGAGCCGGATTCCCCGGGATTTCTGCGCCTGAGGAATGGAGATATCGTACCCGCAGATTTGCTGGGGAGCGATGCAGACGAAAGTTTTTTCTACGCCTTTGCCGAGAAAGCACCCCTCCGTGTTCCCCACGAAAATATCGAGGCCTGGGTGAGAGCCCCCGAAGCCTCCCCCGTCTCTTCCCCTCTGCCCATCATCCATTTTGAAAATGGTGACAGTTTACGCGCTGAAGTTACCGCTGCCGATGCGGAAAATATATTTGTAAAAAGTGACTGGGGACAAGCTCTCCAACTTGATCGGGATGCCATCGAATACATTTCGTTCCCCGCTCCGCCCGACGAGCTGCTGTACCACGGTCCGCAACCGCTGGCCGCGTGGAACCAAACCCCGCGGAACCGTGTGAGCGGAAGCAACACCTTTGCATCAGATACCTGGCACGAAATGGGCGGCGGCATTTTCTCTGCGGGTCGCGACAAACCCGGCCTGACTCATCCGCTGCCTCCGCTTCCCCCGCGCTACCTGCTCTCGATTCGCTACCGCTTTACCCCTCCCATGTTTCGTTTCGGGCTGGCGGGTTCAACCCGGGACGACAAGAATAAAAAAACCATGTGGATGGAGCTGAATTACCCGTTTAACAGTCTTTATTATGAAAATGAAACCCGGGCGGAAGGCCGCATTCGTAATTATTTCCCGAGTCGGGACGAAGTTGATATGCGGGGGTCCCTGCAGCTTTACGTGAATGCAGAAAGCTCTGAAGTCTCCGCATATCTGGACGGCAAAGCACTGATGAATTGGCGGTCAGAGGCCGAACTTAAAACACCCAAAGAACTCTTTATTCGACCCTTGCAGGGAGGGCACATGTTTATTGCCGGGGTGAAGGTGGAAGCATGGAATGGCATTCTCCCCAAAGACCGGTTAGAAGCCCCCCACGTGGTCGTACAACTGCATAATGCAGACACCTACAACGGAAACTTCACAGATATTCCCGCCGGAAAACTCCGCCTGCAACCCGTCGATCCTGAGAAATCCGTTTTGGAGATCCCCCTAAAAAGCATTCGACAACTTTCGTTTCCAAAAAGCAAAACCGCGCTCTGGTCTAACCAGAGGTATCAAAGCAGCTTGCGCCTGAATGACGGAGCCACCCGGCTTTCCATGACGTCACTGCGGCTGGAGGATGGTGAAATCACCGCAACCCATCCGGGCATCAAAACCCAACTGCACTTCCCCATGTCCCTCGTGCACGCCGTCGGATTTGAACATTCCCGGCCGCCCGCGGATGCACTCACGGACCTTTGGAACGGCTTTCAGTTCCGCCATCGCGACGGGAGTGTTTTTTCGGGACGCTTCACCGGCATGGCGGATCACCGATTCCGTATCCAAACGATTTGGGCGGAAGAAGAGGTTTCATTCAGCCCGGACAGCTTTGAAAGTATTCGCATGTCGCTCCCTCCCCTTCAGGACACCCTGAATTCTCCCGTATCTCTTCAGTTTAAAAATGGAGATCAACTGGCTGGAACATGGGGAACGGTACAGGCGGGAATTTTAGAATGGAAACTGCCTCAGGGAGAAACCCTCGCTTTGCGGTTGAGCGAAATAAGCCGTATAGATTTTAACGATCCGGATCAACCCCCGTGGATCGACAGCTTCGGCCGGGTGGAAGATTGGATTCGCTACACCAAACAAAACACCCCATTAAAAGAGGGACGACTCGAAGAAAGCGCCCCCAACTTTGATTCTTTAGGTGTATACTACCATCCGTATCCTAAAACCCCCGATCCTTTTGTCGCGGAGTTCACTTATCCCAAAGGCCATTACTTATCCATGGTCATGACTCCTGTAGCGTACCATCCCCGAAACCGGCCAACCCAAAACAATACAGGCCTGAGTATCAGCCGAAAATTTCTCAACTATAGAAGGCAGGGGGAGAGAGTGTTGGCACATTCTATGAAAGGGAACATCAATGTATCAGAAACCATTCAACTCATTTTCTTCCCGACCCTGAATCAAATGGAAATTCGGATTGACGGAAAATCCATCAAAACCATGGCCTATGATTTTCCGAAGGAGCTGGGAAGCTATTGGTTCTGGCTTCAGGTTCCCAGAGAAATGGAAATCCTCACCCAAACCGAATTCAAAGTTCAACCCTGGCATGAGCCCCGCCGACCCTCCAAGCAATGGAGGATCGAGTCACGGGATGGAAACAGTATTTCAGGTGAGCTGGTGGCATTTCATCCTCAGGCTATCGAAATAAAACACGCCATCTTACCCGAAGGCACCCAAATTCCTTTTTCCAACTTAGGTGAAATTCTCCCCCCATTTCAACTTACGGCAGACGAAACCGCAACCAAACAAGATACCCTGCTTCGACTCCATGGGATTCCCGGCGGCTTGCAGGGGAAGATCCTGTCTGTCACGCCGGAGGCCATAAAACTTGAAAGCCCAAACGGACCGAAGCCCTTTGAAATTCCCACTGACAGTATTCGGCGTATCGACTACTCGCATCCCCCGTTAGATGAACAGCCCCCTTGGACGGCGTTGGACTGGATGGAAATCCCTCTTCGAAAACCAAACTATTAATCCTCATGACCCCCTTTACCCGCTCCCTTTTCTTCATCCTTTTCCTACTCGGTACGGCATGGCCGCAGAACGCGGAAACACCTGATCAGCTGGGTGCGCTTATGGACCGGCTTCTTACGGGAGACCGACGGGTCATTCCGGAACTGCTGGAACAACCGGAGGCCGCATTGGCCTTGTTTGAACAGCGCACCGCCCCGGCAGAAAAAAACATTACCCCCCTACTCCTCCAACTCGGGGCGGAAAGCTATCAGGAACGTGAACAGGCCACAACCGCCCTGCGCAAATTGGGCGAACCCATTCGGGAACAAGTCTTAATATTCATGGATGAAAACAGGGGGGACCCGGAAATTGTGAAACGTTGCAAACAAATATTAAACCGGCTGGCCGTCATGGATCAAAGTCCGGCCCAGGATGTCGCAATAGTTAAATTTTTGGTGAACTACCCGGAGTTAGACCCCACACTCATCCATTCGCAACAAGCGCGATACCAACGAATTTTTGAGACAGAGGACACCGCCTTTATTCAGAACGGCGGAAAAATGGAAAACCTCGAGGAATTTTACGCCTTTACGCG
This sequence comes from uncultured Verrucomicrobiota bacterium, assembly GCA_937127435.1. Taxonomy (GTDB): domain Bacteria; phylum Verrucomicrobiota; class Kiritimatiellia; order SS1-B-03-39; family UBA6053; genus UBA6053. The sequence continues at coordinate 9,908 of CAKZLZ010000172.1, read as the reverse complement.
GCAATATTTGCAAATCTCCGGCACCCGGGATGCGTATATGAAGTGGTTGCTTGTGGATGCCTACAAAGACCGTACCTTGGGAACGGTTCGAATGCTGTTAAACCATGACTTCGATACCTACTACCCGATCGTCGCCCAAAAAAACCGCTATTCCCGCGAAATCAACAAAATCATTGATGACAGTTTTGCCCACAAAATGGGCGACAAAGAAAAATTAGTCAAACTCAAGAGTAAGTACGACGGCTCCCGACATCCCAAAGAAGTCGAATGGAACTTGAACGAACCCCTCACCCCTCTGCTCGCTTTCCATATCTTAAACCGCAAAGGGATGAACAATCTTGAAGACAGTGAATACGATTTATTGTTCGAAAAATTGGCGCCCATGCCCAAAGCGGAGCTGATGGGACTTCTCAATGAAAAGCCCATTGAAGGCATGTTTCTTCGTCAAATCACCATTCGCAGACCAGACCTTAATCAGGAGCTAACCGCTTATATTTTGGAGAAAACAAATGAAATAGATTACATCTGGTTGTGGGATGTCTACTTCATGGCGCTGGTCGATGAGATAAAGTATGAACAGGAAACCGGAGAATTCGATGACGCCTGGTTACGGATTTTTGAAGCGAATGAAGGTTCCCCCCGGGTGTTAAGCTGGCGGGTAAATAAATTGAAACTCTCACCCGAAAGGGTGTTGGCTGCTTTTAAGAAATACCCGGAGAAGGTTGAAGAAGCGTTTGACTACAACATCAGTGCATTTGAATATCTGCTGAAGAACGGAAATCCCGATTTTCAAATGCAAACCGTGAATTTCATTTTAACCGTATGTGAAGAAGAAAAATTACATTCCTCACAAGTGCGTACGTTATGGTACGCACTATTCTCAGGTTCCGAACCCAATTCCCCAGCGTTACTCGATAAGAAATTTGAAGTGATGGCAAAACTCAAGTCGCAGGATGACAGTCACTTTCTTTCGGAAGACCTCAATCGCACGCGCTATTCTGAGAATGACCAAACCCTCACTGAATTCTACCTCCTGAACCAACCTTATTTGGATCAGAAACTTTCGGAGCCCCCCCTGTCCACGGGCGAATTTCAAATGGCCTGCCTGCTTACCCGGAATCAGGATCTACCCCCAAAATCCAAATCCATGCTGGCGAAATCGTTGAAGACTTCACTGGAAACCCAGGAGCTCTCCGCCAAAGCTTTACAAGCCTGCCTCGTTGCGGGCATGAATCTTGGGGGCATTTTACATCCAAGCTGGTTTGACCATTTACTGGATCTCGTATCCACCGCGGACCAGGACCCTTTCGATTTTCCCATTTGGCAATTGGACGCTGCCTATGAACCTCTGCTCCCCCAGCTCCAAAAAAGACTGGAGACGCCCGGCTCCCCCACCGCATCCCTGCTTTGTTTGGGCTTTATGATTTCACCGGACCATCCCGACTGGCGCCCTTATCTGGAGGAACAGCTCCGGGATTCCCCCAGCACCCGGGACATCGCCTATTTGATCCGGGCCCTCAAAATCGTAAACAGGGAACCCGATTTATCCAAACTGACTGACGAACGGTTATCCATGCTGTTTGATGTGTCGGATGACGAAGTCTATGAGGAAACCTCCTCCTTGTTTTCGACCCTCTACAGAAAAGACAACCGGAAACTGGCGCTTCAGTATCTGCAACCCCAACTGACTGAGCTCATTACCCGCGGAGGAAACACCCATCAATTGGGGGACCTCTATTACCGCACCCCGGACAGTTGGGAGTTTCTGGGAGAAACGCTCCTCAGCATCATGGAATCAGATGACATGGAAGCCGCCGAAAAAGCGGCCGGTAACTTAACCAGTCTGGATACGTTACCGGTATCCGCAATGAACCGGCTGGGGGCGATCCTTTCCCGATCCTCTTTTCCTCAAAGAGGCAAAGACAATCTGCTCTGGTCCATTGCCAAAATCGGTTCGCCCGATGCGGCCCTCAGCGAAACGGTTCGGAATCTCCCCGCATCAGAAGAACGGATGGAAATCCGGAAGGCCTTCGCACTGTCGGCCATCAGCCCGGATGAGGATGAACGCCGGGCGAACCTTGAATTTATTATGGAGAAATATCAAGCGGACCCCGACCAATACACCTTGCGACAAATCGGACTCATTCAAGGCTTCGATCAGGAACGGCTCGCATTTTTCCGGGAGCTCTTGGAGGAGGGCTATACTGAAACAGAAAAAAAGATCAGCTATTACAATCTCAACGAAATCGTCTATCGGCTGACAGATTTTTCCGACCCTGAGATCGCGGCAACTGAATATAAACGCATCCTCAGCCGCTTGGCAGATCCCGAACTTCCCCAGCCCAAGATGCTCGCACTCATCAATCCACTTTTGGGCAGACTGGTATTATTTTATCCAGACCGGTTACCTGAATTTAAGCCGTACGTTGAGGCCCTGCCCGGGAATAAAAAAATATCCTGGGAGTACAGGTTTTTTACGGAACGTGCAGGCCCGGAGTAAAACCGGCAACGCCTTCCGCAAGCACCTTACTGCGTTTTTAAAAATTCACCGAGGATTCCGGAAACCAAGTCCGGCTGTTCCACACTGGGAATATGTCCGGCATCCGGAATGATCTTCAGCTCACTGTTCGCTAAGGTATCCGCTAAAACTTTCGCTTCCGCCGGTGGACGGGAACGGTCCTGCTCTCCGGCCATCACCAGAGAGGGACAGCGGATTTCAGACAGTTGGGGCAGAAAATTTTCGCGGGTAAAAACGCCCCGCCCTACCGCCAGAGTTCCGGGCATGGCTTCGGGTCTCCACTGCAACAACGATTGCCGATAGGCATCCACAAATTCCGGTTCTTTTTGCAGGGTCGCATCGCAAAAGAAAAACGGCAGTACCGCTTCCACCAGCGGAGGTGGAAAAGCACCGGCCGCCGCAGCCATGCCGATCATTCCCAAAAACTTTGCTTGGGATTCTCCAGGCTCCGCACCCAAATCGGTATCCATCAATACCAACTTTTCCACCCGCTCACCCAATCGATGGGCCAGACGCGCGCCCCACATGCCTCCCACCGATAAACCGATCATGGAAAATTTGTCTACCCCCAATGCATTCACGAAGGACGCCATATCATCCGTGAGCGCATCCAAATGATAGGATTCACATTCCCCCACCGGATCCGAATCGCCATGCCCCCATAACTCGGGAACAATACAACGATACGAATCAGACAACGCATTCACCTGCGCAGCCCACATGCCGGAGGTCCACAAATAACTGTGTCCGAACAACAGCACCGGCCCCTTGCCTTCGTCTACATATGAAAGGGTTTTACCACCCAACTGCATTTGATGTTTTTGCATAATCGTTGTCCTTAATCTGAAATCTTTTCGACCCGGTTCCGGTCCTGAGCATAGAAGGCTTCAGCCAGGGTATCCACTTCATTGAATTGAATCAACGCCTGCTTGCCATGCAGATGACAGGTGCGGCCGTCCCGCCAGGCCCACTCGCCCCGCTCACAGTTTTCAGCTTTCACAAAACCATTGATGTACAAGCGGCGGTCCATAAATTCCGTGGTATTGAATCCGCCGCCATGCACGGTGTACGCACTCCACAGCGCCACATCACCCGGATTTAAGACCATGTCTTTAATCCGGTTGTCCTTTTCATACTCGGGAACATTATAGAGATCGCGGTTGTGCGGATCGTGTTCGTAATCCATATGCGAACCGGGCACCACCTTCATCGCGCCGTTTTCCGCGCGATGGGGATCGATGGCAATTCCGGTTTGCACCCAGGAAGGAAACAAGTCCCGGAAATCTTCCACCGGCTGACGGGAACGCACATCCCGGTGCAAGGGCCAGCTCACATTGGAGCCCGGTTTTTTCCAGTGTACCTGATTGATAATCTGCTTAATATTTACCCCGATCAGTGGCTCCAAAATCATGAGCAAGCGGGGATCCGTACGGTAATGATCCATCACCGAATCATGATAGGAGGGCCACTGCATGCCCCGCACCACCACATCTTCTTTGTCCGCGTCATCCACCCAGATAATGGTGTTTTGTTTCCGCCAGGTTTTCCCCAACAGTTGCCCGGTGAATTTCCAACGGTCACAGGCCGTCTTCATTTGTTCGATTTCATGTTCGGCGAACACATTTTTAATTACGGTGTAGCCATCTTTCCAAAACTGGTCGACATGCGCCGGGGTCATGGGATTGAGTGGAATTGCGGTTCCGATTTTTTCGGGAATCTTATGCGTCGTGGTGGAAAGGGTTGTCATGCTGCGGTTTCCTTTTGAGGGGTTTTTCGAATCGATTTTAAAAGTTCTAAATTCTTTTCAAGTTGCTTGCCTAAAACAGCATCCAAGGGACCGGACAGGCCAATCCCTGCAGAGAGAGTGCCGTCGGCTTCAAAAACGGGAACCCCCAAGCTGGCAGCCCCTTCCCCACTCTCTTCATTGTTTATGCTGTAGCCCTGCTCACGAATCTTTTTCAGATCGCTTCTGAAACTTTTTGCACTCCGGTGCACCCGCGGACCTTTGGCCGCATAATCTATCTTTTTCAGCAGGTCCTCAATTTCCGCCTTCGGACGGTGGGCCAAAAAAAGTTTGCCCAGTGCAGAAAATCGTGCCGGTAAAACTGTGCCCAGGGTTTCACTCGAATTCCGGATTTTCCCATCGTGAAAAACGTGCGCCACCGAGATGGCCTGAGAACCAAAAGGAAGCGCCAAGGTCAAAGGCAGCTTACAACTTTCGACTGCGGAAACCATCGACGGCAAATACAAACGGCGCATCGGAATATCTCTCAACAACGCATGCCCCAACCGAAAGGCACCGATCCCAATCGAATAACAACGGTCCGCATTTTTTTCGACAAATTGATTTTCAACCAGCGTTTGTAACAGACGGTGTATGTGACTTTTCGGCAAGCCCGTATTGCGGGACAGCTCACTGACACTATGCGGGTGAGGCGCATCCGCCAGCACCTGCAATAGATAAAGCCCATTGGATAAGGTCGAGTTCATAACCGCAGTCTATCCGCAAAACACAGAAACGGTCAAGCCCATTGTTCTAGTATTTAGAACAGCGTGCTTTTTGATGAACAACTCATTCACCATCCCTCCCTTCCCCCGGGCGGGTTGATACAATACTGCATCTCAGTCGCTAAATATGATCGTTCTACCACGTGGCTGCATGGTAGAAATGGATGAAGATGGTCAAGTCCGCACGATTCATGGTAATTTTTCTGTTTTTCGCATCCTGGCTGAATGCGCAGGCCGAAGTGACCCGCCTGGGTGTGCTGCAAGGTTCTCCCGAACATGCCTCTGCCCTTTCGCAAGCGGGAATTGATCTAGTGGTGTTTGATGTCTCCTGGCAACGATTCGAACCGAAAGAAGGCGAAGTGGATCCCATCTATTTGAAAGAAGTACTTCGTGCACTTCAGACCTTTCAGGATTTAGGGATGGAGGTAATTCTTGACCTGGGAATGCAATATCCTCCCGCGTGGTTATTTGAGATTCCACAGAGCCGCTACCAAAACCAATATGGGGATATATTCATAGATCAACGTCCGGGAATGCATATCGCAAATTCGATTTTTAATAAGCGGGTCCGAATGCGTCAGAATCAGTATATCAAACAGCTCTTTGCCAGTCTCGGGAGTGACTTCTATGCGGTAAGGCTCGGCGGAGGCTGGTATGGTGAGTTAAACTATCCGCCCAACACTTACGAAGAGAAGGACAATTGTTACTGGGCATTTGATGCAAACGCACAGGGAAAACAGCCAGGTTTACCCGAAGGTATACCGGTCTGTCCTGTGCCCGGTTGGGTTCCCGGCCGGCAACCGGTGGATTCCGCGCGTGCGGAATTGTTTTTAGAATGGTATCTGAGCGCACTGCAGAATTATCACGACTGGCAGATAGAAACCGTGCGGCGGTATTATCAGGGAGACCTGTTGATGCTGTATCCCTCATGGGGCATTCGCCCCGGACAGGCCGCACAGGCGGTTGAGGGTGGTTTATCAGGTGACACGCCTGCTGAGCAAAATGGTGAAGTGCAACGCGGATTCGACTTTGCACGTTTCATATCCGGGATCCGGGATCCAAAGGTGATTTTGCATACGACATGGGCAGACAGTGATCCCCGCTTTGGGAACGACGATGGCCTAGATCCCTCGGGATGGAGCCCCTTGCGTTTTCTCTCATCCTTAGCGGAGAAGCATCCACTTCCACTACGCGTGAGCGGAGAAAACACCGGCGGCGGTGGCTCAAAGATCATGGCGCTATGCGCGGAGAGAAGCGCACACTACCAGGCTTCAATCTTCCTGTGGGCCTTCGAAAGCGATTTGTTTAAGGCCGACGCACCCGGTCCGCGGGAGCTCAAGAATTCTTTTCCCGCGTCCCAATAGAGCCATATTCAAAATGGTAGTGCGCAAAATCGCGGAACCGCTTTTGGTTTGTATTTCAAAATCTGTTTAATCGCCTTATGGATACCGCGACGCATTATGTTTTCTTATTCAGAACATCCACCCGCAAAAACTTATTCATTCGCGGGATTTGTTCTCTGTTTTTTTGATAACACTTTCAACCGCCTGCTGCCACTTTACAGGATTGCTAAGAAAATAGGATTCGTGTCCTGCTTTTTCAAAGGTCACAAATTCCTTTGTGCCGGGTACTGCATCGAACACGCAACGACCTTCTTCGAGGGTCGCCCGGGGATCTTCCTCACCATGCATAAAAAGAGCAGGAGAATGGAGCGACGAGGCGTATTCAATGGGGTTATGCGCAAAGCCGTTGAACCCCCACTGCCAGCCACCCCAGAAGACAAGGAGTTCTGCACTCAGAAATGACGGGACATTCATAACGCGAAAGCGATTGCGGGTTGTATTCAACATTGTGTCGAAAACGGCTTCAAGGATCACAGCATCCACTTCGATTTTCCGGTCTTTGGCGGCTCTCAATATCGCAACAGCGCCCATACTTTTTCCATAGAGGATGATACTTGTGTGGGAAAATTTATCTTTTGCATATTTGGCGACCGTTATGACATCATCTGCTTCTTGGACCCCAATAGTTGTGTAAGATTCCGACGAGCCCCCAGACCCTCTGAAATCCACCAACATGACAGAGTTCCCCATATCGAGGAAAGCGCCGGCTTCTGCGAGTAAGGAAGTTTTATCTGCTGAATATCCATGAAAAAGAATCACCAGTGGCGTTAAATTGCCCTGGTCACAGTACCACGATTCAAGGATGATTCCACCAAGTTCATGGATCAGTAGGACCTCGCAGTTATCAGCAAAATCCGACGCCAATTCGTTTCCTTTCGGACGAGGTATTTTGATGCCAGTAAAAAGAACTTTCAGCTTCGAAAATCCGCTGAGATCCTCTGGTTTATTTGTACGGGGACCACCTGTAGCGAAGTGAGTCATTGCCTTCGCGTGGTTGTAGGCCATTACGTTCAGTGCCACAAACCCGAACATGAGGAGAGCCACTGAGATTGCCAACCTGCGTTTAGTCTTCTTTTTCATGCCGAGAGAACCACTAGCCGCGACGGGCGCGAAGGTTGAGGGTTCGCAGGCGTTTTTGCTTATCTGTTTGGACTTTTGAAATCATAATGGTTTAGAACTCGTCAGTGGAATGAGATGATTGATGCCGGCGATTGGTGTGTCTATGATGCTTCATCGTCCTGAGATTTCAGATTTTTACCGTATAACTCTTTTGGGGTCATTTGTCTGAAATACTCATTAGTTCTTCTGTCATATTCAAAGACTCTCAGGTCAAGCGGACCGCGTACTCACAGTTCACTTTGACGCATTGTTATAAGTTTAGAAGATTTATCCCGCACTCCATAGCATTGCACCCACATCAAAAATCTTTTTTGCGTGGTTTAGAAAAACAACCAAAAGTCCAATTGAGGGAAGGGCCTGGATTATTGCTTCCCATAAAGGCAAGACCATTTTTTCCCTCCAGTTTAAAGAAATGAGCTTACAGCAGGGATAAAGAAACGCAGTAGCACCCAGAAATACCAACAGAAAAAGTATCAGCCCGTTTTTATAGTTTTCACCAGGATAATCACTGAACTCCATTATGTAAATAACGAGGGTTGCGAACAGGTCCATAAGGACCAATGCAAGGGCGCAAAACGTAAAAGACCCCATCGGCGGTCTGCGTCTCTTAAGCCTGATTATTTCTATCCCGATTTGGGCGGCCAACACCCATGCAACCGGAATGAAGTGGTTTGATATCGAATTCATTTTATAATCTAGAGGATCGCGATAAATGAGCGCAGCGTAATCTATTGGCTACTCCGACTGGTTGGGCTTATTGAAGGTTTGGATCATCACCTCGGAGCTCCTAACTAAGCTGGATTTTATATCCTCGTTTTGAAGAATCTCATCCACGGTGGTCTTATTACTTCCGAGGTCCACCACTACGCACGCTTGGTCCAGAATTTGTGCAGACATTGTTGATAGAACCTCTCTCAATTCGGATAATGCGAATTGAGAGGAGCTGTTGGCGTGTAGGATGAGTGCTTTCTTGCCATAAAAATCTGGATCACCGACAAGCCACTCCAGTAAATTCTTCAGTGCTGCCGGAAGCGAGTGGATGTATTCGGGTGTTGAGAATATAAGCAGTTCTGCACTTCTTACGATGCTTCTCGCCTCAATGACTGCACTGGGTAGCGGATCTTCGTCGATGTCTGGATTGTAGATTGGCAAATCGCCGATCGTATCTAGACGGGTAAATGTTAGACCAGATGGGGCACATCGCGAATAAGCTTCGATTAGCTTAGCGTTTGATGAACCGCTTCGAAGGCTTCCACAAATAGTTAGTATCTCAATTGTCATTTTATTTAGCGTGAGAGACTGCGGTTTACCGCTGGTCTCTCTACGCAATTGTTCTCAGCCTGTATTCAAACTTTAGAGAATTGCCCGAAGTCTCCTTTAACCAACCCTTCAAAGGATAAATCCTCGTCGAGATCCGGCCAATGGAGACCACAGGGAGAAATCTCGATATGGTTTAATTGAGCGGGGGTTCCTACGCAAAGTCTCGGGTTCTTATCTACTGGAAACTTGATCTCAACCCCGGTTTCCATCGCCACATAAATATATCCTTCTGAGTAGGTAGCCCGAATCTGATTAGTGGTTAAGATGTTCATTCCATTTCTCCAGGATAAGTTTTTGATTGGCTTCCGCCAACGATTGCGCCTTTGATAGTTCTTTTACTTTCAGCCCATGGGATTCTCTCAGTTCGATCGTGTCATTTACGTTAAAAACAGCTTCCCCGCCAGAATAACGAACATGTACATGAATGGGTTCATGGTCGTTACTGTAAAAGAAAAATTTAAATCCGTCTTGCTCGAAAATAACCGGCATGGATCAATCCTGCCCTGCAGGGATCAAAATTTCAATTTATATTTTCAGGAGAACAACTGGCGCATCGGACCGACGAAGGAGGTTCGGTGCCGTAAATGGCTGAGAGTATTAGATGGGTGTCGATCATGCTCCGTATCTTAATTAGTTTCAAATTCGTTTCCAAGAACATTGATACATAGGGGTAGTTTATCTCCAATATTTATACTTGGGCCTTTGTTGCAAACTACACATCTAGCAATCAAACGCCGACCAATAAGGCCCACAGTATCGCCAATAGAAACCACTAGGGGGCCACCGCATTCTGGACATTCAAGTTTAAGGACCTTTTCCGGTTCCCCACACTCAATACAGGAAACAATCGGATCCCATTTTGCATGAAAATCTCTTGAGAGGATTCGGACTTCTTCGTTTTCCCGATCCTCAGCAGTAAAGGGTTTTCCGGTAAGTGTGTAGCGCCATGACATTTTCATTCTCAATGGTGCGGTGTTGAGCCGCATTCAGATTGACACAATACCGCACAGCGGGATTTGGCAAGCTGAATGTCGGCTCCG
>CAKZLZ010000171.1 GCA_937127435.1 uncultured Verrucomicrobiota bacterium | reverse complement strand
GGGCATGACTCCGGTGGATGTGGTATACGCTTACGAACCGATCCCTGAAGAAATCGCCGAAGAAAACCGTCACCATGTGATGGGCGCACAAGGAGAACTCTGGAGTGAATATATTCCGGTCTTCAGCCATGTGGAATATATGGGCTTCCCCCGCATCTGCGCCCTTTCCGAAGTATTATGGCTGGAGAAAGATCAAAAAGATTATGAGGACTTCCTCCGGCGCCTGAAGATCCATCGTGAGCGTTTGGATTTTCTCAAAGTCAATGCGCATAAACGGCCCTAAGGTCTATCCATACTTCTTACGGGAAACACCCGCACCCACTTCGGGGTGCACTTTATAATCGACAACAATTCCCCAGGGCCGGATCGCAAGCTCCTCACCCTGGGCTACCCGCCGGTATTCCTTCGGAGCACGGGTAATTCACACCCATCCTTAACAGGGCTCCGGAGGAGTCAAGGCAGGTAGCCCGGTGCAAGGGAGCCTGCGACCGCAGCTCCGGGAGCTAAATCATCAAATCTTTGCGCCCCGAAGTGGGTGCGGGCGTTTGGCGTTTCATTGCACCACATAAGGATGACTCCACAACAGATCATCTTTATCGGTTTTGCGGTTCTTTATCCCATGGTCATCTATCTGGTTGGGACCCACAGAGTATAAGCGAAAACCGTCGTCGGTCATTTCATATTTCAAATCCTTTCCGCTAAAAGGATCCTGAACCGTTTCAGTCGCAAAGCCGCTCAGGTCCTCGGGAAAGGCCTCTCTTTTCAATCGGATGCGATAAAGTTCCACCACGATTCCCGCCTGTTGAATCATCAGCTTTCCACTGATCTGCTTTGCTTGGCTGCGGGAAGGGCTCCAAAAAGCGTTCTTGCTGAGAAAAAAAGGATCAGGAATCTCTTCGATTCTTTGTTCGAGAGCATCCCAATCAATTTCATAGAAAGGCTGGGTATAAACTTTTTCCAAATGCAGGATCATCTCCAAAAAACACAATTCATCTAAAACCGGGGTGGCCAAATGACAAAGGTAAACTGCCGTATCCCAAACATCCGGGAGTTGATCCCAGAGGTTTCCATAGCCGGAGTAAGTAGAAAAATCCTCCGACCTCAAAATACTTAGAAAGTATAAACGTTCCGAATCCATCCAATTGGGGGAAAAGGGATCCCGGGACAACTTTGCCAATTGTTGATCCATCTCATCAAGAAACGCGGCATCCGGCTCGGTGTGGGCCAGGACATATGCCAACGCATCTTTATACAATTCGATATTTGCCACCCGAACCAATTGGGAAATAAGCAGAGGTTCCTGATCCAAGCGGGAAGCCAGCACGTTTAACGTTTTTAATGCATCCCCTGCCCCGGCCGGATTTCCGTCATCCACTTGAATTTGAATTCGTTTCCGTAATAAGCCACTCAATTTCATCATATGGGTAATGTGCGGAAGTAACATATTCGCACCCGAATCATAATTGAGATCAAACTGACAGTCCTCCATCCCGGTTGCCTGATCCAGAAGTTCCATTGCATCTGAAAATTCCCCGGTTTCAAATAATGCTTTCACCTGCACGAGCATGGCGGGTTCAGTAGTGGGTTGATCCAGCTTGCGGATCCACTCAAAAATATTTTCCTCCTCATGTTTAAGCGTTTCGAGGATCCGGTAGGCGTCCAAATAGAATGGTGCGGCATTTTCCGCTTCCGGGATGGGATCCGGCGCAAGATCAGAAAGCGTCATCGCCCGTCCTTCCGATTTTAACCGCTGTTCAATGGCTTCTATTTTTTGACGGGGGATTCGGAATAATTTCCAATGAAAAATGAACCCGCCTGCCACAAAGAGTGTCAGAACCCAAAATGAAATTTTTACCCAGGTTTTGTGCATAAGCAAAGTGCTACAACGCTTCGGTTAAGGCTGCAACTTTATTTATAAACTCCTCTTAGCTATAGGCCGCATTCCACAAATGGTGCTTTAAAAACAAACGTTTGGCTTGTCCCCGTGTGCACAGAGATCCTGATTCTAAAAGGAGATTCTCTAATCCTCATCATTCTCTAACCCGTATCCGTTAAAACTTTATCATTTTAAGAATTGAAGAAAAGAAATCTCAATACTAATACATAACGCCTATGACTGACACTATCCAACCCCTCTTAGAACGAATCCAAAACGAAGGACTGAAAAAGTCCGAGGCTGAACGGGATCAAATCCTTGCGGACGCCCAGTCCAAAGCCGAAAACGTTTTGTCAGATGCCCGCCAACAGGCGGAAAAAATCATTGCAGACGCCGAGAAACAGGCGGAAGCGAGCATTTCCAGGGGACAAACCGCTCTTGAACAGGCCTCCCGCGATTTACTGTTAAAACTCCGCACAGAGATGGCACGGCAAATCAATGTAGCGGCTGAAAAAGCGGCGGCATCGGTATTGTCCTCAGAAGAGCTTATCTCACAAGTCATCCCCGTGCTGGCAGCTTCCGGTTCCGGTAAAGTTTCAGTCGAAGCGGGTGAAGAACTGGCCGGAAAACTGAAAGATCTTCTTCCTGCCTTGCTGAAAGATGCCGGACAGGGAAGTGAAGTGGTAATGAACGCCAAGACCGGCGCTGGATTCAGTTTAAGTTTTGGAGATTCCGCCGAAGCGGTGGATTTCACTTCACAGGCAGTGGCGGATTGGTTGAGCCAAAATCTGCGACCTGAATTGGCCGCGCTGTTACGTCCTGAAGCTTCCGGAGCGTAATTCCCATGCGGACTTATCTGCTGTCCAGCTTTCCTGCGTTGTCCCTGGAAGCCCCCTGCCCTCTGAAGTTCGGAGAGTTTATGCGGGAATGCAGTGCCCATCTTTCTTCATCTGATTTGGATGAACTCGATGCGGTGTGCGCAAATCCTCCCACAGGGAAATCCGCGTTTGCGAAAGAATGGACCCAGGCCAAAGCCGAATGGCAGGCACAAAACCAGTACGAACGACGTCAGCGCCTTCCCCAGGAAACGGTCACCGGCACCCCCGGTGACATTGCATCCGACCAACTGCGTGGCGAACATCAACAGGCCTGGCAGGCCAGCGATCCGCTAATCCGGGAAAAAGGTTTACAGGCCTCTTTGTGGAACTGGATCGAGGACCGCCGCCGTCAAGCCCCTTACTCTCTTCAAGATCTTCTGGGCTATGCCCTGCAACTCCAAATCCTCGAACGCCGGGAAATTTGGAACGAAGCGGAAGGTCTTAAACAATTTCAAGAACATACCCAGTCCTTCCTCGCACCTGTACTTGAGGAATTACGCAAACAGGAACTTTCCGCATGAGTGAAACCAAAACCCGCACCTCCACCGGCACCATTGACGGTGTAAACGGTAACCTTATCCGTGTGACCTTCCCCGAGGCGGTCATGCAGAATGAAGTCGGTTACGCCGTGATTAACAATTTAAAGCTCAAAGCTGAGATCGTACGGATCCGCGGCCGCCAATGCTGGTTGCAGGTATTCGAAGATACCGCCGGACTGAAAGTCGGCGATCCGGTTGAATTCTCCGGCGAACTGCTGTCCGTTGAACTCGGACCGGGACTTTTAAAATCTGTCTATGACGGTCTGCAAAATCCGCTTCCCGAATTGGCCGAACAGTGCGGCTACTTTTTGGAACGCGGACAATACATTGACGGACTCGACCGTACCGCCAAATGGGATTTCACTCCTTCCGTAAAAGCCGGTGACCTGGTGGAAGCCGGTGAATCCGTGGGAACCGTGCCCGAAGGGATGTTCACCCACCGCATCATGGTGCCTTTCGACTGGAGAGGAAAATTCACGGTTAAAGAAATTTCAGCAGCCCAAACCTGCACCGTCGACACCGTGATTGCCAAAGTGGCGGACAGTGCCGGTGAACTCCGGGACATTAAACTCTACCAATCCTGGCCGGTTAAAAAAGCGATCACCGCTTTTGACGAACGCTTACGCCCCACCGAAAACATGACCACCCAGGTGCGAATCCTCGACACCTTTTTCCCGGTGGCCAAAGGCGGAACCTATTGTATTCCCGGACCTTTCGGAGCGGGTAAAACCGTTCTCCAACAAATCACCAGTCGCCGGGCCGACGTGGATATCGTGATCGTCGCCGCCTGCGGTGAACGTGCGGGTGAAGTGGTGGAAACCCTTCGGGAATTCCCCGAACTGGAAGATCCGCGCACCGGCAAATCCCTGATGGAACGTACGCTGATCATTTGTAACACTTCTTCCATGCCGGTAGCTTCCCGTGAAGCGTCGGTTTACACCGGAGTGACCATTGCCGAATATTACCGTCAAATGGGACTCAATGTTTTGATGCTGGCGGATTCCACTTCCCGTTGGGCCCAGGCGCTGCGCGAACTTTCCGGACGTCTGGAAGAGATTCCCGGTGAGGAAGCTTTCCCCGCCTATCTGGAAACTGTGATTGCCAATTTCTACGAACGTGCCGGACTGGTTCGCCTCAAAGACGGCACCATTGGATCAGTTACCATTGGTGGAACGGTTTCTCCGGCGGGCGGAAATTTTGAAGAACCCGTTACCCAAAGTACTTTAAAAGTGGTGGGTGCATTCCACGGTCTGAGCCGTGAACGTTCGGATCAACGCCGTTATCCTTCGATCGACCCGCTGGAAAGTTGGAGTAAATATCCCAGTCTGGTGGATCCTGAAAAACTGGATCAAACCCGTCGCGGACTCCGCGAAGGCCGGGATGTGGAACAGATGATGAAAGTGGTGGGTGAAGAAGGGACCGCCATGCCCGATTTTGTGATGTACCTCAAAGCGGAATTTCTGGATGAAGTTTATCTGCAGCAGGACGCCTTCCACGATGTGGACGGTGCCTCATCCGCTGAACGTCAAACCCATGTGTTCAGTATCATTCATCAGATTCTGACCACCCCTTTAACGTTTAAAACCCGGGACAATGCCCGTCAGGAATTCCTGCGTTGGCAACAGATCGCAAAAGACTGGAACCGTATTCCCATGGAAAGTCCTGAATTTAAAACCGCAGAAGAAAAATTGCTGGCGGCGGTCGAAGCCTGTCGCAGCACCGGGGAGGAGAAATAATCATGCATACCCTTTATCACGGAATTGAAAATATTGTCGGTAACGTTCTGATGCTCCGCGCCAAAGACGTGGGCTACGGCGATTTGGCCGAAGTTTCCTTTGGAGATGAAAGCTCCCTCGCCCAGGTGATTCAGCTGGATGGTGAACAGGTCTACCTGCAGATCTTCAGCGGAAGCCGGGGCGTACCCACCGATGCCACCGTCCGCTTCCTCGGACATGGCCTCACCGTTCCCTTTTCCGATGATCTCCTGGGACGTATTTTTGACGGCAGTGGTGTTCCCCGTGACAACCGTCCGGAATTGGATGCCGCTCCGGTAGGTGTTGCGGGTCCTTCGGTCAATCCTTCCCAACGTATTATCCCCCGCAAAATGGTGCGGACCGGGATTCCCATGATCGATGTGTTCAACACCCTGGTCCAATCCCAGAAGCTCCCCATTTTCTCCGTCGCCGGTGAACCCTACAACCCTTTGCTGGCACGTATCGCCCTGCAGGCGGAAGTGGATGTGATCATCCTCGGAGGCATGGGACTTAAATACGATGATTACCTTTTCTTCCGCGAAACGCTCGAAGAAGCAGGATCACTCAGTCGTACTGTGATGTATGTACATACCGCTGCCGACCCTACAGTGGAATGTTTGTTTGTTCCCGACCTCTGTTTGGCTGTAGCCGAAAAATTTGCGCTCGAGAATAAAGAGGTTTTGGTTCTGCTCACCGACATGACCAACTACGCGGATGCCATGAAGGAAATCGCCATTACCATGGAGAAGATTCCTTCCAACCGGGGGTATCCCGGTGATTTATATTCTCAGTTGGCAGCCCGCTATGAAAAAGCGGTCGATTTTGAAACCGCAGGATCCATTACCATTCTGGCGGCAACCACCATGCCGGGAGATGACGTCACCCATCCCGTGCCCGACAATACCGGATATATTACGGAAGGTCAGTTTTACCTGCGCAACGGCCGTATTGAGCCTTTCGGAAGTCTCAGCCGACTCAAACAGTTTGTGAATGACGACACCCGCGCCGACCATCGGAAAATCATGGACCGGATGATTCAGTTGTATGCGGCCTTCCGCTCAACCGAAGAGAAACGCTCTATGGGTTTCCGGATGACCGAATACGACAGCAAGCTGGTGAAATTCGGCGGACTGTTTGAAGACAAACTGATGGATCTTCGGGTCACCCTTCACTTGGAAGACGCCCTGGATACCTGCTGGGAAATCCTGAAAGAATGCTTTGAATCAGACGAATGCGGAATGCCCACCGAGCTCATCCAAGAATTCTGGCCGAAAAATTAGACTCCGCCATTTGCTATTACCCTTTCGCTATCTGTCATGCCCCTAAAAAGAACCAAATCAGAACTCAGAGTCCAGCGCGATTCCCTCAAACGGTTTCAGCGCTATCTGCCGACCCTGCAACTCAAGAAGCAGCAGTTGCAATCTGAATTGCGTCAGGTGGAAATTCAACGGGAAGACATGGAGGCGGAATTAAAGAAAGTGCAACGGGAACGTCAGTCCTGGATGGCCCTGTTCGCGGAGCCCCTGCCCCTGGCGGATTGGATAACGGTGAAAAAACTCGAAATCGGCGAACAACACATTGCCGGGGTGGATGTGCCGGTATTGGAAAATTTTGACATTGAAGAAAACTGTCCGGACCGATTTGAAAAACCGGTTTGGATCGACGATGGCTTGGCCGCATTAAAACACGAAGTCACCACTTCGGTGAAACTGGAAATTTTGCAACAGCAGGAAGCACTGATTGAAGCTGAACTTCGCACCACCAGTCAGCGGGTGAACCTGTTCGAAAAAGTGAAAATTCCGGAAGCCAAAGATAATATCCGCATCATCCGTATTACCCTGGGTGACGAACAAGTGGCCGGGGTGGCCCGTGGCAAATTGGCCAAAAAGAAAAATGAGGCCGCCGCATGATTACGCCCATGACCCATGCCACTTTAATCAGCCGCGCGGAAGATGCTTCCGCCCTGCTTGAATCTCTGCGGGACTTTGCGGGCATGCACCTTAAACTCATGCCTAATGACAATCACGGGATTGAAGAGCGCAGCGAAGAATTAAAAGAACTTCAACAGTTAATTCAAAAACTGGAGCGAATTGAAGAACCGGCCAACGAAGCTTCCGAATCAGATCCGGAAGTTTTGATTCCCCACTGCCAGCGTCTCTATCAGTCCTTGAAACGGATCAAAGATCTGGATCAGAAATTAATCAAAGAAGAACATGCCTGGGCGCCTTTCGGAAACATTCAACCGGAAACCTTAAAAGCCCTGCAAGCGCGGGGATTGAACATTGCCTTTTACCGCGCCGCGGTTTCTCCGGTCGATTTACCCGAAAACACGGTTTGGCTCACCGCCGATCCGGGTTTTGGGGTTGCCGTCGGTATGGAATCATTGGCAGAGGTGGACACCGCTCCCCTGAGCATGCCGCAGCGAGGCCCCCAGCGGATACAAGAGATCCGCAGCCATCTCACTTCCATTCAAAAAGCCGCAGAAGAAGAATTAAATGCGGCAGCCGGCGCCTTGCCTGCATTAAAAACTTTTACGGATGCTAAAGCCGACGAATTGGATTTTCTCAAAGCCCAGGCCGGAATGGGAGATGAAAACGAATTGGCATGGATTGAAGGATTTATTCCCACGGAACAATTGCCGGAATTAGAAAGCAAAGCCGCCCAGTGGGGAGCCGCGCTACAGGTCCGTGAACCGGGAGTGGAAGACCCCACCCCGACACTGCTCAAACAAAATGCCTTTGTAAGTTGGATTCAACCCGTGTTCTCTTTCCTTGGGGTCACCCCCGGCTACAACGAAGTGGACGTCGGCTGGAGTTTTCTGGTCTTTCTCTCAATCTTCTCCGGTATGATTATCGGCGATGCAGGATATGGATTTCTGTTATTACTCACCGTTCTGGGATTGAATCTGTTTAAACCGGCCACCCGAGGGAAGTTTGCCAACTTGCTTTATCTGATGGGGGGCGCCACGGTTATCTGGGGTCTGCTCACCGCAAATATATTCGGCATCTCCCAGCTACCCCCTTTCCTGGATGCACTGAAAATCCCCGCTTTGGCCGACATGTCAGATCCCAAACCGGTGATGAATGTTTGTTTCCTGATGGGGGCCGGACATTTGACGCTGGCCCACCTTTGGAATTTGTGGAACAAACGGAAAAGTCTGCAGGCGCTCGCGGAACTTGGATGGATCGGCAGTACCTGGACCATGTATGCCGTCACCGGTCAAATGGTTTTGGGTTGGGAAAGTCTTCCCTCCTTTATCGGACCGCTGTTTATGGTGAGTGCGGCTTTGATTGTGATTTTCATGACCCCGCCCAAAGCGTTCAAAGAACAGTGGGTGGATCATATGATGCTTCCCCTCTCCTTCGTGAATAATTTTGTGGATGTGGTCAGTTATGTCCGGCTCTATGCCGTGGGAATGGCCACCTTTGCGCTGGCCTCCAGCTTCAACAGCATGATCCTCGGGGGCAGTGACGAACGCAACTGGATTGCCAACGGCATTATGATGGTCATTTTGATCCTCGGACATGCCCTCAACTTCATTCTGGCCGGCATGGGCGTTATGGTCCACGGCATCCGCCTGAACACCCTCGAATTTGCCTCCCACCTCGGGCTCACCTGGAGTGGAATTCCCTACGCACCTTTCAAAAAACGAACTTAAACTCTCAACAAATTATATAACACCAAGGACAATATTATGGACGCACAAACAATGGAAGCTTTAGGCCGCCTCGGCGGTATCGCAGCACTTAGTATAGCCGCAGTTGGATCCGCAATCGGATCGGGAACTGCCGGATTGGCAGCTGTCGGCGCCTGGAAACGTGCATTTCTCCAAGACCGCCCCGCCAGTTTCCTGCTGGTTATTTTCGTGGGTGCGCCGC
Source organism: uncultured Verrucomicrobiota bacterium (assembly GCA_937127435.1). Taxonomy (GTDB): domain Bacteria; phylum Verrucomicrobiota; class Kiritimatiellia; order SS1-B-03-39; family UBA6053; genus UBA6053. The sequence continues at coordinate 25,535 of CAKZLZ010000171.1, read as the reverse complement.
TTTCCCAGATCATTTACAGCATGATCCTTATGAACAGTATTGCCGATTTGGCCGCCAATCCCGACTTGGCCGGACAGTGGCCGTTGTTTCTATGGGGCGGTGCTCTCGCCGGTATCGGCATGGCCGCCTCCGCAATCCTTCAGGGAAAAGCCGGCGCCGCCGGTGCGGATTCTCTGGGTGAAACCGGCAAAGGTTTCGGTCTGTATCTGATGACCATCGGGATGGTGGAAACCGTCGCGCTGTTCGTACTGGTATTCAGCCTGGGTGTATTGCCCGCCGCCGGTTAAAACTACGGAGCGCGGGCACTCCTGCCCTGGCGGACCTGATTATAAATCGGACCGGGGGCGCCCCCGCCCCCATGTCCATCTATAAAATTGTGGGGGCGAGGCGCCCCCTCTCCGTTTTAAGAAAGCAACTCCCGCATGATGCGAACTTCTTCGCCCATATCTTCGGGATTAAACATCGAAGAGCCGATATCGAACATGTTGGCGCCGTGATCAAAACAGGTTTTACAGGTTTCCCGATTGAGTCCGCCATCCACGGAAATGTCCAAGTCGGGACAGGCCTGACGTAGTTCTTTTATGCGGCTTAAAGGTTCTGACAAAAAGGACTGTCCGCCGAAGCCGGGGAAAACGGTCATAAACAACACTTCGTCCACCAAAGACAATACCGATTCAATGGCGGAAAGTTCTGTATTGGGATTGAGCACAATTCCGGGTTTCACCCCTTTGTCCCTGATCCGTTTAAGCGTTTCCGCATGATCATATTCCGGTTCAATATGCACCAGCAAAGAACTCGCGCCCGCATCACAAAAGGCATCCACATACTGATCCGGACGAATCATCATCAGGTGTACATTTAAAGGGATACTCACCGCTTTACGGGCCATCGCCACCACCGCCGGGCTAAAGCTCATGTTGGGAACAAAAACCCCGTCCATGAGGTCAATATGCACTGCATCTGCTCCGGCCTGTTCTACCCGCACACAGGCATCATACAAGTGTCCAATGTCAGCCGCGAGAATTGAAGGATGAATGAGTACCGGTGGCATTACAGTGCCTCCCGCATGGCGGTGATCTTTTCGAAAACTTTCACCGCGGCTTCCGCAACCGGCACCGCTTCAAAATCTTTGTCGGTACGGGCTTTGAGTTCAACTTCTCCCTTGGCCAATCCACGTTCACCAATGGTAAGACGCAAAGGCAGTCCCAGCAAATCGGCATCCTTGAATTTAAATCCGGGCCGCTCAATACGGTCATCCATCAACACATCCACGCCCTGGGCTTCAAGGATGGTTTTGATGTCCTGCGCATGTTGCATGCAAACTTCATCTTTGGGACTCAGTACCGTGATCAACAGTTCGAAAGGAGCGACGGAAATCGGCCAGATAATGCCGAATTTGTCATTGGACTGCTCGATCACCGCCTGCAGGGTGCGGCTGACGCCGATGCCGTAACATCCCATCACGGCAGGATGACTTTTGCCATTCTCGTCCAGGAAGTTGGCACCCAGTGCTTCGGAGTATTTGGTACCTAATTTAAATACGTGTCCGACTTCGACCCCGCGTTTTTCCACCAGACGACCTTTGCCATTCGGAGCCAAATCCCCGGCGTAAGCCAAAGCCACATCCACAAATTCAGTGATACCGGTGTCCCGTTCCAAATCAAAGTTTTTCAGGTGTATGTCGGTTTCATTCGCACCGGTTACGCCTCCCTTCAATCCTTTCAAACTACGGTCCACATAAATCGGAATTTCCAATCCCACCGGTCCGGCAAAGCCCACATCCGCACCCGTGACTTTTTGAATAACTTCCGGATCTGCAAGTTCTGCACCCGGTAAGATCTTGTTGAGTTTGATATCATTGACATCCCGGTTGCCCGGCAACAGCACGGCCACCGGTTTTTCATCCGCCACATAAATCAGGGTTTTCACCAATTGACGGGTTTCGATTTCAAGCAACTTGGCCACATCTTCGATTTTACCCGCATTGGGGGTTTCCACTTTTTCGAGTGCCAATTCAGCTCCGGGAAACTCCATAGGGAGATCGCAGAAACCTTCCGCCCGCTCGAGATTGGCGGCGTATGATCCGTCATCCGCTTCCAAAATCGCATCTTCACCCGCTTCACAGGGAATCATAAATTCATGGGAAGAAGAGCCGCCCATATCGCCGGTATCCGCATCCACGGCCATGGCATGAAGCCCACAACGTTTGAAGATCCGCACATAGGCGTCGTACATTTTCTTGTAACTTTCATCCGCCGCTTCCGAGCTCACATCGAAGCTGTACGCGTCTTTCATGATAAACTCTTTACAGCGCATCAAACCAAAGCGCGGACGGATTTCATCGCGGTATTTGGTTTGAATCTGATAAAAGTTGCAGGGCAACTGCTTGTAGGATGTAATTTCCCGGGAAACCAGATCGGTGATGATCTCTTCGTGTGTCGGGCCCAGCACCATCTCGCGGTTTTGGCGGTCGATCACCCGGAACATGCCGTTTTTCAGGGTTTCATAGCGGCCGGATTTTTCCCAGATTTCTTTGGGATGCATGGCCGGCATCAACACTTCCTGGGCCCCGGCCCGGTCCATTTCTTCGCGCACAATGTTTTGAACCTTCCGCAAAGAGCGGACGCCCAAAGGCAGGTAATTGTATAACCCGCTGCCCAGACGGCGGATGAGGCCCGCCCGAAGCATCAGCTGATGGGAGATAATTTCCGCATCTTGCGGGGTTTCTTTTAAAGTGGGAATCAACAATTGGGACCAGCGCATAATTTTCCTTTTGATCAATAAATTCGAGGGCGCACCCTGCCCCAAGAACGCCGAATGTTCAAGCTGAATGTGTGAAGACTCCGGGACGGAGTCGGTCCACGTATACGGAGGGCCCGCGTCCCCCGGACCGTCGCGAGCGACAGCTCGGGCAGGTGCGGTCCAGCAACCCGTAATGATGACCAGGCTACAACACCTGCTGATTCTGGAGAAGTGCGTGGCTTCCCAATGGAATTTGTGCGCTTTCGGCCACCACCGGACATTTTACTTTAAACAGGAAAAAGATGTTGGAATGAGAGCATCCGCTGAGACTCTCATAATTCCCCTGCCCTTTGGAAATGATCAGGTCCGCCTCATCGAAACAGCGCTGAAAGCTTTCACTGCATTCTGCCAAAAGGGTGCCGGGCGCATCCGAACCGTTGTCAATGACGGTCGCAATCCGGTCGAGGCCCGCAGTCTGTGCATCGATACGGGTCGCATCATTAATGATGGGCTGCCCCCGGACGGCAACGGTCACCCGCCCTTCTCCCAGTTGTTCAATCAATAGACGGTCGAAAATGATTTCGCCTGCGTTGTCTGCCAAATAAAGAATCCGTTTGGCAGAAGACACGGCCGCACGATAGGCATCCAAATCACCGGTCAAATCCACATTTGCCGCATGTTCCAAAGCTGCCAGCACATCGCTTTCACTCAGGCCGCTTTTGGCCCCGAGATCAATGATGTTCCCGGCGATCGCGAGTTGAGTGGCTTCGATCAATGGATCACCGGAGGCCTGAACTTTTTTCTCCAATGGGGGAAGGAATCCAAGGGCCAACTGATTATGAGCCGCTTTATCTTTTTCATAGGGATTCTCATCTCCGGTGATCTCCCGAAGGCGGCGGTGAATCCGTTGTGCAAGCGCCGGGGGAGAGAGTGACAAATCCATTTCACTGATCCATTGCAGTACTTCACGGAGCACCTGCTCGTGGATGGCGGGATCGTCGGAGCTTCTTCGGCAGGCATCGAGCGTTTGACGAACAAAACAGGGAATCCAATCTAAAGATGTGTGCATGAATTAAACCCTTAGGCCTTCAAAATCAACGGACCCGCTGTGATCGATTGAATGTTTGGTGTTCATTTTATCCCTCATACTTATTCCATTTCTTCAGAGTTTCTAAACTGAAAAATGACGCCGACCAAAAAGAGAATCAGGCCTAATCCCAGGGTGAAAGTCATGTTTTCCTTCAACAGAGACTCAAAGGGATCACCAGAATTTCCTGAAGCCGCACCCTTGATGATTAAAAGCATCATAATCGAAGACGCAATGCTCACAGCCCCCCCTAAAGCGCTCCATAAAATGAGGCAGGGCCTAAAGAATTTGTAGGTTAAAAATGCAGCCAGAAAGAAAGAAACGAGCCCGGCACCCGCTGCAGCTTGCGTTGAAACGGGTTGCAACGCTATAAAAAACAAAAGGCCCGCAGTGATGGCACAACCCAAAACAGAGAGCACCCGATAGCCGTAATAAAATAAATTCCCGAAAATTCCGACTAACACCAATACCGCAACCGCGGTGATATACATATTTTCAAAAAAACTAGCCAAAGCTAAACCGAAATTTATGCCCAAACCGATTCCATTCAACGTCATCAGAAATCGCCAAATTCGATAGCCAAACAACAGGTAGAGTGCACTAAATCCGATGGAGAGAAATAAACCGAAAAATGAGATCAAAAATGGAGGATACATCTAGTGCCTGTAGAAGTTAAGCTGCGGAAACGAAAATCCTTTTGGGTATAAATCGCAAAGCGATAAATGCAAAAGGTCAAAAGTTTATAACATGCTTAAATTCAACTGAGAGTCAAGCCTGAGCAATCGCTCTTATTGCTTTAAACTATTAATATTTATTACCGTATTTTCTGCTGTGTAAAATTCAGCTTCCGGAACAGGTCGACCTTACGTTCATTCAGAGCGGCCGGGTACTGTGCGTACAGGTTGCCCGATACCCGAAGGTTCTACGGTTTCCCTGACATGTTGGACCGTTTCCAAATTGGCCGTTTATTTTGTAACTTCCGTTGTTACATCCGGGAAAGCGCTCTCAGCCGTTTCAACTGAATCCGAACCCTCACCTAAGGTCATCAACATCCAGATCATGAGCAAAGCTATTGCCAGACCGATTCCGGATAATTGTAGAATGACAGTTCTAATCATTTTCAAAGTTGCATAAAACCCATGTTTGGTTGAATAAAACATCCAACCTTCGAGATAATTCTGAAAATTGTATTGAGACTTTCATCAAACCTCAATGCAAATGTACCTCCCATTTCATCGAACCGTTTCATTAACATCCAGATGAAATTTTACCGAACACTTGGTGAAAATTCCTCGAGTTGCCACTGGAGGAAAGACATTGGATGGAGTATGTCAGAGCGCATGTCATCTCCCAAAACAGCTATTATCGGCGGCGGAATTGCCGGACTCTCTGCAGCTTGGTTTCTCAAAGAAGCCGGCCATACTCCCACCGTATTTGAAGCCTCGGATCATTGGGGTGGAAAAATGGTCAGCAAACGTATGGAAGGATGCCTCCTGGAAGGCGGACCCGACTCTCTCCTCACGGAAAAACCCTGGGCGCTTCAGTTGTGTCGCGAATTGGGACTGGCAGAAGAATTGTTACCTTCCAATGATGCCCAACGCTCCTTTTCGATTTTACATAATCAGCGACTTCACCCCTTCCCCGCAGGATGCAAATTATTCATTCCCCAGAAAGTCACTCCCATTCTAACCACCCCCTTGCTCTCTCCTCTTGGAAAAGCCCGTATGTTGATGGAACCCTTTCTCAAGCACCGCGCTCCCGAAGGGGATGAAAGTCTGGCGGATTTCACCCGGCGCCATTTTGGTCAACAAACCCTCGACCGTCTGGCCGGCCCCTTGCTGGGCGGAATTTACGGCGGAGATCCGGAAGACATGAGTATGTCGGCCACCTTTCCCCGTCTTCAGGGACTGGAAAAGAAACACGGTTCACTGGTCAAAGGCATGTCCTCCATGATGCGGGATGCCCAGAAACGAACCAAAGCCGGAACAGCCCCCTCTCTTTTCACCTCCCTCAAATCGGGTATGCAAATTTTACCCGACACTTTGGCCGCCAAGCTGGATGGATATTTGCGCCCCCAACATCTGGTAAAAAGCATACTAAAAACACCTTCCGGTTGGTCAGTAGACGGAGAAGAATTTGATCAGTTGGTCATTGCCCTGCCCGCCCGTCAAGCCGCGCCGCTTTTCAGCGAGGTCGACAAAAATTTAAGTCGTTTGTTGGGTCAGCAACAAAGCTCTAGTTCCGCCACCCTTTCGCTGGTTTTTGATCGAAAAGATCTTAAAACCCTCCCCACAGGTTTCGGATTCATGTCGGCGCATCCCCTCAGCTCCATTCTGGTGGGTTGCACTTGGACCGGAAATAAGTTTCAACACCGCGAAAGCAAAGACCGCTTTGTATGCCGACTTTTTCTGGGGGGACCGGATTCAAAAACCAAAATTCTTTCCGGAGAGGATGCGGAGCTCATTGATCCGGCGCTTGCCGCCTTAAGAAAAATTTGCCCCTTTATCCCTGAGCAGCCTTTAGCCTATTGGCTGCAACGCTGGCCCAACGGCAATCCCGGTTATCAATTAGGACATCTGGATTGGGTTAAAGAAATCAAAACCCAGGCAAATGCACTCGGAAATCTTCATTTTAGCGGCAGCAGCTATGGGGGCGTTTCCGTCTCTGATTGCGTAAAACAAGCCCAGGAACTAACATAAGAGAGTCATCGGCCATTTGTCATTGGGGGCTATAATCCCCAATGACGAATGACAACCAAATGACCAATGACAGATGGCGTTTACGAACAGCCCATGGAGTTTCCGCAATTGAAACACTTGTAACAGGCGCCATTGCGAACCGTAATACTTCCACAAATATCACAGGCGGGAGCATCGTCCATAAAGTGCTCGAACTGGCTATCCACCCGTTCGGTACTTTGGGTGTTATCTGTAGTGACGGGATCCACGGCTTCCGGTTCCGGAGCTACAGGTGACGCCAATACCGGTTTGTTTTCCACGAAGGTGATGTGCATCCAGCGGAAAATATAATCGATCAAACTTTTGGCCATGGGTATATCCGGGTTTTTGGAAAATCCACTGGGCTCAAAGCGGGCGTGCATAAACTTACGGTTCAATGCTTCCACCGGGACCCCGTACTGCAAGCACATACTGACAGCCGTTCCAAAGGCATCCATCAATCCTCCAACTGTACTGCCCTCTTTGGCCATGATGATAAACAATTCACCCGGGGTGCCGTCGGGATAAAGCCCAACGGTGAGATACCCTTCGTGTCCGGCCACTTCAAATTTATGGGTGATGGACTGACGGGTATCCTCCAAGCGCATACGACGGGGGCCCGCCGCTTCGGTTACGGCTTTTTTCTCCTCCGTGCTTCCGGAGTTTACGGGCTGACTGCGTTTGCTGCCATCGCGGTAAATTGCCACCGCTTTTAATCCCAATTTCCATCCCTCAATGTAGGTTTTTGCAATCTCTTCAACCGTGGCCGTTTTCGGCATGTTTACGGTTTTACTGATCGCACCGGAAAGGAAGGGCTGGGCGGCGGCCATCATCCGTAAGTGGGACTGATAAGACAAACTCCGGGTGCCGTTCCGTGCTTCAAACGCACAGTCAAAAACTTTTAAGTCTTCATCATCTAAATGGGGTGCGCCTTCGATGGTGTCATTGGCATCAATGTACGAAACGATTTCATTGGTTTCATCCAGGGTATAGCCCAGTTGTTTCAAGGCCATGGGAACGGTCTGATTAACAATCTTCAACATCCCGCCACCTGCAAGCATCTTGTATTTCACCAAAGCGATATCCGGTTCAATACCGGTGGTATCACAATCCATGAGAAATCCAATGGTACCGGTAGGCGCCAACACCGTGACTTGAGCATTACGGAAACCATGATCTTTACCGAGTTGGAGAACCTGATCTCCCAAGTCTTCGGCGGCTTCAAGTAAATGAGGAGGACAGCCATCGCCAATCCCCGCAATCGCATCCGCATGTTGCTGCACCACGCCCAGCATCTGTTCTTTGTTTTCCGCATATCCATCAAAACTGCCCAATGCATTGGAAATACGTGCAGACTGACAGAAAGCTTCCAGATGCATCACTGCGGTAATCGCTCCGGCCATGCTCCGGCCCTCATTGGAATCGTAACTGTGGCCTTTGCCCATCAGCAGCGCGCCCAGGTTTGCATATCCCAAACCGAGGGTACGGTAGCGATGGCTGTTGGCCGCAATTTGTTCGGTGGGATAACTGGCATTGTCTACCAGAATATCCTGGGCGGTAATAAAAATATCCACCGCGGATTTAAAACGTGCCACATCAAAATTCCCTTCACTGTCCAGGAATTTCATAAGGTTCAAAGAAGCCAGGTTGCAGGCGGTATCATCCAGAAACATGTATTCCGAACAAGGGTTACTGGCATTGATCGGCCCGGATTCCGGACAGGTATGCCAACGTTGAATGGTGTCTTCGTATTGAACCCCGGGATCTCCGCAAATCCAGGTGCCTTTCGCCATGGCATTCAGTAATTCACGGGCGGGATAGGTCGGTCCGGATTTTGTGGGATCCGTCACCCAAGTGGTGGTCCAGTCTTTGTCATCAATGACAGCCTGCATAAAGGCATCTGTTACCCGGATACTGAGATTCTCATTCTGGAAACAAACGGATCCGTAGGCATCGCCATTAAAATCGCCACTGTATCCCTCTTCAATCAATGCCCACGCTTTTTGTTCTTCTTTGGTTTTGGCCTGAATGAATTCTAAAATATCCGGGTGATGAATTTTTAAAGTGTTCATCTTGGCCGCCCGACGGGTTTTGCCGCCACTTTTCACCACCGAGGCTACCGAGTCGTAGACCCGCAGGAAACTCAAGGGACCGCTGGGAGTTCCCCCACCGCTCATGGTTTCTTTCGAGGAACGGATCGGGGTTAAATCCGTTCCGGTCCCACTGCCGAATTTGAATAACATCGCCTCGCTCTGTGCCAGCGCCATAATACTGTCCATGGTGTCATCGACAGACTGAATGAAACAAGCCGAACACTGTGGATATTCGTACTGGGTATTGGCCCGTTTGATTTTTTCTTCTTCCGGATCCCAATAATAGCTGCCTTCTCCACTGCCCACACCCACTTTGTATTCATGATACAACCCGCAATTAAACCACACCGGAGAATTGAAAGCACCAAACTGATTCACACACAACCATGACAACTCTTCATAAAACAATTCCGCATCTTTTTTGCTCTCAAAATAGCCGTCTTTGAGTCCCCAATCCGCGATGCTGCGGGTCACCCGGTGGATCAATTGTCTGACAGAAAATTCACGCTCCGCCGTTCCCACTTTTCCATAAAAATATTTTGAAGCCACCACATTGGTCGCAAGCATAGACCAGCTTTCAGGTACTTCCACATCTTTTTGTTCAAACAAGACGCCCCCTTTGTCATCCGAAATGGAAGCGGTACGTTTTTGCCATTGTACCTGATCAAAAGGACTAATGCCCTGAGTACTGAAACAACGGTTAAATTGGAGTTTGGAAGCGGTTTTCGGGGCAGAAGTAGTGGCTTGAGTCATAGTCGTGGGGGATGGAAGTTATATTTGAGACGTGTGATAATTCAGTAAATACCACAATATGTGGTAGGTATATGGATGCACGCCACACAATATAGACCTGTTGATAACTTCATACCAAGAGAAAAAATCAAAAAAAGAGTGAACAAATTTCGCCCTGTTTATATTAACCTTAATGCGCTAAGCGTAATTACGTTTCCTATCCATCCGGTGCCAACGGATAATCAAAAAGCGAGGATCAGGCTTTGTTCCAGATCACAGGAGATTTCCGGTTCGGATACAATTCCCGACAGATCCCACACACCCGACCATCACAGCCCCGGGCTGTGCAGTGTTCCCTTCCGTAATAAATAATCTGTAGATGCAGGGCATTCCACCTGGACTCCGGAAACAACTTTTTTAAATCTTTTTCGGTCTGAACCACATTCTTGCCATTGCTTAAGCCCCAGCGTTGCGCCAAGCGGTGAATATGGGTATCCACCGGAAATGCAGGGTGGCCAAAACCCTGGGACATCACCACAGATGCGGTTTTATGCCCCACGCCGGGTAGTGCTTCCAATTGCGCGAAATCTTCTGGAACCTCCCCTTGATGTTTTGCCATGAGGATTTTTGACAGCTCAGAAATGGCTTTTGATTTTCTCGGGGAAAGCCCGCAGGGGCGAATGATCTCACGGATTTTTTCAACCGGCACATTCATCATCTTATCCGGTGTGGACGCCAATTCAAACAAGGCGGGCGTCACTTGGTTCACCCGGATATCCGTGCATTGTGCCGAGAGCAGCACCGCAATCAGGAGCGTATACGTATCCTGATGATCCAATGGAATCGGAGGATCAGGATATAATTCCTGCAACCGCGCATCCACAATCGCGGCTCTTTCTACCCGTTTCATTTCTACTTGTTTTGCCAGCGGTTCTGATCTGAAAGAATAACCGAGTTGCCTCCACTAATGGGAAAGCCAACCCGGAGAGGCCATCCTCGGGGCAAAGGATTCAGATCCATAATCGGTTTCCAACTAATGTAATTCCCTCTCACCAAATTGGATTGGTAAGGCAAATCACGGGTCAGCATGGTTAAATACAATCCCTTGACCGGTTGCAGACGGTCATTCATTTCAAAAAATTGATCCACCGTCAGCGGGAGATACAACGAGAGTTGACCTCCATACCAGGCGGTCGCCCAGGGCATATCTGAACTCACCAATTCAGTGGGTTCAAATGGAGATGTAATCAAAGAAATTTCCCGGGCCAAATACGGCGGGTAGCTGGAAGGTTTGGGCGGCATCAGCGTAACCAACAGAGGCAAAGCCTGGAGGAAAACAAAAAAAGAAATAATACCCAAACTCACAATTTGAACTGTGATTTGCATACGGTCCAACAACAGATAAAAGAATGCGGTTCCATATAAAATGATGAGCGGGAACATGACATGCGCCACTTCGAACTGGTTGTGTCCGAAAATCCCGGCGGCCAAAATTAGGCATAAATAGGAAACCAGAATGAGCCAGCGGAGAATCTTCACCGGGGTTCGCTGGAAGCTGTAAAAGTAGGTCACGACGAAAAGACATAACGCAATTCCCGATCCCAAATGCATATCCGTAAACGAAAACGCCTTTTGCGTTGCCCCCAGCACCCGCACAATCAATCCGCGGATCACAGTTGCATTTTCATTATTCACGTCGCCATAGCTGCGCATAAAATAATCCTGGGACTCCCCTTGAACGGCATAATGGGGTGCCAACCCGAAAGGACTGCCCGAAACAGATATGTTCCGGAGAATCCAAGGACTCATCCCGATCAAAACCACCAGTATAACCATCCCAACCGGAATCCATGCTTTCTTTTTCAACCCCAGGAACAAGGCCATAATGTAGCCGGGAAGCAACACCATACTTCCATATCGGGTCAGGAAAAGTAACAGCAATGCACCTGCACCCAGGAGTGCGGGCAAAAACAAACGGAGGCCTTTGGCATCATCATTTACCGATGCGTTCAGGATTGAAACCAAACACCAGATCGCAAAACTGTAGCAAAGCAACGCAAAAGAAATTTCGGTGCCCGAGATCGCACCGGCCCAAAGCTGACCCGTTAATAAAAAGATGGTGACCGAAGTAAATGCCACCCGCGGACTGAACAATTGGCGCCCCAGCAAATACACAAACAGCCCGCTGAAGAAACAAAACAAAAGGTTCAAAGGAATGATAACCCATTGTTCCGGCACATAACGGGTCCCCGTCGCTTGCGGGAATTGTGTGCCGAACACTTTGAATACCGTCCCCAACAAAACAGGGTAAACCGGCGCATTCACCAAATCAGGTTGCCCCACCATAAGCGGCATATCCGCTTGTTGGGTTAATTTGCCATGTTGCTCTAAATAATAAATGTCGCCGGGGCGGATCACCCGGGTATGCAATCTACCGGATTCCGAAAAACTACGAGCCAACTGGGCCTGATCCATCGCTTTGGGACTGTTAAAGCCATGATACTGGGTCGCAACATACAGCAAAGCCATCAAACCCATAAATAATATATACAGGGAAGCCTTCAGGATCGCGGGACCGACCCCGACCTCTAAATGATAAACGAGATTCTGTGCACTGGAATTAAATTGTTTAGCCATGAAATGTACTCCTAAAATAGGAGGACAAGATAGAGGGTTCCTTCCCACGCTTCAAGGGTAGAAATCAACTGAATGCACGCCGGGAATGCTCCTGGTGTATCCTCAAATATAATTTACGGGACCGGCCGGGCAGTGCCCGGATAAAAGGATACGGCAAGCGGCCGATTTTATAGGGGTTTTGTCCGGGCGCCATGGCAAACTTGGAGGCCGACTTTTCCGCGATGGCGGACCGGTATCCGCTCTCTTCCAACATGGATGCCGCAATTTTCCCGCAAACACCCCAGGGGAAACAAATTTGGGTAACCTTTCCCTCCAATCGTTTCTCCAAATCTTTACGGGATTGAAAAAGTTCGTATGCAATGGCCTGACGCTGCTCGGCCTCGGTTTCCACCTGTAAAAAGTACTTTCGATATAGAAACGGGGCGGCATCCGGATCATCATGGATGGCTTTCACCACGATGGGATCCACATCATGCCGCAGCCCGTCACTTAAGCGGGACCGAACCGGCAGCAAGGGATGGAAGACATGACGGCTGGATAGGGTTTTCAATGGCTCACCGCTCTCATTGAGCAAAGGCCAATTCAAAGGCGGAAGAAAGGTTTCCGGTTGAATGAGCCGCAGGAACTTCTCATGGGAAAAAATCAGGCCGTGTGACCAACTGTTCGATTGCACATCGATCCGCCCACTCTTTTGCAAAGCCAGCAATTCTCCCCAGGAACAGAAAGGATTTTGAGTGTGGTCCACATCCGGATCATGCCCGGGTTGCCCCCAAACCGGACGGAGCGCGGGCAGTTCAGGGATTCTTCCGGGAATGGCGTAGGTAATCCCACAAAACCCATAACGTTCCAATAAGGGAGCCACCACTGTCCATAAGCTCGCCCAGGCATGGTCAAAACAAAGCACCACTTCTTTGGGATCCGGCTTTCGTTTCCCCTCCAGCAGTTCTTCCATTTCAGCCGAACGCAAAGTCCGGTAACCGTTTTCCATCAAATAGATGAGGTAGGGCTCCAATTCCTGTCGGGTGGTACGGGAAAACTTGAAGATGGGCAGCGCGGCCCCTCTGCTGAAACCAAAAACAAAGGAGGGCCATTTCCCTTGCAAAAACTGGATTTTCTCATGCCAAAACGAATCCCTTTCTTTAAATGGAATGGGATTGTTCATGGTTACAATCCGTTGACGATTTCGGAGATCAGGCCCGGTCCCCGGTAGATTAATCCGGAGTAAACCTGCACCAAACTGGCACCGGCATCCAACTTCTCCCGGGCATCATCCGCTGAAAAGATCCCCCCCACGCCAATAATCGGCATCTTGCCGTCAAGCCGCTTGGACAAACCTTTAATAATTTCGGTTGAACGCTGACGAACCGGCGCACCACTCAAACCGCCCGCCTCCCCGGCCCGGGGATGTCCCGCAACTGCAGTACGATCGAGGGTGGTATTGGTGGCGATCACCGCATCCATGCCCGATCCTAACAGCGCTTCCACAATAAAATCCAATTGGGCTTCATCCAAATCCGGTGCAATTTTCACCGCAATCGGCGTTTCAACGCCCGTTTCTTTGATCAGCGCCTTCCGGGTGTCCGCAATGGAACGCAACAATCCGGTGAAGGCATCCCCTTTTTGCAGCTCACGTAAATTGCTGGTATTGGGTGAAGAAATATTCACGGTTACATAGTCCGCACGTTTATAAACCGCACGTAATCCCAATACGTAATCCGCTTCGGCACGTTCAATCGGGGTATTGAAATTTTTGCCGATATTAATCCCTACGATTCCCCGGTAGCGGGCATGACTGAGATTATCCAACAAAGCGTTCACTCCGCCATTGTTAAAGCCCATTCGATTGATGATCCCTTCATGTTCCGGCAGTCGGAAGAGACGCGGCTTGGGGTTTCCGGGTTGCGGAAGCGGGGTCACGGTACCCAACTCGAGAAAACCAAATCCCAGCGAGGCAAATCCGTCAATGCAGGTGCCGTCTTTATCCATCCCCGCCGCCAAACCAACGGGATTTGCAAAGCGGAGCCCCATCAATTCCACCGGTTTTTCAGGAACGGATCCCGCCATAAAGTGGGGTTTCCCGGAACGACAGGTTTTTTGTAAAAGTTTAAGTGTGCGTTCATGAACCTTTTCAGGGTCCATGCGAAAAGCAATCGATTTAAATAATGGGTAAAGCATAAAGACTCCCTTAGTCTTTTTTAAACAGGACACAACAATTGTGTCCGCCAAATCCAAAAGCATTGCTCAGGGCCACTGTCACTTTTTTTTCTTTCGCCGTATTGGGGGTGATATCCAAATCACAAACCGGGTCCGGGTTTTCGTAATTGATGGTAGGCGGAATGGCCCCGCGATTGATAGCTAAAATTGAAATTACCGCTTCAATGGCCGCAGCGCCCGCGAGTAAATGACCGGTCATGGATTTCGTGGAGCTGATACTTAATTCCCCCGCTATGTCTCCAAATGCCCGGTGGATCGCCCGGGTTTCTCCGGCATCATTGAGTACCGTGCTGGTACCATGGGCATTGATGTAATCCACATCTTCAGGATTCACCCCGCCTTTTTCCATCGCCAATTTCATGCAGCGGGCGGCCTGACGGGCTTCGGGATCGGGGGCCACAATATGATGTGCGTCACAGGTACGCCCTGCCCCGGCAATTTCAGCATAAATCCGCGCCCCGCGTTTTTTGGCGTGCTCTTCACTTTCCAAAACCAATACCGCAGCCCCTTCCCCCATCACAAAACCACAGCGGTCCGCATCGAAAGGACGCGAAGCCCGCTGGGGTTCATCCTGGTAATTCCGGCACAACGCCCGCATCGCGGAAAAACTTCCGACCCCCATTTCATTAATCGACCCTTCACAGCCACCGGCCAACATCACATCAGCCTCCCCGCGTTTAATGAGGTCCATTGCATCCGCCAAAGCATGATTTCCACCTGCACAAGCAGTGGTGACAACATAATTGGGTCCGTTGAGACCATACTTAATCGCAATATGTCCGGAAACGATATTCAGGATCAGCTGGGAAACCATAAAAGGGGAAAACGCTTTGGGTCCTTTTTCGGGAAGGGCCATTCCCGCTTTTTGGGCCACATGTAATCCGCCGGTTCCACAACCCATCACCACTCCGGCCCGTTCTGAATCGATGGTATCCACATCCAGACCTGAATCATTCCAGGCATCAATGGCGGCCGCAAATCCGAACTGGCTGAAAGGATCCATTTTTTTGGCATCTTTGGCCGGCATATATTTATCGGAGTCAAAAGCCGTCACCTCTGCCGCAATTTGCACAGGATACGCGGACGCATCAAAACTTTGAATACGCCGTACCCCCGAAGTGCCTGCTAACAGTGCGTTCCAGAAAGAATCCAACGTGCATCCCAAAGGGGAAATGACACCCATACCGGTTATAACGACTTTACTCATGAATCTTTAGCTAGCAGGAATCTTTAAGCGGGGCAAGTGAAGGAAGGTCCGATTTTCAGGTAATTCGAATATTTCTATTCAATATTTCGACCTTTACTCCATTACCGATTCAATCCACGTCCACCCACCGGGTAACAGAATCTCCGAGAGGGCAAATCCACTCTGCATTTGCAAGGCTAAATCCTGCGGATGTCTGGATGGAACTCTCGCATGGAAATTCCGAATACGTTTGTCCCGAAAGTGAAATGAAATTTCCAGCTCTTCTGCCGACATCTCATGGCTGGAAAAGAATAGTTCCGCATCTTCAGTGATCTCACAAAACTGCCGGAGCAAATCCTCTTGCGTAATTGCCCATCGCACCGAATGGGAATCCAGGTATATTGAAGTTAATGCTTCCGGTGAAACAGACCGGATCTCACGCCTGACCCTTTCTTCTGAGCGCATTTGCGGTGCAAAAACACAGAGGGAGACACCCGTAAAAGTTCCAAAACAGAGCAGGCCGGATAAAAGAAACTTTCCTGAAGTTAACCGAATCCTTGCAGGCTCACGGCATTGCCAAAAAGCACCGGTAATGATGCCCAATAGACTTCCGGTTGAAAACCCGCACCAAAGTTTCAAAAACCACATCGTGTGTGGGAAACTCAAGTGCCAGAACGTAATCGTCATGACGGAGAAACCCATGATACAAACCAAAATCCGCCAATGATTTCCCAAAGGGACCCTTTTAACCGGCGTATCCCAATCCAGGTTCCTTACTGATGATTTCATAAGCATGATTGTAAAATCAGATCAATCGCGGGTTGAAGCTCGGCTATGAGATCAGGATCCATGAAGGGATAACGGTCTTCAATATCTAAAACATGTATTTCGCGGTAGCTCATCGCTTCCGGAAATTTTGCAATCAACCTTTGTTTGTGCTTTTGCTCCATCACAATAACCAGATCCGACCATTGAATGTCCACCAAACTTGCACGTCTTCTTGCTTTCGAACTGGTGCCGGCTGATCTCGGGTTTACCAGGGGATGTTTTCGATATATTTTTTCAGCTGTCGGACTGCGCCATTGATTCATGGAGCAAATAAATAAGACATTAAGCCGTTCGGTATTCAATTTCTGTCGCTGATCCGCGAGGGGATACGTATCTCCCAACTGTTTGGAACGGTGAAGCTTCTCAGACCGAAGGTAGAGATCTTTCCATTTTTTTTCTTTGGGCAAGTCTTCCTTCATCTTCTGATATCCCCTTCAAAATCTTCACGCAAAGATTTTCAGCTCAGGGTTGCCCTGCCGGTTCCAGGTTATCTTCCAATGCATCCAGAACCGCGTTTTCATCCGTTTTCTTTAAGATCTCATAGACTTTGACGACCTGATTCCTTCCGGCGTTTTCGTTGGATGTAAAATCATTATGGCTCAATTGATATTGGACTTGCCCCGCAATATAGGCCCCTAACAATTCACTGGAGTAAGGGTAATCATCCACATCAACCCAAGGCATAACTCCGGAATGAATGGTCAGTTGAACCAACTCACTTTTCTCGGCATATACCACAATTCCACCAAGGGCATCCCGTCCTTCATCAGACAGCGGATCCTTTAAGTAAGTCGCAAGCCGTGTTTTCACTTCCGCGCGAACATCCACTTCACGGACCAGTGAAACCAGGCTGTTGATAAAGGCATCTCTCTGTTTTTCTTTTTCCGCCTGATCTTCCCCGGGTTCAAAACTGTATCTTAACTTAATAAAATGATTTTTATATATCCCCATGCCAATCAAAGAAGATCGTGACAGCGGTTCAATCGCTTCACGGGTGCGCATGTTTTGTACTTGATCGTAGGAAATGGGAATAGACAGGAAGGAAAAATTATTTTCACTTTCCAGCAACGTGGCGGCATCAGGAATTTTCACCCTGGCATAGACGCCCAACTCTTCCGCCCCTTTCACATCTCCAATCGCATTTGAGAGTTCCTTTTTGATTCGGGTATGGTTTGGATCATCTTTCAGGTCATCAAGGTCCATATTGTAAATATATAACGTTACCACAATTCCATCACCATTGTAGGGAACAGATTCCCCCAGACCGGGTTCATCATAGACATGCTTTTCCCCCAACAGGAGTCCTTCTATTTCCAGGGGCAAAATGATGCCGGTCTTCGCATGCAAATACGCTTTCTCTTCCGCTCTAACATGAAAAGTCAGGATCAGAAAAATGAAAGACAGAATCAACAGGATGGGTTTTCGCATATTTCTCTCAGGCATATAATTATCCTCATGAGCTTCCGTCTACCTCAACGTAAATCCCCCCGCCCAATAAAACTTCCTGATTATACAAAGCGCAGATTTGGCCTTTGGCAATGGCCCGCTGAGGCTGACTCCATTCAATCCGGGCTTCGCCATCCTCCATCGGCGTATAAGTAATATCTACAGATTTCGCCCGGTAGCGGGGGCGGGCTTGAATCCTGCAGGTTTCGGTGATGGGATCTCCGGTAAAGGAAAGCTGACGGATCACGCAACTGCGGGAATAGAGATTCGGGGTGTCCGGTTCATCAAAGGCGATGACCAATTCTCGGGTAGCTTTACGCTTTTCAACCACCACATAACTTTTCTTAAAAGTGTTCGAGGCAATACCGATGCCTTTACGTTGTCCAAGAGTATAAAAATGCAATCCCCGGTGCTCACCCAGGACTTCACCCTTTTGGGAAACAATGTTCCCGGGTTCATCATCCAGATAGGTACTTAAAAAGTCGGACATTTTAATTTGTCCGATAAAACAAATGCCCTGGCTGTCTTTTTTTGAGGCGGTGGGCAGGCCAAATCGTTCCGCGACCTTCCGGACATCCGGTTTAAGCAATTCCCCAATCGGAAAACGGGCGGCCTGCACCTGATCGGGTTGCATCATGGCCAGGAAATAGGTTTGGTCTTTGTTGGGATCCAGACCGGTAAGGATTTCGCGGCGCCCGGCTTCCCCTACCCGGCTGCGGGCATAATGTCCGGTTGCGACCGTATCAAAACCTTTCCCCAGCGCCCATTGACGGAAAACCCCGAACTTAATTTCACGGTTACACATCACATCCGGATTGGGCGTGATCCCATCTTCGTATCCCTTCAATAAATAATCCACAATGCGGGACTTGTATGCATCCATCAAGTTGACGACTTCAAAGGGAATTCCCAAGGTATCGGCCACCGCGGTGGCATCTTCCACATCCTGTTGCCAAGGGCAATCCCCGAGAATATCATCCTCGTTGATCCAGTTTTTCATGTAGGCCGCCGACACGTCATAGCCCTGCTCCAAAAGCAACGCAGCCGCTGCGGAACTGTCTACGCCCCCGGAGAGCGCCACCATAATTTTCTTTCCGGACATGGTACTTACTCGATTGGGTCCACGACCTGATCCGCAGGAAGTTCAGATGAATCGGCATCTTTGACAACCTGTTCTTCACCCATTTCCTTTTGCAATTTACGCATCGCTTTTTCAACCGAAACATCCATGGCCACTTTCTCGCCGGTGGAGACAATTATCCGTTTTAATTGCGGGATACTGGTGGCGCCGGTGGCTTCCATATATAAAGGCTGAATGTAGATAATCTGACCTTTCAGGGGTAAAATAATCATCTTGCCGCGTTTCACTTCCGACCCTTGCTGATTCCACAAAGTCATGCTTTGTGCAATGACAGAATCCTGATCAATATAAGCATTAATGAGAGGCGGACCAAAAATCTGTTCTCCTTTGGGAAAGGTATAAAACACCATTTTTCCGTAAGCATCCCCATCGGATCTTACCACAGCCAATGCCCGGAGATTGGGTTTTTCGTAAGGAAGCAAAGGCGTTAACAAAAGAAACTCCCTCCTGCCTGGCTCAACCATATCCAGGGTCAGATAATAGGGTTTCATTTCAATCAGAGAATCCTGATGGGTAAATTTCGCCAACTCCAGCAAATCTTCAGACTGATAAAAAGTCTCGGGGTTTTCCTGATGATATCGGGCGTAAACCCGCATTTGGAAATCAAAAAGGTCCTTGGGATAACGAATTTGCGAGCGCAAATCTTCAGGCATCTCATCTAAATTTTTGATTAATCCCGGATACATCCTCTGATACGCACGGGCAATCGGATCGGTGGCATCCGCAAGATAATACGAGACACTGCCATCATAGGCATCCACAACCACTTTGATGGAATTTCGGATGTAGTTATAGTCATCCATGTAGGTTTGCGCATTGGGATACCATTTACTGCGGGTATAGGCATCGATCATCCAGTAAAGCCGGTCTTCAGTCACGACCAAATAGGGGTTGTGATCAAACTCGATAAAGGGGGTAAGTATCTTCACCCTTTCCATGATGTTCCGACGAAAATGAATACGGCTTTCGGGAAGCGTTTCGGTGGTGAAAAGCAGATTCCGGTCCTTGAAGACATAGGCAAAGAATGAGCGCTTCCAGAAGTTGCCAACCGAAACCCCTCCGGTTCCTTTATAGTCGATATTCACCAACCCCTCTTCTTCTGTGCCTGAATAATGAAATTCACCACTTTTATTGGGGGCAATGATGTAATCCAAATCTGCCAACCCATAATAAATACTGGCTTCTCTGATATCAAAACCCACTTTAGATTCCGGCGGGATATTTTTAATATACCAACTCATCTGCTGCTCACCACTCTGAGCGGCCGGGGTCATCACCAATCCATATCCATGCGTATATTTCAAACGGGTGTTTACCCAGTCTTTGGCATCTGCCGTCAACCGGTCAGTATTGATTTCCCGGGCTGCAAGATAGACCTGATGCAATTCGCCGTTGATCATATAACGCGCGGCATCCACCCCGGTAAATTCATAGTAAGTGCGAAGTCCCTGTAATTCCTGAAATACACTCTCCAGCAATTCATTGTCCCACAACGGAATATTCTCCAACTCCGAAGATTCATACACTTCATTGAGGGGCGCGTCTTCTGCGGCTTGCACAAACACCCGTTTTTCTACATTTTGAAGGTTGTAGGCTTCCAGTGTCGCATCGATCGATTGCTGAATAAAGGGCCCCTGTTTGGCCAATCGACTGCCTTCCATCCAGACTTTCACCGAGTTGGGAATGAACTCAAGTTTGCACATGAACCCCGCCGCCAAAGCGAGTATAAGAAACAATACGGTCGTTTTAATCTCTTTTCCACGGTAAATGAGGCAAATAACGGAGAACGCCAAAGGCAGCAACATAAATGCCGCTAAGCCCAACATGGGAAGAATGACATAAAATTCCGTAAAGCCGGGTCCATAGAATTTGTCAATATTCCGCTCGCTGTACTGAAGCATCAGCGCCTGTATTCCATACCCGCAAGCGAGCACCAAAAAGATTGAAAAAACCACGATCGACAAATGAAATTTCGCTCCCCGATAAAGCGTCTGCCCCTCTTTGGATAGAACTTTTAATTCCGCGGCATACAGGACCACCAATGAGATCAGCAGCAAAATCATTGTGAGCAAAATCCGGCCATACAACAACTTCAGTATGGGCAGATAAAAAAGGTAAAAAGAAACATTTAATCTGAACAATGCGTCAGAGTGTTCCACCATTGGCGCACGGAAAAGCAGCAGGAAACTTTCCCACTCCCGAAAAATCGGTAAAGCCAAAGGAATCGCCAAAATCAAAGCCAGCGGCGTATAGACCTTCATCGACCCGCTACGGAATCCCTGTATGATTTTTTTGATTTTGGTTTCTTTATGAAACTTGGTGACCCCCAAGTATCTGGATGCGATCCAGAAGTTCAGGAACAGCATTAAAAAGAAGACTAACGTTACCCCGAAAAGCACAATGTACTTATAGCCGAGCTTGAGTAGCATAAACTGCAAATACCCGAGTGAATCGTACCACAGAGCCTCCACAATAAAATCAACCAGAAAGGTATTGATCAGGGCAAAACCTACACCGAGGACCAGCAGAAGAGGTAGCAGCACACGCAAAATTTTCGGAAATCGTTTCATAGCTCTCTTTTAAGGTTTCGGGGCATCAGGTGCAAGGGCAATGTCGCAGGTCTTGTAAGAAGAAAAGGCATTTAACCCATCCGGTCAGATAAAAATGCGGGAGCCTGGGTCAGATCCTCAAAAATATGGTCCGCAAACAGGGCCATTCCCGGGTCCACCGGAAAAAATTCGGGCACCAACAGCGCCAGAGCCCCGGAACGTTGGGCCGCCTCAATTCCGGGCGCCGAATCTTCGAAAACCGCACAGCGGGCAATCGCAATTTCCAATCCTTCCGCCGCCCGTTCAAAAATCTCCGGCTCGGGTTTCCCCCGGTCAATTTCATCCCCCGCAATCACAAAGGAGAAAAAGTCCCGTAATCCGGTGCGTCCCAACTTGTCTTCCGCCTGTTCCGCCCGGCTGGAGGTGGCCAGCGCCATGGAAATGCCTTTGGCTTGCAGCCACTCCAACAATTCCCGCGCCCCCTTTTTAATGGGAGGAGGCGCTTCGGATACCAAACGGTGATAATGAAAATTCGCCCGGTCCAGTAAAGGTTGCACGTCTTCACCCGGCAAAGCCGACGCCACTATGGCGTTAATATCCGCCATATTCCGCCCCACCATACTTTTCTTCACTTCTTCGGAGACAAACAGCCCGGTTTCTTCCCCGGCATGATCCCAGGATGCGGCGCCAATACGCTCCGTATCAATGAGGGTGCCATCCATATCAAAAATGACGGCCTGCAGATTATAATGTATTTTTTCCATGTTCCTGCTTTCCTCATGGCAAAAAGCGATTAAATCAACTATCTCTTCTAACTTTCTGATCCCATTATCCTCATGTCACTTGAAACTCTTCGATTTTTAGCTCCTTCACAGGTCCGGCAACTCGCAGCCGAATTTACCACCCCCCTGTATGTGTACAGTGAACAGGAATTGCGTCAGCGGGCAGCCGAAACCCTCGCGTTCCCCCATCCTTTCGGCCTTACTGTCCGTTTTGCCATGAAAGCCTGTCCCAACCGGAATGTACTGAAAATCTTCGCGGAAATGGGGCTTCATATTGACGCCAGTTCCGGATGGGAAGTTCAACGCGCCATGGCCGCCGGAATTCCCGCGCAACATATTTCTCTGAGTGCACAGGAATTACCCGCCAACCTCGGAGAGCTGTTGGATGTAGGGATCGTATTCAACGCCACCAGTTTGAATCAAATCCGCGTGACCGGCGAACTGCGGCCCGGACGTGAAATCGGCGTGCGTTTTAATCCGGGACTGGGCTCCGGTGGCACCAACCGCACCAACGTCGGCGGCCCCGCCAGCTCTTTCGGCATTTGGCATGAACAGGCGGACGAAGCCCTGGCGCTGCTGAAAAAATACGACCTTCGCTGCGTCCGTTTTCACAGCCATATTGGCAGCGGAAGTGATCCGGATGTTTGGCAGCGGGTCTCCGTAATGAACCTGGAATTGGTCCGCCGCTTTACAGAAGTAACCACCCTTGATTTGGGCGGCGGCTTTAAAGTCGGCCGCATGGCTTCTGAAAAAAGCACCAACCTCCAGGAAGTGGGACAACCCATTAAAGAGGCGCTCAAAGCTTTTGCCGAAGAAACCGGACGCGAACTGCATCTGGAAATTGAACCCGGCACCTACCTGGTGGCCAATGCCGGTTCGGTGATCAGCCGCATTCAGGATAAAGTCAGTACCGGCGAAGAAGGCTACACCTTTTTCCGTCTGGACACCGGCATGACCGATATTTTACGGCCCAGCATTTATGGCGCGCAACATCCGCTTATCGTCGTGGGCAAAGAACAGGACCTTCAAGAGACCCAGGAAGTGGTGGTTGCCGGACACTGTTGTGAATCCGGTGATATTCTCACCCCTGCCCCCGGAGACCCTGAAGGACTGCTTCCCCGCCGGTTGCATGCGGGAGAGATCGACGACTATGTGGTCATCGAAGGTACCGGCGCCTACTGCGCCGCCATGTGCACCCACAATTACAATTCCTTTCCCGATACGGCGGAAGTGCTGGTGGAACAATCAGGTGATTTCCGCCTCATCCGCAAACCCCAGCCCATCGAATCGCTTTGGGAACGGGAAATCTAGCCGTAGTCCACGATCTCCGAGCGTGGAAATCCAAGCGTAGTCCACGATCTCCGAGCGTGGAAATCCAAGCGTAGTCCACGATCTCCGAGCGTGGAAATAATGGCTTATACTCTTGTTTCATTTCCACGCACGGAGTGCATGGACTACTTTCTGCTTGTCAAAGCATCCGTCATTCATTAACGAACGATCATGAATTTGAAAAACTGCTGGCGAATTTTAATCCCGGGCCCGGATCGATGGTGAATGTAACACCGTCCATTCTATAATCCCGGTTTGCCTTGGCACTCCGGGTTTTTTGTTTTTCTTTTTTTTCAAATTCTTATACTTAATTTCTTATGATCTCACCAGATTACCCTACATTTTTAAAACGCGCCCAACACGGAAACCTCATTCCCGTGGTACGCGAAGTTCTCGCCGACCAGGACACCCCGGTCTCCGCCTATGAAAAACTCCGCACCGCGCTCCGCGCAACGGATCCCGAAGCCTGTACCTTTTTACTCGAATCGGTAGAGGGCGGCGAAAACATCGCCCGCTACTCTATGCTGGGAGGTATGCCCCGAGGCATCCTCAAAGCCAAAGACCGCCGGGCAGAATATCACGAAGGCGGCAAGGTCACGGTTTTTGAAGACGTGGATCCTTTGGCCGTGCTGCAGGACCTGATGTCCGCTTACAAACCGGTACCGGACGAAACCCTGCCCCGCTTCACCGGCGGTGCGGTGGGCTTCCTCGGCTACGATGCCGTCGCCCAGTTTGACAAGGTGCCCTTAAGCCCGAACCCCGGATTGGAATTTCCGGATATGGTTTTCCTCATTGCGGATACCGTGATTCTCTTCGACCAAGTGCGCCACACCATGAAGCTGGTGGCCAATGCCTTTGTGGAAGGCGACGTCGAAGCCGCCTACAACGATGCCCTCCAACGCCTCGACCAATTGGCGGAGATGCTGCAAACACCCCTGCCCCGACGCATTTTGGATGCGCAGGTCCCCGCAAAAGATTTGCCCTTCACTTCGAATACCCGACGCGAGGATTTTGAAGCGGCGGTGGAAAAATCACGGGAATACATCCGGGCGGGAGATATTATTCAGGTGGTGGTTTCCCAGCGCTTTGCCGTCGAGGGTCAGGACGATCCCTTGCAGGTCTACCGTGCTTTGCGTTCCGTCAATCCTTCGCCCTACATGTTCTGCCTGGAACTGGGCGATGTCGCTCTGGCCGGCTCTTCTCCCGAAGTACATGTCCGCAATGAAAATCAACAAGTCGACATCCGCCCCATCGCCGGAACCCGCAAACGCGGCCGGGATGAAGAGGAAGATTTGTTCCTGGAAAAAGATTTGTTGGACGACCCCAAGGAATGCGCCGAACATGTGATGTTGGTGGATCTCGCCCGCAACGATATTGGCCGGGTCTGCGAATGCGGGTCGGTAGACGTCTCCGAATTCATGATCATCGAACGTTACAGCCACGTGATGCACATCGTATCCAACGTGCGCGGAAAACTGCATCCTGAAAAAAATTCCTATGATCTGATGCGGGCCACCTTTCCCGCGGGCACCCTCAGTGGCGCCCCGAAAATCCGGGCCATGGAAATTATTGCCGAACTGGAACCCGACCGGCGCGGTCCTTACGGCGGCGCGGTGGGCTACTTCGGATTCGACGGCAACCTCGATTGCTGCATTACCATCCGCACCTGCTTTTTCGCGGACAACAAAACCTATGTACAGGCGGGAGCCGGCCTGGTGGCCGATTCGGTCCCGGCCACGGAATTCGAAGAAACCGTCAACAAAGCCAAAGGCATGATCAAAGCCCTTTCCCTGGCACGCGGACATCAAAACGGAGCAAGCGCATGATTTTGGTCATCGATAATTACGACAGTTTCACTTACAACCTCGTTCAGTACCTGGGCATCCTCGGTGCGGAAGTGAAAGTGGAACGCAACGACGAAATCGATATTGCCGGTATCGAAGCCCTGAACCCGGAGCGGATTCTGGTCAGCCCCGGTCCCTGCAGCCCCGCCGAGGCGGGGATCTCCGTGGAGGTCATAAAGCACTTTGCCGGAAAAGTTCCGACCTTCGG
>CAKZLZ010000170.1 GCA_937127435.1 uncultured Verrucomicrobiota bacterium | reverse complement strand
TTTTCTGTTTCAGTTGTTCCGTTTCCCTGTCCTCCCGAGTGCGGAAACGGCTTAAGGCTCTGGACACATTCATGGGATGACCCTTTTTGGGTAAACCCGGTGCGAATGCTGCAGCCCGGCCCCGACCACCAAGTGGCGAAGTTAATGTCCTTGGTCCAAATTCGCGCTCAGTGATTGGGGTGGACCTTTGGGCCCACAAAGTCCTTCACCAGATCCAAAGTGATTACAGCACATTACTCGCCAGTTCGGAGAGTTCGGAGCGTTCGCCGTGTTCGAGGGTGATATGGGCATAGAGGCCTTCGCCTTTCATGCGTTCGATCAGATAGGTCAGTCCGTTGGACTGGGTGTCGAGATAGGGGTGGTCGATCTGGAAAATATCCCCGGTGAAAACGACTTTGGTCCCTTCGCCTGCGCGGGTGATAATGGTTTTCACTTCGTGGGGAGTGAGGTTCTGGGCTTCATCCACAATAAAATAGATGCGGTTGAGGCTGCGTCCGCGGATGTAACTCAGAGCGGAGATCACCAGTTTTTCATCTTCGAGCATTTTCCGGATTTGTTCGGACTGGCCGGTTTCATCGCCGCCATTCTGATTTTGGATTACTGAAAGGTTGTCATACATGGGCTGCATGTAGGGATCGAGTTTGGCTTTAATTTCGCCGGGGAGGTAGCCAATGTCTTTGTTGCTCAGCGGCACCACCGGCCGGGCCATAAAGATTTGACGGTAGCGTCGACGGTTTTCCAGGCTGGCGGCAAGAGCGAGTAAGGTTTTACCGGTACCGGCTTTGCCGGAGAGGCTGACCAGGGGAATGTCGTCGTTGAGCAGGGCATTGAGCGCAAAAACCTGTTCGGCGTTGCGGGGGGTGATGCCGAAGATGCTCCTTTTATCCACCCGTTTCATGGTTTGGGTGTGCGGATCGTAGGTGGCCAGGGCGCTTTTGCGGTGATTTTTTAAGATGAAATTTTCGTTGGCGATGGGGGGAGGATCCAGCTCCAATTCATCCACCGAAATTTCGAAGGGAACCTGATAGAGGGCTTCGATGAGTTCTTCGGGCACATCGGTGACTTCCCTGCGTCCGGTGTAGAGGGTGTTGATGTCGGCCACTTGGTCGTTGCGGTAATCCTGGGAGCGCAGTCCCACGGACTTGGCTTTCATGCGCAGATTTACGTCTTTACTGACCAATACCACCTGCAGGTCGGGTGAGCTGCTTTTTAATTGCAGGGCGACGTTGAGAATTTGATGGTCCGGTTTGTTGGGGCTGAACAGGCCTTCCAGTTCCGCGTGGATTTGGTGTTCGATGACAATACGGAGATTTCCCTGTTCCGGTCCCATGGAAATACCGGTATCAAACAGGGCTTCTCCACTCATGCTGTCCAATCGGCGGACAAATTCACGGGCGTGGAAATTGATCGATTCATTCCCTTTCTTGAAATTATCCAGTTCTTCGAGGACGGTAATCGGTAAAGCGATGTCATGTTCTTGAAACTGTGAGATGCAGCTGCTGTCATGAAGGATTACGTTGGTATCGAGAACGAATATTTTTTTCATAGGGTCGGATATTAAATATGTAGATGGTTTTATTATAAAAAACGGAGGGTCGGTTGGCACCGGCCCTCCTTTTTAATAAGTAAAAGCGAAACGCTTTTTGTCAACGTTGGTTTGTCGTTGCTTCTTTTTCATCCTGTGCACTGCCCATGACGCCGCCTGCGGCGGCTCCGGCGGCCGCGCCCACGGCGGCACCTTCAAGTCCGCGTCCGCTTTGGTGTCCAATGACGCCACCAATGATCGCGCCACCCATACCGCCCATGACCGCTTTTTCTTTGGTGTTGACGGTGGAACCGTCGGATGCACAGCCCGAAAAGAGGGTTGCGCCGGCAAGCAGAGTGCAAAATAATGCGAATTTCATAATACTTTCTCCAATGTAGGGGGTTTAATCTACATGGGGTTAGTCGATCAGCTGGACAAATGCGTTCAAGTAAAATTCATAAATATTTATCATAGCCGTCCCATAAAGATAACTCGTTGAGATGAAATAGCGGGTGGTTATTGTGAACTTTTTTCTTTTTTGAGATCTGCGTAAAATCAATCATCAACTCAATGAAATCAGCTTTTTGAAGCTTAGAATTTATTGTTATGGGATGCCTTTAAGATTTCCTAGCAAGCTCTTAACACAACCCTAACCTTACATCTCTTGACCTCCAAAGAAAATTAGAGGATTGTGCGCCGCAATTGGAAGGGGTCTCCCTTCTGTGAGAAAGAATAAAATAAACAAAACTCTAGGAAAAAAATGAATCTCAACAAAATCAAAATTTTGACGATGGTTTCCTCATTGGCGGCTGTTGTCTCCTACGGCCAGGTGCAAGTGGATCCCAATCTGCCCGACTACAAACCCACGCAGGGCGTTTCCGGTTCTTTGAAGAGCATTGGCTCTGATACCATGAACAACATGATGACCTTGTGGGCCGAAGGCTTCCTGGCCATGTACCCGAATGTACAAATCGAAATTGAAGGCAAAGGTTCTTCTACTGCGCCTCCCGCTTTGATTGCCGGTACTTCACAATTCGGGCCGATGAGCCGTGAAATGAAGTCCAAAGAAATCGACGAATTTGAAAAAGTGAACGGCTACAAGCCCACACCTCTCGCCACGTCCATCGATATGTTGGCCGTATATGTGCACAAAGACAATCCCATCGCCGGAATGAGCCTTCCACAGGTTGACGCGATTTTCTCTAAAAACCGCAAAGGGGGATTCGCAAGCGATATCACCACTTGGGGCGATTTGGGACTTGAAGGCGAATTTGCCAAAGCGCCGATCAGTCTCTATGGACGTAATGCAGCTTCGGGAACGTATGGTTATTTCAAGAAAGTAGCTATGTTTAAAGGCGATTTTAAAAGTTCTGTGAAAGAGCAACCCGGTTCCTCTTCTGTTGTACAGGGTGTTGCCTCTGACAAATTCGGTATTGGTTACTCAGGAATTGGGTACAAAACTGCCGATGTGAACGCTGTTCCTTTGGGAGCCCGCGAAGGTGGAAAAATCATTTCGGCAACCCCCGAAAATGCCTACACCGGTGAATATCCGCTGGCACGTATGTTGTTCATGTATGTGAACCACAAACCCAACTCCGAATTGGATCCGCTTCGTCGCGAATTCATCAAGTATGTCTTCAGTAAACAAGGCCAGGAAGATGTGGTGAAAGACGGATATTTCCCCGTTCCTGCCGCAGTAGCTCGTGAAGCGCTGAAAAGTGTAAACATCGAACCTGGATTCTAATCGTTCCCCGATAGAAACCCATTGGGGGGACCCCGCCAGTCGGGGTCGCCCTCTTTCCTCCTTTATTTCTTCTATTTCCCCTGCAAAACATGGAAACATCACCTCCCCCCTCTTTTTCCGGCCGGACCCGCGAACGGAAAACCAAACCTTCGGTTCTCGTGGCGAATAAAGTTGCTGGCGCCGTCATAACTATAGGTGGCATTAGCACGGTCTTCGCGGTTACGCTGGTATGCGTGTTCCTGTTTTCTGTGGCAATTCCTATTTTCTTTCCCTCCCACATCGGTGACGCTGAGTTGTCGGAGCGGGCTCCCGATTTCAACGACGAGGATTTGCCCTTGGATCGTTTTGAAATCAACGAATATCAAACCATGTCCTCAATGGTGACCCGGGGCGGTGATCTGGTGATCACCCATCTGCGGGACGGCGCATTGGTGGACCGCCAACCTTTATTCGGTGACCGGCAACCGAATGATGTCCGTTTTGTAAATAACACCTTTGTCGGTGGTTTCGAAGATGGATCTATTCAAATAGGCCACTATCAATTTAATACCGAATATGTAGAACCCTCTGAGATTCCTGAGGAGATAAAAGTTGCCGTCCAAAAAGGCTCGGCAGCCTATCAGGGCGGTGTGATGGAACTTACACCGGAAAATCAGTTCCGCTTACAAACCGTATCTATCAATCTCGAAGATCCCGCCTTTTTGAATGAAGGGGTCTCGATTGAGCTCGTAGACATCTCTTTGAAAAACGACAGTCCGGTCATTGCCGCAGTTGATGCGGAAGGTACTTTACATCTGAAAGAGATCAGCAGCCGCCGGAACATGATGACCGGAAAAACGATTATCGATCTTTATGGAGGCACGCTCTCATTTGAAGGGGCGGGCCCGAACCCTCCTGACTATGTGCGGCTGGCCGGTTTGGGGGACAACGTCTTCTTGATCTGGAATGATGGACGACTCGTCCGTGTAGATACACGGATCGCGGAAAAAATGCAAGTGGCCGAAGAATTGAGCCTGCTTTCTGAAGGGGGCTCTGAAATCACCATGGCCGATTTTCTGGTCGGCAAAACTTCGCTGGTGATTGGTGACAACGGGGGGAACATAAGCGTGTGGTTCCGGGTTAAACCGGATGATGCCTCCACGATTGACGGCGCCCTGTTGGTACGGGCCCACGAATTGGAAACCATGCCTGGCCGTGCGAGCCAGCTGGCGGTTTCAGCTTTGTCCCGGCAAATCGCCGTGGCGGATGACCAAGGCAATATTCAGATATATTATGTCACCAACCGCGAAACATTAGGCAAACTCGATGACCCCACGATTGTCGACGGGGTGTACGGCCTCGCACTTTCTCCGAAAGATGACGGTTTGTTTGCCTTGGGTGCCAGTGGAATTGCCCGCTGGGAATTGGATATCCCCCATCCTGAAATCAATTTACAACAGGTCTTCGGCAAAATTTGGTACGAAGGGTACAATGAGCCTGCCCACGTATGGCAGTCCTCGAGTGGTACCGATGATTTCGAACCCAAGTACGGTTTGATTCCGCTGATTTTCGGTACGGTCAAAGCGACTGTTTACTCTTTGCTTTTCGGGGTTCCCCTGGCGATTCTGGCGGCGATTTACACCTCAGAAATTATGGAGCCGCGCTTGCGGGCCAAAGTGAAGCCGACCATTGAAATGATGGCCAGTCTTCCTTCGGTGGTGCTCGGGTTTCTCGCGGCTTTGGTGATTGCACCGGTGGTGGAAGACCACGTTCCTTCTCTACTGAGTTCATTCGTGATGATTCCGTTTGCAATGCTCCTCGGGGCGCATCTCTGGCAATTGCTCTCTCACGATTTGGCGTACCGGTTCAGTATATTGCGGGTGCCGGCGATGCTGGTGGCCCTCTGGCTCGGCGTCAAGTTCTCTGGGTTTGCGGGTCCGATGATGGAGCAGATCTTTTTCCTCGGCGATATCAAATTATGGTTGTCCACGAACGAAGGTTCGGGCACCGGGGGCTGGATGATTTTGATGGCACCCTTGTCGGGCGTATTCTTGATGTTTGCCAATGCGCGCTGGGTTACGGCGCCATTTAAAGCGCGGTTTAGAAATTCCACCCGGTTGCAATTTGCGCTGGCGGATTTGGGACGTTTCCTGGTATCATCCGTCATCGCATTTTTGTTGGCTTGGATTCTCTCTTCTTTCCTGGCTCTGATCGGTCTGGATCCTCGCGGATCTTATGTCGATACCTACGTGCAACGGAACGCTTTGATTGTGGGCTTTATCATGGGGTTCGCGATTATCCCCATCATTTACACTCTCTGTGAAGATGCATTGGCCGCGGTACCGGAAACCTTGCGGGCCGCCTCCCTCGGTGCGGGCGCCACCCCTTGGCAAACCGCCACCCGGATTATTCTCCCCGCAGCGGCCAGTGGATTTTTCTCTGCGGTCATGATCGGTTTCGGCCGGGCGGTAGGGGAAACCATGATTGTACTCATGGCTGCGGGAAACACCGCAGTGTTGGAGTGGAATATGTTCAACGGATTTCGGACGCTCTCTGCAAACATTGCGGTGGAGTTGCCGGAAGCGGTGAAAGATTCTACCCATTACCGCATGCTGTACCTCGCGGCTCTCTCTCTCTTTATCTTAACGTTTATCCTTAACAGTATTGCTGAAACCGTTCGGCAACGTTTCCGCAAACGGGCATTTGAATTATGAACGACACGCAGACCTCTTCAGACAAGCAGTCCTCCGTACCCGCGACCCGTCGCCGGATTTCCTCACCTGCGGCCTCACTCATCTCCCGTGCGGAGCCAGCCCTCTGGCTCACCGGTGGATCGATGGTGCTGTGTATGGTGATGATCATCTCCTTGCTCTCTTTCGTTTTCTATAATGGTACCAAAACTTTTTGGCCGGTGCCGATTGTCGAAGCCACGTTACATGATGGCACCGTACATATGGGTGAAGTCACCCGTCGCGGAACCTTTATTCCACCGGCAAGCCGATTGGATGAGATGCCTGAATCCTTTCGTAAAGTCGTGGAAGACAATGACGGCGAAGCTTCCCGTAAACTGATTCGTACCGGAAACTTCCGGGTTTCCGGCGAACATTTTAACTGGGTTGCCGATTTCGAAGTTGCCGAAGGCGGGCTCAAAGAACCCGAATGGGCCGTGCTCTTGGAACGTCTCACCTGGGGAAGGTTTTACGGCACCCCCCTTAAGTTCCAGATTGGCGAAGAGGTGGTTGCAGATACGCCCGAAGCGACATGGGAACAATTCAAGAGTCATCACGGAGAAGTTCGCGAGCGTCGTGAACGTCGCCGGAAACTTGAAAAGAAAGGCTTGGGTAAACTCAATCATGCGATGGAAAAACGTCGACTCGCGATCCGCCAAACCGAATTAGAATTCGGGAAGGATTCCGATGAATACCGCAAAGTCGTTGAAGACAACCGGCAACCGCTGGATACCCTGTCCCAAAAATATGATGCATTGGTGAAAGAAATTCAGGCATTGGATCAGGAAAATGCCCGCTTTGTAATGACCATGCAAACGGCTTCGGGTCAGGATGTGGATATTCACGTTTCGGAAATCGTGCGTGCCTATCCGGCCAACCGGTTGAATGCAGGAAACAAAGTCGGGATCTATATTTCTCGCTGGATCGAATATCTGACCTCGGAACCACGGGAAGCGAACAGTGAAGGTGGGGTTTGGCCTGCGATTTTCGGGACCGTACTTATGACCTTGATTATGGCGCTGTTGGTATCACCCATCGGGGTTTTGGCTGCGCTCTACCTTCGTGAATACGCGAAACCGGGACCGATTGTGACGGTGGTACGCATCGCGATCAATAACCTCGCCGGAGTTCCCAGTATTGTCTTCGGGGTATTTGGTCTGGGATTCTTCTGCTACATCATGGGGGGAACGATTGATGAAATTTTCTTCTCCGAAAAACTTCCTTCTCCGACTTTTGGTACGGGTGGAATTTTATGGGCAGCCCTGACTTTGGCCCTGCTCACGTTACCGGTGGTGATTGTTGCCACCGAGGAAGCCCTGGCTGCGGTTCCCAACTCTATGCGGGAAGGATCTTACGCTTGTGGCGCCTCAAAATGGCAGACCATCAAACGGATCGTGATTCCTCGGGCGATGCCCGGGGTGATGACCGGTATGATTCTTTCCATGGCCCGTGGGGCAGGGGAAGTGGCGCCGTTGATGTTAGTAGGAGCGGTGAAACTGGCTCCGGAACTTCCGTTTGACAGTTACGCACCGTTTCTGCATCTCGAACGTTCCTTTATGCATCTGGGATTTCACATCTATGACCTGGGTTTCCAAAGTCAAAACAGTGAAGCTGCGAAACCGATGGTGTACACCACGACCTTCCTGCTGATCCTGATTATTTTCCTCCTTAACCTTACCGGGGTTGGCATTCGTGCCAAACTCAAAAAACGCTTCAAAGGCTCCGCGGTTTAACCTCAACCTTCTTAAATTACCTTTCTTATGAACGCACCTATCTCAATCCCCGAAACTGTTCCGGACAACACCAACCGTCTGGCGGCCATTGCTGCTGGCGAACCTTTCACTTCGGAAATTCATCCTGAGTTGGATCAGGAACAGTCCTGTCTGGAAACTCGTAATTTCAATCTGCACTACGGTGCAAAACAGGCATTGTTTGACATCAACTTCAAAGTCCCGAAAGGGAAAGTCACGGCTTTGGTAGGGCCTTCCGGTTGCGGAAAGTCTACCTTGCTCCGTTGCGTCAACCGAATCAATGATTTGATTGATATCGTAAAAATTGATGGAGAGATGACGTTGGAAGGCGATTCCATTTATGCCCCGGGCGTGGATGTGATCGAACTCCGCAAACGCATGGGCATGGTTTTTCAAAAGCCGAACCCCTTTCCCATGTCCATCTATGAAAACGTGGTGTACTCCCTTCGAATCGACGGAGAGAACAACAAGAAAGTTTTGGATGAAGTTTGCGAACGTAGTTTGCGCGGGGGAGCCATTTGGGACGAAGTGAAAGACCGTTTGCATGAAAGTGCGCTGGGTCTTTCCGGTGGACAGCAACAGCGTCTGTGTATTGCCCGGGCGATTGCCGCGGAACCAGAAGTACTGCTGATGGACGAGCCCTGTTCCGCGTTGGACCCGATTGCCACGCTCAAAATTGAAAACCTGCTCGAAGACCTCAAAGGGCAGTACACCGTTTTCATCGTGACCCACAACATGCAACAGGCCTCCCGGGCCAGTGACTATACCGCGTTTATGTACTTGGGCCGCCTGATTGAATACGGCCCGACGCCCACTATTTTCCAAAAACCACACTTACAGGAAACCCTTGATTACGTGACTGGCCGCTTTGGTTGATCACTTTCCCGCACCCTCCCCAAATCAGAAATAGGAAATCTCATTATGAAAAATAAACTTACTCTTGGTTGTATATGCTTGTCTGTCGTTTCAGCTATCACCGGCTGTGCTTCAACCTCCAGTCCCGCAAAAGAAACCGCGGCTGCCGTCTCTGCCGCTCCTGCCAATCCCCACGCCGAAAAACTCGGTACGGAATGGGATAAACCCGGTTATGTGACCCTTTTAGAAGACGGACGCTTGTGGGTTTTCGAAGAAGGCTCTGAAGATTTGAAAAAATTCATCGAAGAAGGCGAGCCGGCAAAAATTGTGGTGTTGCCTGCTGCAGGTCCCAATCGGATGACGCTTAAAGGAACCGATCGTGATACCATGATGGAATACATGCTGACCCAACCCGGGTTCAAAGTATTCATGGATGAGGGACGTTTGTGGGTGTTCGAAGAAGGCTCAGAAGATCTGGCCCAATTTATGGAACACGGAGAACCCGCCAAAATGGTTTCACTTCCCGGCGCGGGTCCCAAACGTATGACCCTGAAGGGAACGGATCGGGATACCATGCTGGAATACGCGTTGACCAAACCCGGCTATAAAGTGTTCATGGATGACGGTCGTCTGTGGGTGTTTGAAGAAGGTTCAGAAGAGCTGGCGCAATTTATGGAACACGGAGAACCCGCCAAAATGGTTTCTCTTCCCGGCGCCGGTCCCAGGGGCATGACCCTCAAGGGAACCGATCGTGACACCATGATGGAATACGCATTGACCAAACCCGGCTACGTCGTGGTTTTGGAAGACGGACGTCTGTGGGTTTTCCAGGAAGGCTCTCAAGCTTTGAAAGATTTTGAGCAGCATGGTGAGCCTGCCAAGATTGTCGTTCGCCCCGGAGCCGGCCCCCGCGGCAAAACCCTCAAGTCTGTAGACGGATCGATCCTCGATGCCTACATGGCCATGTAATCCCAAAAGGTGGATACTTACGTGAATAAACATTATGAACGAGATTTAGAAAAGTTACAGTCCCTCTTGAGTGATCAAGTTGGACGCGTACGCAACAACGCCCGCATCGTCCTCTTAATGAGTGGTGAGGGAGGGGCGTTGGTGCCCGACGACGTTTTGGACCGTGAGGAAGTGATTTTGGAAGAGGAGTGCCTGAAAATCAGTGCGCTTCATCAACCGGTCGCCCACGATCTTCGTTATCTGACCGGAGTTTTGAAATCCAACCGGGATTTGGAACGGATTGGGGACCTTCTCCAGTTGATCAATGATCTTAATATTAAGGTCGCTGAGGTTCAGAGTACATTAAATACAGACGAAATTGATTTTCCTGCCCTGTTCGGGCAAACGGAAGTGATGGTTTCTATGGCCTGTTCCAGTTTGAATGAAGTGGATGCGGAAAGTGCGAAACAAGTTTGGGCAGACAATAAAACGGTTTCCCAGAAATGCCTGCAAGTTGCGGGAATTCTTTCCACTTACATGAAGGGCAACCAGGTAAATGACCTGCTGTTGAACAGCTTTCTTGGCATGCGGGTCCTGGAAAGGATCGCGGCCCATGCCTCGAGCATTGCTAAAAATGTGCTGTACATCGATACCGGCGAGATCGTTCGCCATCGACGGAAGGAAGTTTTAGGAGACATGGCGCACCCGAGCGATGCCTAAGGTTTTCTCATTTGGTTTTCTCTCTGGCCCGGTCCTTATGGATCGGGCCGCTTTTTTAGATATTCCGATCGCCCCGCAAGCGGGACTCCGGTGGTTGAGGATTAACTTCCGAGTCCTTCGTTTACGAAGATTCTCTGAAAGCGTTTACGCTGAAGGTGTTGAAGGTCCCTAAAATACGTTAGTGGTTGGGCCCCTGTTTTCAATAGCCGTAGTTTGTCTACAGGAAACACTAAAGTTGTTTTTCATTTCTTGGTCTTGCGATAAATGGCCGGAAAGTTTACTATTCGAATTTCGAATGGAAACCATCTACGGAGAGACTTTGATGAAGCTGGATTATAGTAAATATTTCGAGACCACACCTGATGCTAACGGGAACTTTGGTGACTATGGCGGTGCATTTATTCCTCCTCAACTGGTGGGACCGATGAAGGAAATTCACGATGCCTACCTGAAGATCAGCCGCTCTCACCGTTTTATTGAAGAACTCCGGTCGATTTATAAGCACTATCAGGGACGGCCCACGCCGGTTTATCATGCCGCCCGCTTGTCTGAGCTTTGTGGCGGTGCGCAAATTTATATGAAGCGCGAAGACTTGAATCATACCGGTGCTCACAAGTTGAATCACTGTATGGGTGAAGGGCTGCTGGCCAAATATATGGGAAAGAAAAAGCTGATTGCCGAAACCGGGGCGGGTCAGCACGGGGTGGCTTTGGCGACGGCGGCGGCCTATTTCGGTTTGGAATGTGAAATTCATATGGGGGAGGTGGATATTGCCAAGGAGCATCCCAATGTGGTGCGGATGAAATTGTTGGGGGCCAAAGTGGTGCCGGTTTCCCACGGATTAAAAACGCTTAAAGAAGCAGTCGATTCGGCCTTTGAATCCTATTTAAAAGATCCGGAAAATACCATCTACTGTATTGGTTCGGTGGTGGGACCGCATCCTTTCCCGATGATGGTGCGCGATTTTCAAAGTGTGGTGGGGATTGAAGCCCGTGCACAATTTCATGAAATGACCGGAGGAAATCCGGATGTGGTTTGTGCCTGTGTGGGCGGCGGCAGTAATGCCATGGGGATTTTCTCGGCCTTCCTCAATGACTCCTGCGAAATCTGGGGAGTGGAGCCTTTGGGGCGGGGACCGGCAACCGGCGACCATGCGGCAACCATGACTTATGGAATGCCGGGAGTGATTCATGGATTTAAATGTTATCTGTTGCAGGATGAGAAGGGCGAACCTTCGCCGGTGTATTCGGTGGCCAGTGGTTTGGATTATCCGGGAACGGGTCCTGAGCATTGTCATCTGAAAGACGCGGGGCGCATTCAATATGCAACGGCCGACGACAAAGCCTGTATCGATGCCTTTTTTACCTTGAGTCGTCAGGAAGGGATTATTTGTGCCCTGGAAAGTGCGCACGCGGTGGCCTTTGCCATGGAAAAAGCCAAAGAAATGAAACATGGCACCATCCTGCTGAACCTTTCCGGCCGCGGGGATAAAGATCTCGATTTCGTGGTCGAGAACTATGGGTTTGGGGATTCGGAGTAGCCGGAGGCCGGAAGACGGAAGTTGGAGGTCGGAAGTGAGGGGCGGCGTCCGGCTATTCGTTGCAGAATCAGGATCAGTGAGCAGACCCAAACGATCAGGGCCATAAAGGCTAAAGAACCCATATCACCGGAGAAACCCAATTTTGTGATGTGAGAGAGCAGGGCGCCACTCATAAGACCAAAAGCCAGGATGGCACCAACCAACACGGTGCAAGGAACGAGCAGGAGAATGGCCGCGATGCCTTCCAATATCCCAATGCCGATGCGGCCATGGGGTTCGAGACCCAGTTGTTGGAAAATGCTTACGGATTCCGGTGCGGCCGTAAATTTAAAATAGAGGGTCTGCAGAAGTATGGTCGCAGGTACGATTCGAAGCAGAAGGAAGGCAATTTTTTTCATATGGGTAGGTTGGGTGGTTCGGGGTTCCTCAGACTTTCTGGCAAGCTCGGGTCATTTTCGGCTTTTCCTTTAAACCGAGGGAGTTATGGATGACCTATGTTTTTCAAGTTAAACCATAGGGAACTCCATGTTGCAAAATCTCACTGATCTTTTTTCTTCCATGAGCGGTATCGTGTGGGGCATTCCCATGGTGATCTTGTTGTTTGGTACGCATTTATTTCTTACGTTTCGTTTGGGGTTTATGCAGAAATTTATTTTCAAGGGGATTCGGGATTCTGTTCGTCCTGATCCGGAAAGCCCCGGAGAAGTCAGTCCTTTCGCTTCATTGACCACCGCGTTGGCGGCGACGGTAGGCACCGGAAATATTTTCGGGGTTGCGGGTGCGATCCTTATCGGGGGACCCGGCGCTTTGGTCTGGATGTGGTTGACGGGACTCTTCGGTATCGCCACCAAATACGGTGAGTGTTTACTATCTGTGAAATACCGGGAGAAACATCCGGACGGTCACTATGTCGGCGGCCCCATGGTAGTCCTGGATAAAGGATTGGGGATGAAGCCGTTGGCCATTGCGTTTGCCGCATTTACTGCCATCGCCGCTTTCGGGATTGGCAATATGGTACAATCCAACACCATTGCAGGAATGGTTGATAAAGTTTCGCTTGAGAGCACTTGGTTTCCCCATGTTCCGCATTGGATGACCGGATTAATACTTACCGTATTGACGGCAGTGGTCATTCTGGGCGGAATCAAATCCATTTCGAAAGTCTGTAGCTTTCTGGTGCCGTTTATGGCGGTGATTTATGTGTTTGGATGTTTGATTTTGATTGGGATGAACATTCAGGAATTACCCGCGACCCTGAAACTGATTTTCAGCAGTTCGATCAGTGGTCATGCGGCGGTTGGCGGATTCTCCGGGGCGGTGATTGCGAAAACAGTGCAAATGGGGATTGCGCGGGGCTTGTTCTCCAATGAAGCGGGAATGGGAAGTGCACCGATTGTGTCGGCCGCCGCCCGTTCATCCGATCCGGTCCGGCAGGCTTTAATTTCAGCCACCGCCACTTTTTGGGATACGGTGGTGATTTGTTTGTTGACCGGATTGGTGATTGTGGGTTCCGGTGAATGGATGAATGCGGCGGATAAACAGGAGCTCAGTCAACTTGCCTTTGGTCAATTGCCGGGACTGGGGCCGTTTATTCTCACCTTCGGCCTGATGACATTTGTGCTTTCCACGATTCTCGGCTGGTCTTATTACGGTGAACGGGCGGTCGAATATTTGTTTGGGGAAAAAGCCATTTTTCCTTATCGTTTGCTTTGGGTGGCTGCGGTGATGTTCGGGGCGATGGTGCAAATTGATCTGGTGTGGAATTTTGCGGATGTGGCGAATGCGCTGATGACGATTCCCAATCTGGTGAGTCTCATTCTTCTTAGCGGGGTGATCGCATCGGAGACCAAACGCTATTTTAAGAATTCCTAACCCAAGGCGGAGCTTCCAGCTTGCTATTCTGTTTAAAACGGGCAAATTGCCCGCAACCCTTAAGGATATAATGAAAAAACTATTTGTGCTTTGTCTCTTTCTTTCCGCCCCCTTGTTTGCTCAACAAAAAGGGATTACGCTGACCGGCCGGCAATATGTGCTGCGTGAGGATTCTTTCACCGACCGTCCTTATGGGGAAGATGACATTTCTTATGGCGCCTATCTGGATATGTTTGATGGGATTGGCGGATGGCGGATTGGTGCCAGTTATGCGACCGGTCTGAGTGGACCGGGGGAAGCCGACTCGGTGATCACACCGGAAATTACTTTGTTGGGTGCCGAAGGGGTTTGGGAAAGTGGCTTTTCGGTAATGATGGATTACATCGATGATGAAACCGGAACGGACTGGAGCGATATTTATTACCAGTTTCAATTGGGGCTCAGCATTCCGGTCGGCGGGA
This sequence comes from uncultured Verrucomicrobiota bacterium, assembly GCA_937127435.1. Taxonomy (GTDB): domain Bacteria; phylum Verrucomicrobiota; class Kiritimatiellia; order SS1-B-03-39; family UBA6053; genus UBA6053. The sequence goes on along the minus strand of CAKZLZ010000170.1, from coordinate 25,182 downwards.
CTTTCCAACTGGGAATTCATGGCTATTTTCCCGTATCAGATATGGGCGACTTCCTGGACATCAGCTTTAGTGAAATCGATTATGGCGTGAGTTTGCGCGCCAAATTCTAAGCCCTTTTAGGGGGAGAGCGGTTCGTTGATTTGGTGGAGGAAGATGTAGGCTGTCAGGGTGGCGGAGAGGGCCGCGTTTCCGGTGAGAAAGAGCGCATTGTCGAAGGGCAGCAGCACACTTGCACTCATAAGTTCTAAATTAAACAGCAGGCAAAAGCCCCAGCAGAACAGCGCGGTACGGGAGATTCTTAATCCGTGTATGGAAGACAAGCTTCCTGTTTCACGAAAGAACAGGAAACTGCAGGCTGCCAGCAGCGTTCCGGAAAAAAAGGAGATCTCTCCAAGTCCGGGCACGGGTTGCGAGAGGAGGGTATTGTAGAGTCCATGAATACCGATACACATGGCCAGGGTGGTCACGGCATCCGCCAGCCAGCGGTTGGGATCCCGAACCGCCCGGGTCAATGCCAGCGAGGTAACGCCGGTGAGAGAGAGATGCAATAGATTCGCACTGACAAATCGACTGACCGCGACGCCAGTCCCTTGATAGTTGGTAAAATAATTGATGTTTTCTTCAATTGCGAAACCCAGTCCGACCATCGCCCCGAAGAGCAGCGCTTCCAGGTCCCGTCCGTTTTTACTTACCCGGAAGAGAAGGGGGGTGAACAATAAGAGCTTGCAGATTTCCTCGCGAAAGCCGACCGAGACCAGATAATATAAAAGCGCGGAGAAAAAATTATGCCCCTCTTCAATGTTAAAGCGGTTTTCCATCCAAATACTTGACCAAATGGTGGGCCAGGTGGAGATCCATCCGAGTGCGAGGGCCAAGGGGACCAGGAAAATATAGGCCCTGAGAAGAGGGCGGGGAAACAGGCTGAGAATCAGGGCGGTCCAGATAGCGCCTGCAACCAGGACCATAAACAGGGTGCCGGCAAAAATATTTTCATATTGAGCTAACCAGAACCAGCGAAAGATCATACCCCAATCCTGCGTGAGAACGCCCATATGAAAGAAGTGTACTCCTCGAAGTTCTCCGTCATAGGCCGGGTTTTCCCGTAAGGAATACAGGTGATTCACATCGCGTGCCCGGAGGGTGGCTTCCAGTTCGCTTTGACGGATGAGCGCGTGGGGAGAGTCGAGGTTTTCCTGGTGGAAAAGGTTGATGGCCTCTGAAGGTTTTCCGTCATCCATTAACCAAAGGCCCAAGGCAAAACGGGCGCCGGTCGGAGGGGATTCATGATTTACTTCTTCGAGAAGCCGGGGCATCCACTCCTCTTCGTTTCCCTGGAAATATCCGGTTTCGGTGGGGAGGAATTCGGGGTCCTGGCCGGGGGTTCTCAGTTCGTAAAAACGAAAAAAAATGTTTTCAAAGGTATCCGGCTCTGAAGGAACGGGGCGGGGAAGCATGCTTAAAAAGGTACTGACAATTCCGGCGCTGGCCATTCCCAGCAGCAGAAGGATTCCGTAGCTTTTGATGAGGGCGATTTTGGAATAGGAAATATCCTGTAGGGTACGGGTCAGGGAGCGCATGTTCTAGCTGTAGCAAAAGATTCCCCGCACGGGTAGCAGGGAATGATATGAAAAATTTTCAGGGTTCCACTGAACCCATCTCTCATTTGCGCCGTAAACCAATTATGAAACATTCCCCCTGTGTGGGTCCGAAGAGTGGAACGCGCAGGGTGATTTTTACGAAACCCTTGGGTGAAGCTGCGGGAATGACGAATTCCTGCTTTGCTTTATTTGAAAATATCAAACTATGGAGAAACCATGTATCGGAATTTAAAACGAGATGTATTGTGGATGGGAGTGACTTTATTTAGTACATTGATGTTCGGCGCGGAAGAGGGCTTGGAAACTTCTACTTTACCTCCCATGACGGTAAAACCTGCCACCGGTTTGGATGTGGAGCCCTTCGAGCAACCCTACGCTTTTTATCGTCACGACCGGGAAGAGCTGAACAACGGGGTGGGCCGCACTGCGCTTGACCGGATTGATTATGGTCCCGGGGTTTTTATGCAACATACTTCCCCGGCTCAGACCACACCGTACATTCGTGGTCTCACCGGAAAACAAAATCTTCTGTTGTTGGATGGGGTTCGGCTGAGCCATGCCACCATGCGTGGCGGTCCGAATCAGTACGCAGCTCTTGTTCCGGATATGAGCATCGAGAGCATTGACGTCATTTTAGGGTCTTCCAGTGTGATCAATGGATCCGACGGCTTAACCGGAGCGCTTGATTTCAGGTTGGCCACCGCCGGGCGCGGGGTAGCTGAGGGGGGCTCGCCCTGGGTTAGCACCCGGATGGACAGTGCGAACGGGGTTCAGTCTGCCGTCGGTGTGGACGGGACATCCGGAAACTGGCGATATTCTATTGAGGCGAGCGTATATGATTTCCATGACCGTACGGGGGGAAAGAATTCGGAAGATCATGTCTTCGGCGAAAATAAAGCGGCGTACGACGGAATACCCAACACCGCATATGAACAACGGGCTTTTGCAGGTCGTACGGCCTATGATGGCTTTGAGAACCACACGGTGGAAATGGCCTTTGGTCAAACCTATCAGGATGATGCCCGCCGTCCGGATGGTTATTACGAAAACAGTGGCAATGACACCCGGATCAGCCGCTACTACGATCCGGAAACCTTTACCTACGTGCATTTGCGCGATATTTGGACACCTGATGACGCATTTTTTGATCAATTGACCACGACTGCCTGGTGGCATCAACAGGATGAATCTCAACGCCGGGAAGATCTGACCGGAGGGGGGAGTATCTATCGTCGCCGGGAATATGATGACCGTATTGACAGTACCGGAATTGAATCGCAGGCGATGAGTCAACTCGACAATCATCAGCTCACCTACGGTGCATTTATTTTGTTTGAGCGCACCAGCAATGAATATCGTGAATTCCGCAATTTGAGCGGGACCGATGCCGCCGGAGCCACGGCCTATAATGCCGGAGACTGGGACAATAACACCACCATCACAGATGGGGCGGAATACAATACCTATGCGGTTTATGCCCAGGATTTGTGGCAACTCAGCGAACAATGGAGTCTGTTGACGGGTCTCCGCTACACCTATGTGGATTGGAATTTCGATACTGCCGACAGCAATACGGATGACATTACAGGTGGCATCCGGGCGGCCTACCAGTTTCGGGAAGACATGATGACTTTCGTCGGTCTGTCCAAAGCCTTCCGCGCCCCGAATCTCAACGACCTTGACGGTGCCACCGACCGTGCGTCCAGTGGTACAACTTCTTTCGGCAATCCGGAGCTGGAACCCGAAGTCAGTTATACGGTTGAAGGAGGATGGCGCTATGCCAAAGATCGCGATGAATTGGCGTTCAGTGTGTTTTACACGCAAATTGATGATGTGATTCAGACGGTATATCCGGCAGGTGGCGGGGCGGGCTCTTCGCAAAATGGTGAGAGTGCTTATCTACAGGGATTCGAAGTTCTGTGGGACTACGGACTACCAGTATTGGATCAGCACGAAAGCCGCTTGGCCTTGGTTGGAAGTGTCAGTCTGGTGGACAGTGAAGCGGAAATCCCCCAGTCGGATGGAAGCATTTCCAAAGATCCGATTAGCCGTGCCAACCGCTTCTACGGGATCGTAGGATTGCGTTATGAAATTGACCGCAACTGGTGGACCAAAGTGCAGACCCGCTTTCACGATGCGTATGATGAAGACGATCTGGCTTCGGGCGATTCAGGAGATGTGCGTTTGACGGTTCCCGGCAACGATGACGGGACGGTACCGGGATACGCGGTGGTGGATCTCGCGGGCGGCTGGATCAATGACGACGGAAACCGTTGGTTGACCATGACCTTGGAAAACTTGGCTGACAAAACCTATCGCCAGTTAGGATCGGGGGCGGATGCTTCCGGTTTTAATGTAGTGTTGTCTGGCGGATTACGTTTCTAAATTTTGGAAACGAAGATGAAAATTATCTTTCATTCATTCAAAATGATCCGGGTGTTTCGGGTTTTGCGGTCGTAAATCCGCAGGGACTTTGATAGCTGGGAATGACATGAAAAATATCGATCATATCTTTTGGGACTGGAACGGGACGTTGTTGAATGACGCCTGGCTCTGCTGTGATGTCATGAACGGAATCTTGCGGGTTCGGGACATGCCGGAAATGAGTATGGAGCGCTACGCCGAAATTTTTGACTTTCCGATTGTGGATTATTATCAGCGGATCGGATTCGATTTTGAAAAGGAAAGTTTTGAAAAACTGGGGTTGGAATTTATCGATACCTATGAAGTCCGCAGAGGGGAGGCCTGTCTGTTTGAAGATGTGTTGCCGGCGCTGGACCGGGTAGAAAAGTTGGGGGTCGGGCAAAGTATTTTATCTGCCTACAAACACGATACTCTGGTTCGATTGGTGGATGAACACCGGTTAAATGATTATTTCCATGATTTGCACGGTCACCACCATATTTACCCGGCGGACAAGGCCCCCCAGGGGAAACTGGCTCTGGAAAAGCTGGGCGTGGATCCTGCCCGAACCGTCTTAATCGGTGATACCGTACATGATGCGGAAGTGGCGGAAGAGCTGGGAATGCAATGCATCATCATTCCCGGTGGAAATCATCCGGAAGCGAAGTTGCGGGCCTTGGGGCATCCGGTGGTGAGCAGTCGGATGGAGGCGTTAACACTTTTAGAAAACGAACGTTGAACATCGAACTTCCAACATTGAACATCGAACGAACCCTTCGACGTTGGACGTTGGACGTTCGATGTTGAATGTTCAATGTTCGGTTCTTTAGCGTCCTCTATTACTTCCAGGTAAAAGAAGCGTAGCCTTTGTTCGATGCTTTTCCGAGCAGGCGGTCGAATTCCAGAAACAGGCTTTCCATGGTCCCGGTAACCGCTTTGGCGACGGTTTGTTCGGCGTCGGCGCTTTTGACTTTATGCCCTTCTTTCCCGGTCCAGCTGATGTCGTAACGGATGGATAAACTGGTGTGTCCCGGTGCTTCATTGAAGATCAACAGGTTCATTCGGAATTTTGCGTCGATGGATGCGGTTGAAATGTCTTTCCATTCCGTGGCCAGCAATCCGCTTTCCCGCTCTGCGACCAGGATCATGAAGCCGTTGAGATGGAGACCTTTCAGGCAGGCATCATAGACGGTTTCCTTGTCGTTGGTTTCCCACACCGCATGTTTGACCAGCTTGGGCAAAGGTGCAGGCGGCGGGGTGGCGCATCCGGCAAGTCCCAACAGGATTGCGAGGCAGGTGATCATTTTCAGGTTTGGAATGTGTTTCATAGTTTGCCTGTTTTTGTTTTTGAATTTTTTAGGATTTATTATCCCGAAGGGTGGGTTTGGATCGTTTATGTTTATGTTAAAATGCTTCAGAAACGCTGACGTACCAACCATCCTGGTCGTTTTCGCCTATGGCGTAGTCGATACGAAAGTTGACCCGGTTTTGTTCCTGCATGCGGATCCGGATGCCGGTTCCGTAGTTCCAGTAGAGATCGTCCGAGGTAAAGGAGTCGTCCCAAAGTCCGGCACCTCCGCCGAAAACCACAGCCCCTAATCTTTTTGTGAAGCGCATCCGGTATTCTAACTGGAGGAGGAGTGAATGATCGCCCACGTATTCTCCCGGCGTATATCCGCGCAGATCCCCGCGGGAACCGAGAGTGGGGCGTTCGAAGTAGGGGGCTTCATCGGGTACGGTTTTCCCCTTGAGTTGGACGGCAAGGATTTGGTCGTTGATGATTTGAAAGAAGGATGCCGCAGATGCTTCGGCTACGTAATACTCGCCGCTATCACTCCAATTATCCGGGGCGTATGACAGCACGCCCTCTCCATAGGTTCCTGATTCGGGATAGCGTTGATCGTCTCTGGAATCGTAGGAAATCACTCCCGCGAATTTCCCGTTCCGGGTATCCTGAATATCATACAATGCAAAATATTGGTTGCCCGCTTCATTTTTGGCTGTGTAACTTTGGTCAATGCTCATGACCCGGAAACCGCTGTACCAGGGACCGCTGATTTTCCGCTGGGCTTCAAGAAAGACGGCATAAAAATTATTTTCAAAGCGTGCGTTTTGGGGGCCGCCCACATCCAGGCTGCTGTTGATACGTCCGGAAGGAACCCCGACGGTCAAGCGCCATTGATCTTCTTTCAGATGAAATTTTCCGAAAGCGCCGGCAAAGTAGCTGTCGGTATCCGAATACATGCCGACTGCGGTGATGGTGGAAGGAGGTGAGACCTCATCATCGGCATTGGGCTTAAAGAAATAGAGTCCCACAGCACCCAACCCGTTGCCGAAGCCCGGGCTGGATGAAATAGCGGGAGCGACCACAAAGCTGCTCTCTTCGTTTGCTTTCCCGGTTTCCCTCTCCGTGTTTTGAGCGAAGAGGGGCATTGCTGTCATCAGGGATGTTGCCCCCCAAATCAGGCATTTGAATTTGTTCACAGTTCGTTCTCAATTCCTTTGGCGAGGTCCAGGCTGAAAGCAGTGATGCAGTCATTTAATGCCTCTACCCGTGCCAACATGCCGGTATCTTGGGCAATGCTTTTATATAGTGATTCGTGAATGATTGAATTTTCTTTGCCGTCCCGATTCAGCATGGCCCATTGTACCTCAAGTTCGGCATTTCCTTCACTATCCACATCCATACGATTGATCAGGATCATGACCCGCCCCTGCTCTTTTCCCAAGAGGAGTTTGGGTGCGATCGGGGAGATGACGGTGGTTTGAAAGTATTGACGCAGATTGGCAGCCAGTACAGATGAGATATTTAGTTCCAACGGTTCGGCCCAGCGTTGGTATTCCTGATACTGGATCTCATGCTGACCGATGCGGAGGGCGAAGCGGGGATGATCGAGATATGGATTCAGGTCCACAGGTCCGATCACCAAAAAGGGAATGGAGAAATCCTTCTCAGTCCTTTCTGAAATTTCAGATTTTCGGAGTTGATAATATTTAGGTTCGGGGCTGGTGTGTGGGGAAATGCAACCGGCAAAGAACAGGGGGAGACTCAGGAGGAGGAAAGTTTTCATAGGCTCAGGGTTGTACGGGTTTTCCAGTGATAAAGGCTTCAGGATTCCGCTCGATGGTATCCAGGAGAAGTTCGAGTTTGGTGGCCACTTTGGTGTAGCGGTCCAGGGCGGCGGCCATGTGGAAGCGGAGGGGGGAATCGTTTGCGAGCATGCCTTCCGCCTGTTTTACCGCTTGGGTAAGTGCGGTTTGAAGCTCCTGCAGTTTGTCGGTGTTTGCTTTGGCACCCTGTAATATGCCCGGGGCCTGTTTATCGATGTTGGCCATTAAAGATTCCGCATGGGTCAGAACCTTGCTGCCTCTTTCAATAAATTCTCTGACACTGGCCGAGGTTTTGGTGAGATCTTCAGAGACCTTGGGTAAATCCAAGGCCAACTCTTCGCTTAAGGTGTTGAGGTTATCGAGAACATCCGAAAGGTTTTCCAGGAGCTTTTGCTCGTGTACGCTTCCGGTGATTTGTTTTACAGATTTCAGGGTGTCCTGCATGTCCGTTAGCATTTCCGAGAGATTCATGTCTTTAATCTCATTGGTCAGCATTTGGGTCAGGGCGGGTGCGGTGGGGATTTCCCGCAATCCGGTATTGCCTCCCTTCAAATCAACCGGGATATCCGGCATGGTGACCAGGGTGACCTGCAACATACCGGTGACAAAGCTTTGAGTTTGCAGTTGGGCTCTAAGACCTTTTTTTATCAAATCTTCCATCATGGGGTAGTGCTCCGAGTTGCCCTGCAGCACAAAACGGTTCGGGTCGATTTCAATGCAGACCGGGACAAACATATCCTGACGGTCACTGTCAAAAACCAATTGGATTTTGGTGACTTGTCCCACTGCGACTCCCCGGTAAAGGACGGGGGCTCCCGGTTTCAATCCGGTGCAGTCCGCATCAAAATACATCACGAAAGGAATGGTCTTTTTAAACAGGCGTCCGGAGGAAATGACGGCAAGTGTGGCCAGGCCGAGGGCAAGGGCAACCAATACGAAAACACCCAATTTGGCGGGGTTGATTTTTTTACTCATAGTGACTTCATCCTTCTGTGTGGGTGTTCCCCCGGGTCAAAAATTCGATGACCCGCGCATCTTTGGATTCGTTAAGCAGGGTGGTGGGATTGCCCTGGGCAATCATGGTTTTAGAAACGGGGTCGAGGAAAACCGAGTTGGAACCGATGGCATAGATGCTGGCCAGTTCATGGGTGACCACCGCAATGGTGGCGCCCAGAGTGTCCCGCAGTTCCAGAATCAGGTCATCCAGCAACTTGGCACTTACCGGATCCAGGCCGGCGGAGGGTTCATCGAAAAATAGAAATTTCGGATCGAGGGCGATGGCCCGGGCGAGGGCGGCGCGTTTGCGCATGCCTCCACTGATTTCAGAGGGATAATAATCATCAAATCCGGCCAGTCCCACCAATTGCAATTTGAAGGCGCAGAGGTCCCGGATTTCTTTCTCGTTCAGGTCCGTATATTCTTTGAGGGGCACCGCCACATTTTCGGCCAGAGTTTGGGAACTCCACAAGGCCCCTTGTTGATAAAGGATGCCGATGTCCTGCAGCAGCTTTCCCCGTGCCTGTTCATCCGCCGCCCAAAAATCCGTGCCGCCATAATAGACGGCACCTTCCGCGGGTTTTACCAGGCCGATGAGGTGCTTGAGCAGGGTGCTTTTTCCGCAACCGCTTCCGCCCATGATGATGAAAATATCCCCCTTTGAGATTTCGAAATTCAGGTTTTGCTGAATGAGGGTGCTGCCATAGCGCATTTCCAGATTCTTTACGCTGAGCACGGAGGGAGGCTTTTTTTCGGGAGAAGTACTCATAGATCAGCCTATCATGATAAAGAGAAAAGTCCAAAGGGCGTCGGCGATGACGATGAGCAACAGGCTGGTGACCACAGCCCGGGTAGCGGCATTGCCCACTTCCGATGCACTGCGTCCGCATTGCATGCCCCGCAGACATCCGGAGAAAGCAACCAGAAGTCCAAACGAGCAACCCTTGATCATTCCCTGTGCCATTAACCACGGGGTCACGTATTCAAAAGTGCGGGTGAAAAAGACCTGAAGGGGAATTTCCAGATACAGGGTGCCGACCAGTGCGCCTCCGACCATCCCCAGGGTGTTGGCATAGATAATCAAAAGGGGGGACAAGAGGATCAGTGCCAACATGCGGGGAAGGACCAGGTTGTCCACCGGGGGGATCCCCATGGTTTTTAAGGCGTCGATTTCTTCGTTGACCTGCATGCTGCCCAGCTGGGCGGCAAAAGCGGCACCGGTGCGTCCCGCCAGAATAATTCCGGTCATGAGGGCGCCCATTTCCATCACCATTCCCAGCCCCACCAGATTGGCGACGAAGACTTCGGCACCAAACATCGAGAGCTGAACGGCCCCCACAAAAGCCAAAATAGCGCCGACCAACAGGGAAATCACGGTGATGATGCCTAAACTTCCCGGTCCACAGGCTTCCATATGAATCAGCAAGTCGGATTTCCGGAACCTTGCTTTTCCCCGAAGGAGCCGGCCAAAACTTTGGGTGGTCTCTCCCACGAAAGACAGCATCTCAATACTTTCTTTCCAAATTTCCAGAGTCGCTTTACCGGTTCGTTCATTGAAAGAGGCTTTTTGCACTTCCCGCCGGGTGCCGGGGCGTTCGGGGATGGCCCGGGCCAAATCTAAAAGTCTCTGCACCCCTTCAGGCATGTGGCTGATATCAAATGCGATGTTCTGTTCCTTCGCGTAATCCTGTAAACCCATCAGGAGGGTGAGCAACGTGCTGTCCCATGCGCTCATCTTTTCTGCATCGAAAGAAAGGCGTTTTAAATCCCGGGGAAAGGACTGGCTGAGTTCTGCCAGAGTGGGGCGGGATTCTGCCATCAAAAAATTACCACTGATTTCCAGAATGCAGTGGTTCTTCTCTTTAAGGATGGGCTGTACGTTGACCATGCTTAAGGCATATTGCTGAACCGTGAAATTGCAATCTTTTTGAAGGGAGATGTCCCTTTTTAAGGGCGACTTTATCCGTATGGACACCCTGACTCTGCTATTATCATCTGTGGATTTTTCCGCGGGATGATTCGATGATTTGTCTGGATTCCCGGATGAAAAATGACACAAAGGAAACATGAAAAAAATCAAATGGGGAATTTTGGGTTGCGGGCATATCGCCCATAAATTTGCACAAAGCCTGGCTTCGATGGAAGGCGGGGAGTTGGTGGCTTGTGCATCCCGCACTTCAGGGCGCGCGGAAGCTTTTGCGAAAGAAGAATCGGTGCCGGATTTTTTCGACAGTTATGAAGCCATGTTTGCGGAGATGGATTTGGATGCGGTCTACGTGGCTACCACCCATAATTTTCATTTGGAAAATGTGCTGTTGGCTCTTGAGGCCGGCAAGGCGGTGCTGTGCGAAAAGCCTTTGGGGGTGAACGCAACGGAATCGCGGGAAATGGCGAAAGTGGCGAAGGAAAAGGGGCTGTTTTTGATGGAGGGGATGTGGACGCGGTTTCTGCCGGCGATTCAGCAAATGAAGACCTGGTTGGATGCAGGAGAAATCGGCAAAGTCAAAATGCTCCGGGCCAGCTTTTCCATCAACAAACCTTTTGATCCTCTGCACCGTTTATACAATCCGGAGTTGGCCGGAGGGGCATTGCTGGATGTGGGAATTTACCCGGTTTCCATTGCGGGTTTTATTATGGGGGCGCAACCGGAGAGGATTTCTGTGCTGGCGAATTTAGCCGAGACCGGCGTAGATGAAACCACGCTGATGAACTTTGGCTATAAGAATGGCGCCATGGCACAATTGAGTTGCGGAATTCAATCTCCTTCCGAAAACCGTTTGGAAATTGTGGGGGAGAAAGGCCGGATTGTGATTCCTGAACATTTTCTGGGTGCAAAAGATGTGGAGTTACACCGTGAAGGGGGGAGTCAGGAAAAACATCATCTTCCTTATCCGATACCGCAGGGTTTTCGTTTTGAAATTTTGGCGGTACATGCGGCGCTCCGTGCCGGAGAAATAGAATGTGCCGTCATGCCCTTGGCAGAAACCGTCGCTTTGGCGGAAACCATGGATAAGGTTTTGGAGAAAATAGGATGAATGAAGAACTTGAAAGAAATTTAGGCGAACAACCGATAGCGGTCTTGATGCGTGAAAATGAAATCACCCCGCATAATTTGGTGGCGATTTCACCCGAGCCGATCACCCATAAAATGGTGACCCGCGCCTGTAAAGGACGCCGTTTGACTTCTAAGGCTCGAAACAAAATGATCAAAGCGATGGCTGCGGCTTTGGGGCGGGAACTGAAAAAGTCGGATTTGTTTACCTACTGATTTTCAGCCCCGGTTTTTTGTTCCGCCAGGGCTAAGATCAGTTCCACGACTTCATTCAGTAAGGGAAGTTTCTTTATACCGGGATCCACCACGATGCCCGCCTGAAGGTAGGGTGCATCTTTAATCGGAATGGCCCGCAATTTTCCATTGGCAATATTTTTTTCAAAGCATGCGCGGCTTGCCATGGTGCCCACACCCGGATTTTCGAGAATGATTTCCTCAATCAGTCGATAGTCATCTCCCCGAAAGCTGGAGGGGGAATCCCGGGTGTCGATGGCATCCATATGGTTTCTTAACCACTTCTTGGCCCAAGGGGGAGGGCTGCAAAGCGCTAGCGGTTGGGAACAGATGTCCATCGGATCCAGGAGCTTTGCTTTGGAATAGGGGTGTTGGGGGTTGCATACAAAAACCACGGCATCCAAGGGGAGAGGGTGAATCTGAAACTCATCTTTTAAGCCGTGGGTAGAAATATCACCGATAAATACGTCGACTTGTCGATTGCGAAGAAGGCGGGGCAGGTCACTCCAGCCGGCATTGATAAAATGCACTTCTGATTTGGGGAACTGCGTATGAAAGCGGTTTAAAAAGTCCGCAGCATACATTTTGCTGGCATAGGGGCCCCAGGCGATACGGAAGTTCTGGTTTACCACGCCTTTTAATTCCAAGAGCCGGTTCTTGAGCTGGGTATCTCCCTGCAAGACCCTTTGTGCTTCTTCCAGAATTATTTTTCCGGCAGCGGTAGGCATCACCGGGCGACTGTCCCGGTCAAATATTAATACACTGTATATTTCCTCCAAAGCCGAAATTCCTTTGGAGAGGGCTGGTTGACTGACATGTAACTCAAGGGCCGCCCGTTTAAAGCTGCCGAATCGTTCAATCATCAGGGCGTATTCGAAATATCGTGGGTTGGGCATATAACTATAGGTTATAGTGTGATGTATTAGTTTTCACTATTTTTATCTGAAGGTTTCAGGGGGAGGGATCGTATTATAGAGATGAAGCTGTACGACACGGCTACATTTTATTCAAACAGTTAGGAGCGAATCATGAAGAAAATTGTTGCCATTTTATTGGCATTACTCCCCGCATTTGGTTTCAGCCAAAGCGAGAAACCGAACATCCTGGTGATCTGGGGTGACGATGTTGGACAGTCCAACATTTCCGCATACACCATGGGCCTGATGGGCTATCAAACCCCGAATATTGACCGTATCGCGAAAGAAGGAATGATCTTTACTGATTACTACGGTGAGCAAAGTTGCACCGCCGGTCGTTCTTCTTTTATTATGGGACAGAGTGTGTTCCGGACCGGTCTGTCTAAAGTGGGCCTGCCGGGTGCCAAAGAAGGGATGAATCCTGCAGATCCCACCATTGCGGTGATCATGAAAGATCAGGGCTATGCCACCGGACAATTTGGTAAAAACCATTTGGGTGACCGCGACGAAATGTTGCCCACCAACAATGGATTTGATGAATTTTTTGGGAATCTCTATCACTTGAATGCAGAAGAAGAACCCGAAAACGAAGATTACCCCGGCGACATGGTGATGCCCGACGGACGTACCTTCCTGGAAACCTTCGGTCCCCGCGGCGTGATTAAATCTTCTGCCGACGGCAAAATTGAAGACACCGGTCCTTTGACCAAAAAACGTATGGAAACTATCGATGACGATACCGTGGCTGCCGCCTTGGATTTCATTGAGCGTCAAACCAAAGCCGAAACCCCCTGGTTCGTTTGGTGGAGCGGTACCCGTATGCATTTCCGCACGCACGTGAGTGACGAAAAAATGGCTAAAATTCGTGAAGCTCATCCCACTGCGGATGAATACACCGCAGGGATGATCGAGCATGACATGCACATTGGTGAGTTTCTGGCCAAATTGGATGAACTCGGCATTGCCGACAACACCGTGGTCTTTTATTCCACCGACAATGGTCCGCACATGAACTCCTGGCCCGACGCGGCGATGACACCCTTCCGCGGTGAGAAAAACACCAACTGGGAAGGTGGCTGGCGCGTACCGGCGATGGTTCGCTGGCCCGGCGTGATTGAGCCCGGTACTATTAATAACGGTATCATTCATCACATGGACTGGTTCCCCACCTTTGCTGCGATTGCCGGCAAAGCGGACATCAAAGATGACCTGATGGACGGTTACACCTCCAAAGCATTGGGACGCGATTACAAAGTCCATCTCGACGGATATGATATCACTGCCAACCTGAAAGATCCGATCGCAAATCCCAGTCCGCGTAATGAAATCTTCTACTTCTCAGACGACGGTGATTTGACTGCTCTGCGTTATGGTGAGTGGAAATTGATCTTCATGGAACAACGGGTAGAAGGCACCTTGCAAGCATGGGCCGAACCTTTCATTCCATTGCGGGTTCCTTTGATGTTCAACCTGCGTCGTGACCCTTACGAGCGCGCTCAGAAAACATCCAACACCTACTATGACTGGGTACTTGATCACGCATTCCTGATGGTGCCTGCTCAGGCCTACGTGGGAACATTCCTGGAAACTTTCAAGGAATTCCCTCCCCGTCAGAAAGCGGCCAGCTTCTCGCTGGACAAAGTGATGGAACAGTTAACTTCTCCGGCCGGTGCCCGTTAAGTTTGATGTTTAACTGAAAATACACTGCCCGGATTCTGCAAAGAATTCGGGCAGTTTTTGTGAAGGAGACCTTATGTGTTCATATGATAAATTTCAAAAACTCGCAGATGCGATGAATCAATCTGTCCTGGGGCAGGAGGCGGTGGTTGAACGTTTACTGATCGCACTTCTCGCAGACGGACATGTCCTCATGGAAGGACTTCCCGGGGTGGCGAAAACCCGGTCGATCAAAACTTTGAGCCGCCTGATCCCTTCCGATTTCAGTCGGATTCAATTTACCCCGGATCTGTTGCCCTCAGATGTAACCGGATCAGAAATTTATCGGGAGCAAACCGGCGAATTTACGTTTCAGGCCGGACCGCTTTTCGGAAACCTGGTGCTGGCAGATGAAATCAACCGCGCGCCCGCCAAAGTGCAGTCCGCCCTGTTGGAAGCCATGGAAGAACGGCAGGTCACCGTTGGCGGAAACAGTCGAAAATTGCCGGATCTGTTTATGGTCTTGGCGACCCAAAATCCCATTGAGCAGGAGGGGACCTATCCTTTGCCGGAAGCGCAAATGGACCGTTTTCTCCTCTATGTGCATGTCCCGTATCCCCCCGCGGAAAATGAAAAAGCCATTCTGCAATTGGTGCGGGGTGAAAAGGCGGGAACGGCTGCGCCACTGGAAACCATTTTAACGCCGGATGAAATTCTGGCCGCTCGTAAAGAGGTGTTGTCGATACAGGTTAACGATGCCGCCGAACAGTTTATGGTCGACCTGGTGATGGCCAGCCGCAACGCGGAAGCGTTGGAAGGTGAGGTGAGCAAATGGATTCGTTTGGGTGCAAGCCCCCGGGGAACGCTGGCTTTGGATGCGGCCTCCCGCGCCCACGCCTGGTTGCATGGACAGGGCTTTGTGTCTGCGGACAATATTCGGGCGGTGGCGCCCGCCTGTTTGGCGCACCGGATTCATTTGTCTTATGTGGCGGAGGCCGAAGGGCGAAGCCGCAATGAAGTGGCGGAAGCGTTGGTTGCCGCCGTGGTCTCTGCCTAAGGAGCATTTGTGGCTGCCGGCGTCACCATAGATTTGGAATCCCTGATCCGTTTAAAAGCGGAGGCGCGGGGCTTTCACTTTTCGTCCAGGCAACCGCTTAACTCGTTGCTGTCCGGTCGACACGCTTCGCGTCTGCGCGGGCGGGGCTTGGATTTTGCCGAGTTGCGGGGCTATCGGCCCGGAGATGATATCCGCTCGATTGACTGGAAGGCGACCGCGCGTCGGGGGCGTACACAAATCCGGGTTTATGAAGAAGAGCGGGAGCGTCCGGTGTATGTGGCGGTGGATCAGAGGAGCCGCATGTTTTTTGGCAGTCAACGCTGTATGAAATCCGTGTGCGCGGCCGAAGCGGCCGCTTTGGCGGCCTGGCGGGTTTTGGATGGGGGAGACCGGGTGGGCGGATGGATTTTAGGGGAGCAGGAGCTTCAGTTTGTCTCTCCGAAAAGAGGGCAAAGTACGGTGTTGCAGTTTCTGCATCAACTGAGCGAGGAAAATGAGAAGCTTCCTTTGCAGGGGATGGACGGGAACAAGGAAGGCTTTAATCACATGCTGGCATCGATCGAGCAAAGTATGACTCACGATGGATTGTTGATTCTGATTTCTGATTTGCACGGCGCGGATGAACAGTCCCGGGAAATGGTGACCCGACTGAGCCGTCATAATGATGTGCTGGTGGTATTAATATATGACCCTATGGGCGGAGGAATTCTTCCGTACCCCGGAATGTGGACAGAATCGGCTTCCGGCCTTCGGAAGTTGCCGGGGCAGGGGGATTTTTCCGAAAAGCTGCGGGAACAGTTTCAAGTGGATTTAAAGAGGTGGCGGGAATTGTTCGGCGAGTTGCGTATTCCGCTGTTGCCGATCAGTACCGAATTTCCGGTGGCGGATCAGATCCGTCAGGCCATAGGAGGGGAGCTGCATGGATAAGAAGGTGCCCTCTTTGGATGCTTTACATGACATCGTCCCGGCAGATGCGGCCACGTGGTGGCCTTTGGCTCCGGGCTGGTGGATCTTGGGAGCGGGGCTGTTGATCGCGGCTGTGATATTTGCTTGGCGCTGCTGGGTGAAGGCGCGGCGGAATTTCTATCGCAAAGAAGCGCTGGCGGAACTGGAGCGTGCCAGCTCAGTTGCAGATGTGGCGGTGATTTTACGTCGTTGTGTACGGGTGTGGAAATCCGCGGAAGAGGTGAATGGTCTCAGTGAAAAGGAATGGTTTGCGCTGTTGTCCGCCAGTGGAGAACCGGTGCCTGAAGATATTCGTGAAACTTGGAATCAGTCGATTTATGGTTCGGGTGAGGCCTCTTTGGAGGTTTGGAAAAATTTCGCATCCCAATGGATCCAACATCATCAGGCGGAGGGGACTTATGTTTGAGTTCTCCCATCCCTGGTTGGCGTTGTTGGTGCCGCTTCCCTGGCTGGTGGCCCGCTTTTTGCCGGCACTTTCTGTGTCGGGTGTGGCCTTACGCATTCCCTTTGCTGAACGTCTGGACCGGGCCCTTGAGCAGAAGGGAAGTTTTGGAAATGTGCTGCCTAACCGGCAATGGATCTCCTGGGGTGTTTGGGGATTGCTGGTGTTGGCACTGATGCGTCCGCAATGGTTGAAGCCACCGCTGAGCCGTGAGTTGCCAGCGCGGGATATGATGTTGTTGGTTGATCTTTCCGGTTCCATGCAACAGCAGGACTTTCAATCTGAAGGTGGCGAAAAAGTGGATCGATTGACCGCGGTGAAAGAAGTGGTTGGAGATTTTTTGCTGGAACGTGAGGGGGACCGGGTGGGGTTGATTGTGTTCGGAAACGCGCCGTATTTGCAGGTGCCCTTTAGTACGGACTTGGAGTTGTGCCGTCAGTTGCTGGAGGAGACCCAGGTGGGAATGGCCGGTCCGCGCACCGCTTTTGGCGATGCCATTGGTTTGGGGATTTTACAGTTTGACCAGAGTGATGCCGCGTCCAAAACCTTGATTGCGTTGACGGATGGCAATGATTCCGCCTCTCAAGTGCCGCCGGTAGAAGCGGCCCGGGTGGCGAAAAGCAAAGGGGTGCGTATCCACACCATTGCCATCGGAGATCCTGCCACAGTGGGGGAAGATCCGCTGGATGAAATCACCCTCAAAGAGGTGGCTGAAACCGGCGGCGGCAATTATTATTTTGCCGGAGACCGGGCGAGTTTGGAGAAGATTTATCAGGAAATCGATGATCAGGAAACCCGGGAAGTGGAAGTGGTTACCCACCGTCCGCGATTGGATTTGTTTATGTGGCCTTTGGCGGCGGCCTTTACTTTGCAGGTTTTGGGTTCCCTGTTGCTGTTGCACGGGGACCACAAAGCGCTGAAAGAAACCAGGGCGCAGGTCCGGCTTAAAGTGGATGTACGGACCGGGGAATTGGAATTGGAGGAAGAGGCATGATTCATTTCCTCCGTCCATATTGGTTGTTGCTGTTTCCGCTGATCCTTTGGTTGGGCGGGAAGTTACAGGCGGTGAAAGATCCTGCCCGGGGATGGCGGGTGCAGATGGATGCCGGATTGATGTCGGCCTTGATGTCGGGCAATCAAAAGCAGATCTATCGAAACCTCAGGGTTCCGGTGATTTTGGGGATCATGCTCCTGGTGTTGTCGGGTCCGGTGTTCCGGAAAATCCCCAGTCCGTTTACGGAAGATGCCGCGCCGTTGATTGTATTATTAAATTGTGCGACCTCGATGGGAGAGACGCCGCCCGAACCTTCCGCGCTGTTAAATGCGCAGCTGAAAATTCAGGACTTGGCGGATGTGCGTAAGGGAGGAAAATTAGGGTTGATTGCCTATGCGGGTTCCGCACATTTGGTTTTGCCGCCTACCAAAGATGCAGGGGTCGTTGCAGAATTGGCGGGAGCGCTTTCTCCGGAAATGATGCCGGTGCCGGGAGATGATTTATCGGCGGCCTTGACCTTGGCGGGCAGCTTGTTGACGGGGGAGAATGCGGGGGGATCTCTGTTGGTGATCACCGACCGGGTGGAGGCTTCGGCTGCCGATGTGGAGCGCGCCTGGCAGGAAGCGGGGAAACCACCGGTACAATTTCTCTCTATGTTGCCTGAAGAGGGTTCAGGGATATCGCTTGTGGCTTCAAAGATCTCGGCAGAGATCGTGCAGGTGCAGCCGGATCAGAGTGATATGCAAGCGGTAAGCAAAAATGCGGCGCGTCAGGTGCGCATGAGTGATTTGGAAGACGGGGAGCAATGGGCGGAGGACAGTTGGTGGTTGCTGTGGCCCATCGCGGGATTGCTGTTGTGGGGTTTCCGGAAGGAGGAAGCGGTATGAAAGCTGTGTTGATTCTGGCAAGTCTTGGGTTTTGGAGCGGATGGTGGTTTACGCCCGATCAGTGGGGAGACCATTTGATGAAGCAGGAAAAATATGCGGAAGCGGCGGAGGCGTATGCCGATCCGATGGCCAGGGGGACGGCTTTGTATCGTGATGGAAACTTTAAACAGGCTTCCAACGCCTTCGGGACGGTGAAAACGGCGGAGGGATATTATAATGTAGGGAATTGTCAGGTGATGCTAGGGAAATACGATGCGGCCATTGAGGCTTATGACAAAGCGTTGGAGATAGAACCTGAGTGGGTGGAGGCGCAGGAAAACCGCGCTTTGGCAGTTGCCCGGGCGGCGGCACTGGCCACGGAGGGAGGGGAAGGAACCGACGGAAAATTGGCTGCGGATGAAATTGTGTTTGATGAGAACCCCAAAGGAAGTGAAGATACGGGGGATGAGGTTGTCGCCGGTGAAGAGTTGGATGCGGATGCGCAACAGGCTTTGTGGATGCGTAAAGTAAAAACCAATCCCGGGGATTTCCTGAAAGTGAAATTTGCTATGCAAAACCAGGCGGCGTCGGAGGGTGACAAATGAAAAAATCCCGCTCGATAGCTATGTATTTTGTGATGTCTATTCTCTGTTCTCTGACTTGTCTTTCTGCACTTGAGCCGGTGACGGTGATTCTGCCTGAAGGCGAATTTTGGACGGGGGCGAAAATTCCGTTGTCGATCGAGTTGCGAGCGCAAGGCTCTTTCAGTGGCACGGCGACTTTTCAGTTTCCTGAACTTCCCCAAACTACGCTGATGTCCCTGGGGAATCCAGTGGTGAGATCCGAGTCGGGGCAGGAGGGAGAGGTGTTTGTGCAGCGGCACAATTTTGCAGTGTATACTCAACAAGACGGGACGTTGACCTTTCCGGAAGTGCCGGTGCATTTTTCGGTAAAGCAAGGGGAGAAGGTGGAAGCGGTCACGGCAAACACTCCTGGTTTTGACCTAACGATTAAACGTCCACCCGGATTGCCGGCGGGAAAGTTGGTGGTGAGTTCAGCGACTTATACGGTAACCCAAACTTGGACCCCGGAAGTTGACGAAGCGGAGTTGGGGATGGTGGTCACCCGAACGGTTACGCAAACGTCCGGGGATGTGTCAGGGATGGCGTTATCCCCTTTGCCACGCAGCGTACCGGACGGGGTGAGGGCTTATCCGTCTGAAGTATCGGTGTCAGATAAATTAAACCGGGGCGTTTTGGAAGGAAAGCGGGTGGAAACGTTGCGGTACAGATTTGAAACACCGGGGGCTAAGGTTTTGCCGGCCGTGCAGTTTCAATGGTGGAATCCCCAAACCGAAAAACTGGAGACCCGATTGCTACCCGGAACAGACGTGGACGTGAAAGGTTCACGGTTCATGCAACGGATTAAAAATGAACCTGAAAAATGGATTTACCTCCTGTTTTTCATTCTAAGTTTGAGCTATCTTTTATGGCGTTTACGCCGCCGTTTACATTTGCCTTTTGTACAACACTTACCCCCATTAAATCCTACAAACCGGAGATCACAATGAAATATCTGACCTGCCTCTTGCCTCTCTTCTTTTTAAACCTGCTGTTCGCCGCTGATCCTTTGCCTTCATGGAACGAAGGGGATACGAAAGCAAGTTTGCTGGCGTTTATCTCCGCATCCCAGGTGGAAGGCGGGGAAGGTTATATCGCCCCCGGTGACAGGATCGCCACGTTTGACAATGATGGAAATCTCTGGTCGGAGCAACCGATGTATTTTCAACTGATCTTTATTTTAGAGCGGGTGGCCGTCCTGGCACCGGAGCATCCGGAATGGAAAGAGCAACAACCTTTTAAAGCGGTGCTTGAGAAAGATAAGGAAACGCTGAAGACTTTTGGAGAAAAAGAATTGTTGGAGTTGATGGCGGCCACCCATGCCGGCATGACCGAAGATGAATTTTCTGATATTGTCAGTGAATGGATTAAAACAGCCAAACATCCGACAACCGGAAAATTGTATACCGAGATGACTTATCAACCGATGAAAGAATTGTTGCAGGCTTTACGGGATGCGGGATTTAAAACCTATATTGTATCCGGCGGTGGGGTTTCGTTTATGCGTCCCTGGGTGGAAGCCGTTTACGGGATTCCCCCGGAACAGGTGGTGGGCAGTCGTATCAAAGTCGAATACGAAGACGGAGGTACGCTGCGCCGTACGGGTGAGATTGATTTGATTGATGACAAAGCGGGTAAGCCAGTCGGGATCTATCAAGTCATAGGCAAACGCCCGGTACTGGCCTCTGGTAATTCCGATGGAGACTTTCAGATGTTGGAGTATGCGACCACTGGTGAAGGCCCCCGTTTGGGTTTGATTTTGCATCATACTGACGGGGAACGTGAGTTTGCTTACGACCGTGAATCGCATGTAGGGAAGTTAGACCGCGGCCTGGATGAAGCCGGAGACCGTGGTTGGCTTATCATTGATATGAAAAAGGATTGGGGGAGTGTCTTCGGCGAGTAATTCCCGAATGGAGAACCAACCCTTTAACCGCGTTTGGCTTAGGGCAAACGCGGTTTTTAGATTTCTTGCGGGAATTCTGAAGAAACTACTGTTTGAATTTAAACTCCGAATCTTGTGGTGAATTTTGTTTTGTAAGACGTTTTGTGTATGGAGACTTCTGCTTTGCATGTGGATGTGTTCTGTCTCTGCTTTTGCGCAGGAGTTGTCTGATGACGAAGAGACAGATGCGTCGGGAATGGAGGCGTTGTTAAAAAAGATTCCGAAAATACGGATCCCGGTTTTGGAAGAGACGCCGGTGCTGGACGGGAAATTGGATGAGGCCGTTTGGGAAAATGGCGTTGTCATGCGGATCGAGCGGGAGACCTATCCCGCAAAGTTGGCCAAGGCTCCAGTGGCGACGGAGGGACGCATTTTGATCGCGGATGGTGCTTTCTGGGTGGGGATCCGGGCAGAGGATCCGGAGCCGGAAAAAATACAGGCGCCGTTACGCGACCGTGACGGGTTGGAGTTGGATGATTATGTAGGAGTTTCGATAGATCCGAATGGCAAGCGCTTAAAAACCTACGAATTTCATGTGAGCGCATCGGGTGTGCAGGCGGATTGGATGCGGGACAATGTGGAAGATAAGCGGGTTCGGGAGTGGGACGCGGATTGGCAGGCCGAGGCGAAGCGGGGAGAGCATGGTTTCACAGTCGAAATTCGAATTCCGATGCATGTAATACAGCTTCCGAACGAAGTGGATTGGCGATTGCTTTCTTTGAAACGCCATTATCCCCGGGAGGTGCGGCATCGCTTGGCCGCGGTCGCTTTTGTGTTGCCCAGGGAAGAAATCGAAACGGCCAAGGATGAATTTCCGGTGAAAGTAATCCCTTCCGTTTCTTATGCGCCGGAGTGGTCCAGAGATTTGTCGGGGGATGACTGGTCTCGCACAGGTCAGCCGGAACTGGGGGTGGATGTTGAAATTCCGCTGGCGGATTCCTGGGATGTGAGTTTGAGTGTGAATCCGAACTACTTGGAAGTGGAGGAGGATTTGACTTCCAGCAGCATCAATGACCCTTTCACCACCATGGTGCCGGAAAAGCGTCCGTTTTTCATCAAGAGCGCGGATGGTTTTGGCACTCCTATCGATTTGGTGTACACCCAGAATTTGGAGGCGCCCCGCTGGGGGATGCACGGGAACGGATCCGAGGGGTCGACCCGGGTGGGAGCTTTTGTGGTGGACGACCGGGAGTTGAGTGTAATTGTGCCGGGAAATACCGGCTCGAAACGGGTAACGTTTGATGATGAGGAAAGTTATGCTTCCGCGATTCGTCTTCAACAGGAGTTTGGTGCGGGAATGTCGCTGGGGGCGCTGGGGACTTACCGAAGCAGTGATAATGGTTACCTGAATGCCGTGGGAGGAGTGGACGGTTATGCAAAGCTGGCCCAGAATCACAGTTTCCGGGGGCAGTGGCTTTTTTCAAAAACAAAATATCCAGCGTCATTTGCTGAAGAACTTTATGATCCTCCTGAAGGGTTGGCTCCTGAGGATGACTTTGGTTTCCCCGGTGAAACCGGATTTACGGAACCGATGTTGCGGGCCCCTTCGGGTCAGGAATTAAAAGATTCAGCCGGGTTGCTGAGTTATAAATATCAACCCCGCGGGGGATTTGTGAATGTGGCCTATCGGGATGTGGGTGAAGACTTCCGCGGGGATCTCGGTTATATCACCCGGGTGGATTTCCGGCAGGCAAATTTGAGTACAGGGTTGGATTATTACTTTTCCGGGCAAGAGGAAGCGGATGTATCACGGTTGCGGGTCTCCACCAGTGTGTATCATATGGAAAGTCAGGCCGGCGAAGAAATCATGCGTGGCTATGAGCTGTGGTTGAACTATTGGGGGATTTATCAGTCATGGGTACGCCTGGGCTACCGGAACCGGGACCGGGTGGCCCTTCGGTATAATCAGCAGAGTTTAGCCATCGATGGAAATTCCCAAGCATTGCCTGAGCAGCAATGGATTGTGCGGGTGGAATCCTCTCCGGTGCAAAATTTGAGAGTGACTTTGGCGGGACGGTTCGGGAAACAGATTGATACCGATAATTACCGGCTGGGCGATTTGATCGAATTGGAACCCGAAATTCGCTGGAACATGGGCGAGCATTGGGAAATCTTTTTGCAGAATACATTCCGGGAACTTTCCACCGTGAACGGGCGGGTGTTTACCGAAAATTATCTCCGCTTGAGTTTGGTGCGGCAATTACGCAAGGGGTCCTTTATACGCCTTACAATGCTTAATGACTATGTGGATCGCAATCCCGGTGCGTATCTTTATGACGAGGTGGATCCTCTGGATAGGGATTCATCTTTGGAGTTACTGTTTGCGTGGAAACCCACGGAGCTGAACACCTTCTTTCTGGGGGTTGATGGCGAAGTCTCTGATGATGACGGGGGAGATGGAGGCGCGTCCGGTTTGGATGAAGTATCTGTTTTTCTCAAATACAGCCGAGCTTTTGAACTTCATTGATTTTCAAAGCGTTCATCGTTAAAAAGACTAGTGCATTTTCGGTTTAATTTGCCTTATTGCGGCTGTAAGTCGCACTCTCCAAAGCCCGGCCCGTCAGGGCCGGGTGTAAATAGTAAAATACATTTGAGCCCTGTATGGGCGAGCCTCTCTCTGCATGGCCTACCAGTGAGAGAGTTAGAACCCATTGTTCCCGGCCCTCACGGACCAGGCTTTGGAGATGCGTGCTTTCAGCACTAAAAACCGTCCGTTAAATGACAAATCACCGTCAAATATAATACAAACCGCTCTAAACTTTTACTCTGAATAAGATAAAGTGCAGGTTTTCTGTTTTTCGCCGCGATGCGATGAAACGCATCTCCCGATTGTAAAGCGAACTCTATTGTAGGCAGGTTCAGGAACTGATTGAATAAAATCTATTTCCCCATCCGTCCCCGGTGGGCCACCGGATGTTCAGCGCCGAATTTCTCATCAATTTCATCCAGCAATTGCTTTGAGCGTGTGTTGTACATGGCTTCGGTAACGGTGCCGTTGCCTTCCGCGGTTACGGTCTTGTCTTCACCCAGACGGATAGAGTGGGCGAAATTATTCGTCACCGTGTTTCCGTGAACTTGTTTTAATTTTGATCCAAGCAGAACCCAGGGTTGGAGTTTGCCGCCCCAGGGGTTGTAAATCACATTGTTTTCGATCAAGCACTCTTGAGCGTCGTACAGACTGACGCCATGCCAGTGATCGAGCGCCATTACGTTGTCACTAACGGTAAAACCAATCAGGGGACCATCGAAAAGACCCACCCCCTGCATAACGGCCGGCCACTCCTGGTTTTCATCTTCCCGGGTATGGATATAGTTATGGTGGATATTCAAATTCCGCATGGTGCCCCGGCCTTTATTAAATACAAAACATTGGATGGCATCGTCGTGGTTGGCATCCCCGTCTTTGGCGCCTACGTAAATATTTTTTATCACATTGTAAGCCACCTCGGCATTATCCCGGGTCACCCGGATCGCATCTCCGGAAAAGTCAGAGATCACGTTTCCCATGCAGAAGGAATCAAATGAGGTCATGGTAATGCCCCAGCGGACATTCAGGACGTAGTTGTTGCGGAAGGTGATGGCGCTGCCGTTTCTTCCCTGAAGCATGCCGCCATAGGTACTCATCCATTGCTTGGCGGACCAGCCCTTGGTGTCGAGGGTTGAATACACAAAGCAATCTTCCACCACGATATCCGATGCTTTTCCTGATTCGCCTACCGTGACAATGTAGCCCTTGTAGGGGGCCTCCGCAAAAGCTGGACTCACTTCCAAACCACGAATAATCCAGTTTTTACCTGAACCGATTTCCAACTTGGCAAGCTTCGGGTTGTTTTCGGCAGCCGCGGCAATGGTGATGGGGCTGGCGTTCTCTCCGCTGATTCTTGCCTGGCCATGAAAGCCACTGCCCAGATAAAGGGTATCCCCCGGTTGAAGCTTTGCTAAAGATCCGTCTTGGATCAGTTGTTCGAGTCCGGGCCAGGGGGACTCGGCCGTACCGGAATTTTCGGAGCGTCCTTTTTCAGGATGGGAATAATAAGAGGCGGCATGTAACAGACTGCCTAAAACTAATACGAGTGGGAATAGGAGGGATGTTTTCATAAGCGTAAAAATACGCCCTTCATTCAAGGAAGTCGAGGGCACTTTTAAATTTCCATTCAAGGCCCCTGTCCGCCCGGAACATTGTAAGTTTCGCAAACATTCCTGCCCCCTTTTCAGGTCTGTCGGGAATGGCACGAACTTAAGCCATATTTGGTATCAAAATGATGAGAAACATGCCCCCGGATGGTGGGCAACGCAGTAAGCCCGGGGTAAAGGAGGAACGACTG
>CAKZLZ010000169.1 GCA_937127435.1 uncultured Verrucomicrobiota bacterium | reverse complement strand
TGTCCGGACATCGCTTTTAGGTTTGTCCAATCAAGATCGCCGCTGAGTTCAATGCGGTTGGTGAACCCGGGTGTTTCCGCCCAGGAGATATTCAACTCATTTATTTTGGCCTGGGTCGACTGAGCCCGGGTTTGTATATTTAGAATCAAGGGTGTGGTGATATTTCGTCCATCGGGCAAGTTGATGTTTTCCGCTTCCAATTGCAGGGCGGCAACGATGTGCTGACCTTCTGCCCAAGTGGCTTTTCCTTTGCCATTGAACCGACCCAAAGTGAAGGGGGCCTTCTCGTCCGGAACCATGATGTTCAACTGGCTTATCCCGAGATTTAGAACGTTCGCTTCGCGGGCACCGGCTTCCGCTAGCAATTTCACCGATCCCACATTCATTTGATTATAACGGACTTTCCCCATCTCCAGATCCAGCCCTACGCGGTCTAAAGGGAGGACGGGCAAGTTTAAATTCGGTGCGGTTTTTGACGGTTGGGAAACCGGTTTGGCGGTTGCGGTTTCCATGTCTGCGGGTTCTTCCGCAGGCAGCAGTCCTGCCCATGCATCTAAATCGGCTCCCTGACTCCGTACTGTGAGTTGTCCGGATACGGCCTTGAGATCTTTCCAGTCCACCACGCCTGACAGTTCAATCCGGTTGGGGAATCCCGGCGTTTCGGCCCAGGTCAGGTTCACATCTTTCAGTTTTGCATGGGAGGGATGGACTTGCGTGTCGACGTGAAGGGATAGCGGAGAAGGGAGCTCCCGACCGTCCGCCAGCACCACTTTTTCGGCATCCAGCTGGAGCTCTGCCAGTAGATCCTGACCTTTTGTCCACGTCACTTCTCCTTTACCGCTGAAGCGTCCTAAAGACAATTTCCCATCATTTCCGGGTAAAGCCACCCTCAGACGAGCCAATCCGAAGTCCAAGCGGGCTTGAATTTCTTTTCCGGAATTCGATACCGTAAGTTCCGACTCCAGAAAGACCTGCCCGGATTGAATGGGAAGTAACAGGGCGAAAGGCAGATCGGGAATTTCTACCGGGGGGAGTTTCAGGGAGAGTTTCGTATCGGTGAAAACCGGCGGTTGTTGTGCCCAATTGATTTGGGTGGGATTGGACAGGGAAACATCCAATAAAGGGTTGCCTGCCTGCATGGCGTTGACGGACAGGGCTTTCAGTTCTAAAACTTTTTGTGCCAGATCCAAAGACAGATCGGTGTCCAGCTTCATTGACATTTCCGGAACACCGGCCTGATTTTCTCCGACCGTGGCTTCAATCACTCCTTTGAGAGATGTAGGAATGAGATCATCGGAAAGCATGATTTCCAAATCCGTATTTAAGGAGCCCTGCATAAACAGGTCCGCAGGTTTTTCGTGGGTAGAGGCACTGATCAAGGCCTTGAGGGTCGGATGCACGGCATTCCCGTTCCGGAGTTCAGGTAAACTGAAATCTATTTCGGATAGATACAACGCACCGGTGGGGAGATGCAGGTTTAGTTTACCGTTTGTTACCGTGACCTTTTGGATTTGTAAACGGGGGGGCTCAGATGCAGGTTTTTCGGATGAGGGGGGATTTTCATCGGCTTTTTCGACCTGTGTATAATCAATTTCCGGGTTGTTTAGCGTGATCTCATCAACGACAATGGTCCCTTTCAGTATTGCCATGAGATTGTAGCGGATATTTGCCGAGTCCGCCCGCACCTTCAGCGCGTCATCCTTTTGTTGATAATTCAGACCGGACAGGCTCAAACGGGAAAAGGGGGACAGCTTTATCGTATCGACACTTATCCGGCTTTCAGTGATTTTCTCCACCCGGGGCAGGATCACTGATTTGATAAAGAAAGGTTGAATTGCAACCCAAAGCAAAACCACCGGTATCAGCAGGAGAAGAAAAAGGGTGATGAAAAGTTTTTTACGTTTTGAAGCCATAACTGCATTTTGATTCTTTATTGCTTCCGGGTCAAGTGTCCCGGTCGTAATCCATTCACAAATCGTAGAGGGACCGGGCATCCAGCCAGTCGGCTTCCCGGTCCACATCTGCAAGTGGATCCAACAGGGTCACATTCAAGGCATTTTCTTCGGCCCGTTGTAAGGTGACGTTTAAGGTCTGGTGATGACTCCAGGGGATCTGCTCAAACAGTTGGGGATGGTGGCGTTTCATTGCGATTAGATAGTAGCCGCCATCAAAGGTGGGACCGACGACCAAGTCCTGATCTTTCCGAAGAGCGTCTTCAGCCTGTTTGAAAGCAGGGGTCTGTAAGCCCGGACAATCTCCACCTATACAGGCAACGGTTTCCGCTCCTTCTGCAAATGCCTTGCGAACCCCGTAGGTTAAACGGTCACCAAGATCACCTTCACATTGGGGAATGTAGCTGAGTTCTTCCCCCAGCCATTTCCGCATTTCTTCTCCGGCATCCGGTGGGGCAAAATGAATTTCAACTTCGGCATTTTCCGGTAGAAGTTTCAGTTGGCGCTCCACAAGTTGGATATAGATCTCCATCGCCTTCACATCTCCCACGGTTTCGGCCAGACGGGTTTTGACGGTCCCGGGACGGGGAGCTTTGAGAAAGAGTAAAACGTGCATCAATCAAAACGGTAGATGAAGTTTTCGAAGGCAAATCCCCCTGACGGCTCGTTCAACTCTTCAATGAGTTTAATAAACCATTGGCGGCTCAGCTCTAAATTTTGTTGTAACAGCTCTATGGGGGTTGGCGTTTCCACTACCCCGTTTGCATAATCAATTCCAAATGCGGCGAGGGCGTAGGGGAGTTCCAATTCGTTTGCCAGCACGGCTTCAGGGCCGCAGGTTTGAGAAATAAAATCGACCCCTGAATGTTGCAAAGCCCGAATCTCTACCTTGCTGTTAAACCGGGGGCCGGGAACATGTCCATAGATGCCTTTTCGATATTCACCCGCAACTGTGGAAACGGCCAAAGAACAGTCTGTATGGAAGTGGGATGCCGCCAACAGATGTCCACGGCCGGGTTCAGCCGGTTTCTGGAAAATCGAACAGATTGTACCATCCCCCAGCCGATTATCGGGGTAATAAAGATCATCTGCAACCAGAGGCATACCCAAGGGCCATGCTGAATTTAAGATTCCACAAACCGAACAGGAAATAATGGCCGTGGCGCCTGCCTGTTTCAGTGCGGTGAGGTTTGCAAGATGATTGATTTGATGGGGCAGAGAGGCGTGCCCGGCGCCATGCCGTGAGAGCATTAAGATGTCCCGACCGTTGACCGTGCCTTTTAATAGGGTCGCTTTTCCAAAGGGGGTATCAACCGTTTCAGATTTTAATTGGTTGTGGTCGTAAAGGCCGGATCCGGTAATAAATGCAAGCATAGGGTTTGTTTAGAATATGGATTTAAAATTGGAATGTTTGTAATGTTTCTCAAGATCTGACTGATCATTCAAGCCCCAAAGATATGACTTATAGCGGGTCCGGGTTTTGGAGTTTTGCAGATAAGGCTCAAGCTTTTCAGGTACTACCATCAGACGCATTCAAAGATGCAACCTTACAGAGAACATCAGAAGAAGTAATGGTTTGCCAATCTTTTGGGATTATTTACAATTTTGAGATGAAAACCACACGTCAATTTTGGGTAGAGATCCTGGTGAAAACCGCAAAACCTGTTTTCCGACATTTGGCAGAAGGTACCTTAAAAACAAACATGCCGGTTGAACAACATCCGGAAGCTGTGGACAGGTCATTCTTCACACATTTGGAAGCTGCAGGACGTTCTTTGGCCGGTATCGCTCCGTGGTTGAACCAACAGGACGGATGCGAATTAGAAAAAAAGGAGAGGGAGGCCATTCTGCAACTTATACCCCAAGCGCTTGGGAATATGGTGGAATCGCAATCTCCTGATCATATCGATTTTTCAGCCGGACCTCAAATCTTGGTGGATACTGCATTTTTGGCTCAGGGGTTTCTGAGAGCCTGGGACCGGATTTGGCTGCCATTAGATCCTGAATTAAAAGACGCATTGATTAAAAAGACGATGGAGACCCGTCAGTTCAAACCCGGACAAAACAACTGGTTGCTTTTCTCGGCCATGGTGGAAGCATTTTTGTGCCGTGCGGGCGCGGCCTGGGATCCGGTGCCGATTGAATTCGCTCTGAAAAAACATTTGGCCTGGTACAAAGGTGACGGGGTATATGGGGACGGCGAGGAATATCACTGTGACTACTACAACAGTTTTGTGATTCAACCGATGCTCTACGATATCCTCAGCCAGCCCGGTGAAATTTCAAATCGTTGGGGGATGCACCTTCCTGTGATCCTGGAGCGGGCGAAACGATACGCCGTACATCAGGAAAGATCCATTGCACCGGAGGGTTCTTTTCCGCCGTTTGGAAGGTCTTTGACTTACCGTTTCGGGGTGTTTCAATTGTTGGGGCAAATGGCGTTGACCCAAAATCTCAACGCTGACCTTCGACCGGCGGGCGTGCGTTGTGCCATGACGGCAGCATTAAAGAAAAGTATGACGGCTGCGGGAACCTTTGATGCGGAGGGCTGGTTGCAGATTGGACTTTGTGGCCATCAACCGGCTTTGGGCGAGACCTATATTTCTACCGGATCTCTTTATTTAACCCTTTGCGGATTCCTGCCGCTTGGCCTTCCTCCTGAAGATCCTTTTTGGAGTGATCCGGATGAAGACTGGACGGCGAAACAAATTTGGAATGGCGGGAATCTGTCTGCAGATAAGGCCCTGCATGCGT
Organism: uncultured Verrucomicrobiota bacterium; assembly: GCA_937127435.1. Classification (GTDB taxonomy): domain Bacteria; phylum Verrucomicrobiota; class Kiritimatiellia; order SS1-B-03-39; family UBA6053; genus UBA6053. The sequence continues at coordinate 16,905 of CAKZLZ010000169.1, read as the reverse complement.
AATTGATTCTAAAACCGGTGCTTATCCCCGACGGATTTCAGAACCGGCAAACCGAATTTGAATTCGGTACACTTTTTTGGTCCGGCAATGAATATCCCCGGTTTCGGTATCATATTTTTCCGGGATCTCAATTTTGTGCAGGTCTACAACCGCCCGGTATCCACGCTCGGAAAAGATATCAATCAGCATGGCCATCGCTTCCGGATCATCCAAAAGGCTGTTCTCCGTATTGATACAGGCCATACCGGTGATGGCGTGTCTTTTAACCACCGGGAGTAATTTTTCTTCTGCGAAGGCAATGACTCTTTTGAACAGCTCCTGGCGATCCATCGCATAGGCATCCAGACGGTGGACCAATTCCTGACGGGCGTGTATCACAATGTCCTGCGCCAACGGAACTTTCCGCATCAGGTCATAGGTGGTGGGATCCAATTCCAGTGAACTCTGATATTGCATCTCGTGCCGAATATTCTCTTCGACTTCCCGGATGTTGCCCTGGGCATTGATAAAGTGGTAAAAGAATTTTTCTTTGAGAGAGGTGAGTGCCGCCCAGGTTTGTTCTTTAAACACCCGATACCGGTTGCGGGCGGTTTCCTCTTCCAAGTCGGTTGCCCGAACTTCCTGCAAGGTTCCCACGCCGGTTTCTTTGACTTCTTCGTTGTGCCGAAGAATATCTCTACCCCGTTGAATTTGCCGCTCAATGGACACACGTTCTTCCACAAACAGAATGAAAACGTGAATGGTGGGTTTCCGGAACTGGGTGGCCAGTGGCGTGGTATGATTCGCACGCCAAAGTTCATTCATTTCATGGGTCAAAAGCTTTAAACATTCCACCTGTACCGTGGTGCGGGGAAAGCCGTCCAAAATGGCCCCGTCCCGGTACTCCGGTTTAAGCAGTTCGCGGAAGAGGATCGCGACCACTTCACGGTCACCGACCATGCCGCCGGCATCTTTGATTTTCTTTGCCCGGGGGCTGTTAAGCAGGCTGCTGACCACAATGGGTTCACAGGTCAGTCCACGCAATTCACTAATGAAACGCGTTTGAGTTCCTTTGCCCGCTCCGGGGGCGCCTCCCAACAGAATCAGTTCCTTCGGAAACCGTAAATTTTCTTTTCCGTAATCGTGAACCAATTCTTCCCAGGCTGTACTGAAGATCACCTGGGCATCTTTAATTTCTAAATCGGGCGTGGCAGTGGGTTTGATTTTGGGGACTGGGGTATTCATGATTACTCCTTCGCCTTAAATTCAATCATGAAACCCATTTCATGGAGTTGATCCATAATTTCCACGACGTTTTCGTAGCGGGTTGATGGGTGGGCGAGAACAGTGACTTTGGTGTTAGGTGGAATTGAAGTGAGATTCTCCAAATCCTCGAAATTGACCTCTTTGCCTTCTAGTTGAAGGCTGATTCCTTCGGGAATGGCATCGGGGGTTTCCAGAACTCTGGGGGGCTTTGCCGCAGGGGTGTTGTTTGGGAAAAGGGCTGATTGGATCCGGTCCTGGGGTGGCGTCGGGGGCATGAGCACTTCGGTTGAGGAAGAGCTTCTGCAGCTACTCAAAAGGAGAGAAAATAGAAAAAACAGGGATGAAAGCGGTATAAATTTTTGTAGGGTCATGGCATTTCCTTGAAGAACAATCTTATTGCCCGAACGCAAAATTTAGTCAAGGGCAATGCGTCGACTTGACCCGGGACATTCTTTTCAGTTGAATAGCAGGATGTTAAAATTCTGTGATCATTGTCATAAAGAAACCCTGTTTGTCGAAGAAGCGGTGTACGAGGGCTTTAAAAAAGTGGGGGAAAACCTGAAATGTTGTGTTTGCGGCAACTTTTCATCCAAAGAATCCGTCTCGGAATCCAAAGTGGATCCTTTAGCGGCCTTGTTTGGGGAGGAGGCTGCAGAAGAAAAAATTCATTTGTTTGATGTGGAACCTGAAACGTCGAATTTATGTAGAAAATGTGCGCATTATGTCATTCACCCTTTTACCCAACGTTGCGGAATTCACGACCGCGAAGTCTCCGCCACCGACAGCTGTGACCAGTTCGAAAAAATGACTTGAACCGGGATCTCATGCTTCAGTCTGTTGTCTTTCAGAAAACGCAAAGAACTGAATGCGATCTTTTAAATATCGGGGTGCGTGAATCCAGGTTGGCCGGGGCCTGATCAGAGCGTTTCGGCACCTCGCTCTAAGCGGACTATTCCGAAATCTTCAGCCGCACAAAACCGCTTTGATCCAGAGGGTCGGTTTGCCAGCTTTGCCAAAACATTCCACTGTCTTCATCGTAATTTTCGGCTCCTGTCCCTTTGGTCCAATCGCCCAGTATGGTCCCGTAATATAATTCATACTGTAGTTGCGGCACTTCCTTGTTGTAATCAATCCGCAAGAGAATCGAGCCGGTCCCTTCAGGGGTTGAAGCAAAAGAGATCCCTGTACCCGCATCGGTGACTTCCGGATCTCCCCCTAACGCAAATTCTGTGAAATTTGTCACCCCGTCTTCTTCGGGATCGTCTTCCGGATCCTGTTGATCTACCGGCGTCGCCCCCCAGTCACGGGTATAGCGACAATTTTCGTAGGAAGTAGGGGACTCTCCAAAACTCTGAATTTCATACAGACTGGTCCAGGTTCCCCCATAATTACCCGCCCCCGTAATTGAAGCTTTTATATAGCGCGCAAAGACCGGGGCAAAAGTATCGATCGCCACTGCGGTTTCGGTATTGAGACTTCGATCCACGATTTGAGAATAACTGCCGCCTTCAGCTTTGGCTTCAACTGTATATCGATAAGAGCGCCCGCTATATAAATGCACCCGGATTTCTTCCAGCATCACATTTCTGCCAAAATCAATTTCCACCCATTCATTGCCCCAACTTGTATTGCTGGCCCAGCGCTTGTCATCGTCATCCGTGATCCCGTCGGTCAAATAGGCTGCGGAGCCGTTTGCGGATTGATTCGACCATCCCACCACCGTTCCGCCCAATCCTTCTACTTCCGGTTCAGGAATAAAACCTTGGGTTTGAGTACTTTTCCCCGCCTCATCGCCGGTGGGGAAAATATAATTCAGACTCCGGAGATCTTCCGTTGCGGTATCAACTTCAAGGGCGACTTGTGAAAGTTCCTGGGTGGGATCCGCCACCGTAATCAAGGCGGGATTTTGGCTTTCATCCAGCATGACCAGACAGGGTGCAGAAACGGTCACGGTCATTCCTTCACTGGTGGTCAGGGTGCCCGCCTCAAAAAAACTGATTTGGATCAGTTGCCGGGTGCCATGCCGTACCGCCTGAATTTGGGGGGTATTAGACAGAATTTCAATTGGATCCGAACTTCGGAAAGTATCGAATGCCTGCCTTCCGACACTCGGAATCACCACACAGGCATAGCTGTCATTGCCGGGTTGACGTCCGTGATCAAACCAGATCGAAAAGATATCCGCGCTTAAGGTGGTGTTGGGAAGACTGTCATTGATTTCATACCAGCTTCCACTTTGAGATTTGCCGGCCACATGCACATTGCCTCCAGCGGGAAAAAGATATCCCACTTCGTCATGATACACCCATTCCAAATTGGCCGGAGTCTGATCTCCACCGGGTAAGGTGGATTCCGACCCGTTTTGTGAAACCGTGATGTCACCGTCTAAAAAGATTTGCTCCACCGTGGTATTCACATCCAGCGAAGTGCTGCTGCCACTAATTCCCGCGCCGAGCATTACATAACAATCCGTAAAATAGAACCAGCTCTTCTGCGCCTGTACGCTGTCATAGCTGTGGTCATAGGTCATCGCCCCTTCGGTTCCATTGCTGATGCCGCCGGCAAATTTTTGACTTCCCAGTGCCCCGTTCGGGGGATTTGCCGGATTGCGGTGCAGGGTGGTGGTACCCGGAATGCGCCCCCAATCCCACATGGGAAAGATCTCCAAATATTCATCACCTTCCCGCATAAGAAAAGTGCCGCCCAACGACAAAAATTGCCCCTGTCGGCCGTCACCATTGAGATATTCGGTGCCTTCATTGTGATAGGACCAAAGTTTGGTTGAAACCTGATATCCCGCGCCGGCCTGCACCATGTAATCGGTCTTCCAGAAAGAGCGGTTTCCCTGAATGACGGGCGCACTGTCATTTACCATGTGTTGGTAAAAGGCTTCAATCTCAGACCCGCGGGGCAGGGACATGTCCCGCAAATATTCCAGTCCATATACAATGGGATCGTGATAGCGCAGGGTCACGTAATCATAATTGTTATGGGATATTTTCCGGTTGGTGATATTTGGGTCCAAGGTCCCGTAGCGGTTGGTCCACCGGTGCCCTTCAAGTACATAATCCTGAATGACCTCTTTTTGTGCATCTGTAAATTCGACGGAAAGCCCTTCGCTCATGGCCATCCAAAAACTCATGTCGGTTACATAATGCGCGCCGTAAAATCCATTATAGAGGGCGGGTCCATGTTGATAAAAGGAGTAGTCGATCCGAACGCCTTCTTTGCTGTTGTTGTTTGTAACCCCGGTACGCCCTAAACCCGTTTTGTAGGCCGCTTGCGCTTTGATCCGGTTAAATTGATTCGCCCATTCGCCGGGGTCATTCACAATTAACGGGCGGTACACCCGGCTAAAAGAAGTATAAATGGTGTTTTGAGAAGACCATTTGGAATCACTGCTTAAATTTTTCAATTGCAGGAGCTCAGCCGCACCCGCCGTTAGGGTTGCTGGTAATAAATCGTCATAGGCAATCACCAAAATGGCGCCTAACTGTTGAGGGGTATTGACTTCCTGATGCCACCAATTGGATGAATAAATATCGTTGTTGCCCAACCAGTAATTGAGGCCCAATTCCACGGCCGCCAGCGCGTCCGTATCATTTTCCAGCGCATGACCTGAGGTATAATAAGCAGTAGCGATGGAGCGGATTCTGCGCAAATGCAGAACAGGGGTCCAATACGACGCATCCCGATCGGTATAATTGATATCGTTCCAGGATCCATCGGGTTCTTGAGACGCTAAAAAGGCCACCGCTTCCGATTTATCGGTTTTGGCAACAAAATCATGATGAATGCGCAAGCGCATGGTTTCGATTTCCGTCGCGTGAAGCAGGCTGCCCAGGCTAAGGAAGCTCCAGAAAACCAAAAGAATCGTGGGAAGAGAAAAAGGCATTCCGCATTTAAACCCTGGAGGAAGCTTTTCGCAAGCCTAAGCGTGCGTTAGACGTAACGCTCGAAGACACCGTTTTCACTGAAAATTGAAAGAGGGAAAGTCGGAATTACTTTTTGAGTAAGTTCAGCAATGCTTCCGCAGCGGGTTTGCTGGAAGCCGGGTTTTGGCCGGTAACCAAGTTGCCGTCTGTGACCACGTGGGGTTTGAAAATTTCCTTTGATGAAAATTCACCCCCTTGTTCACTGAGTTTGTCTTCTAAGAGAAAAGGCATTTCTTTTGTCAGGTTCACGGCCTGCTCTTCGGCATTGGTGAATCCGGTGACTTTCCGGCCTTTTACTACCGCAGTGCCATCCGGAAGGGCGGCACCCACCAATGCGGCCGGGCCATGACAGACCAAAGCGATGGGAAGGTCTTTTTCAAAAGCATTTTGCACCACTGCACTGACATTCTCATCGTTCGGAAAATCGAACATGGTGCCGTGTCCGCCGGCAAAAAACACTGCTTTGTAAGGGGATTGCAGTTCCTCCAGTGAAATGGTGCTTTCCAAAACTTTCAGTGCTTGTTTATCAGCTTCCGTCAGTTCTTCAGGCATACTCCGCGGATCCACCGGCGTTTTCCCGCCTTGGGGGCTGGCCACGATTACAACGTATCCGGCTTCGGTGAATTGTTCGTAAGGAACTGAAAACTCCTCCAACCACAGCCCGGTGGGTTTTCCATTGTCCATCTGACCGTGACTGGTCACAATCATTAAAATTACACCTAAAAATTCTACAATTTGCATTTCTTACTTTCGGGGATTATTCTGCAGAATCAAATTTTTCCTGCAAATAATCATAAGGATAAATGGAGGAGCGATGATCATCACTCCACTTTACGCTGGCGGCGTATTGACCGACCGGAAGAATTTCTGTGGGATAGACATCCGGATCCAAGTCTTCTTTTTTTACCAACTGTTCGCCCGTGTATTCGCTTACGCAGGCCGCACAGCGACAAGCAAAACGGAGGTCAAAGGGGGGAATCTCCACAATTCGCCCGTCCGGATAGGTGAGCTCACAATTTTGCCCCACATTGTAGGAGAGGGAGGGGTTCCCGGGGTTGTCCTGCAAGAGCCGGTTGACTTCGCCATGGGCTTTTTCCGCAATTTGATAATAGATCTGAGAAACGGGATCGTCCGGAAGTTCTGCAACCAGGGGCAAGCCGTCATCGCCACTTTTTGAAAGGCGCGGGTCCAATGGCAATTCAAAGGTGTGTTGAAATCCAAATTGTTGAATCAGTTTTTCCCGGGCGCCTTCCCCGAAGATGCGTTGTTTCTCTCCACAGGATCCGCACTGGAAATAACTCATGTTTTCTACCACCGCCACGGTCGGCACTTTGACGGTGTCAAACATTTGAATGCCCTTGACCACATCCACAAAACTCAGATTCTGCGGAGTGGTGACGATAATCGCCGCATCGATGGGCAATTGCTGGGTGAGGGTGAGTTGAATATCTCCCGTTCCGGGAGGGAAATCGATGATCAGGTAATCCAGTTCACCCCAGGCAACCCGGGTGGCGAGTTGACTGACGACCTGCGAAACCATGGGGCCGCGGAGAATTGCGGCGCCCCGTTGTTGGTCGGGATCGATCCATCCGAAGGACATCAGTTTAATGCCCAGGGCTTCCAGGGGCAGGATGAGACCTTCTTCACTTTGATACAGGGTGGTTTCCTCGGGGCGCACCAGGGTCGGGAGACTGGGACCGTAGATGTCGGCATCTAACAGACCCACCCGCAATCCGTAACGAGACAATGCGAGAGCGGTATTTACAGCGGTGGTGGATTTTCCCACGCCTCCTTTACAACTGGATACGGCGAGAATGCGTTGAACGCCATCTAGAGAGGGATATTGGGTAGGTTCTGGATTTGACATGTCTTCGATGTATAAGTGAAACAGGGAACTGCAAGAGTGCAGTGCATCATTTTTCGGGTTTTAATTCCCCCTCAACTCTTGTGCTGATGCCCGCTTGGGTTTATGTTGAACTTATGTCCATGAATGGCGTTTTAAAATTTACTGTGGTTTCTGTTTGGCTTGCGACAATGGGTTGGCTCATTCGCTATGAGGCTTTTGCCCATATTTTTGATCCCACCCTTCAAGGCTATCGGGAATTATCCAAGAATTTACCGGCGCTTCGGGACAGTTGGATGAAGATTGTTTCGGGTGGGCAGCATGTGGGCTACATCAATTCTTCCATTGAAATGGTGGATTTTCAAGGGGAGGAGCAGTTGCACATGGGCACCCAGGTCTTACTCAAAGTATGGGTCAATGGAGATCTGGAACTTTTCAGATTGAATAACAAAGTGCAGCTGAACGCCCGTCAAAAGTTGATCGGGAGTGTTTCGACATTTGCGGTCGGCCTGTATTCGGGAAATATAACCATTGAACCGGTTTCCGGAGAGAACAGCTTTATGTTGTCCTTTCGTTTGAATGACCTGAAATTTAAGCGGGAAATCAATCTTCCTGCGGGTGCGGTCATTTCTTCACCCATTATGGATGCAGGATTGCGGAATGTAAAAGTGGGGCGCACAGTAAAAATCCGTAGCGTCGATCCTTTTTCTCCTTCCGGAGAAGTCAAGACGGTCGAACTTACTGGCCTGTCTTCTGTGAAAGTAAAACTTCCCGGGGAAAGCCGGGAAGTGGAAGTCACCACCGTGGCCATGAAAATGGGAGAACTGGTGGTTGAAGCGGATGTGGATGAATATGGGCGCATCCTTCGACAGGAAACACCTTTCGGTTTAACCTTTATCCAGGCGGATGCCGGGGACGCGATGAAAATTCCGAAGGGCCAGGGCTTTGATCCGATGAATTTGCTTTCCGGTGACTCCATTTCGCCATTTTTGAAACTTCAGGGACGTTTATGATTCAACTCCAACATTTAAATAAAAGCTATGGGAAGTTGCAGGCGGTTGATGATCTGTGTCTGGATGTACCCAGTGGCGAACTTTTCTGTTTCCTGGGTCCCAATGGCGCCGGGAAAACCACCAGTATTAAGATGATGACGGGATTGGTGAAACCCGACAGTGGCTCGATTCACCTTGCGGGGGTGGACGCCGCCAAAGAACCGGTTCTGGCCCGCAGTCAGTTGGGCTATATTCCCGACATGCCTTTTATTTACGAACGGCTCACCCCCATGGAATTTTTGTTGTTCACCGGAGATCTTTATCAGATGCCCCGGGATGTGGTACGCGAAAAAGCGCCCCGGATGTTGGAAATTTTCGGGATGATGGATCGCGCTCACGCCCTCAACCGGGATTTGTCCCACGGGATGCGGCAACGGGTCATCTATGCCGCCACCCTCATGCATGAACCCAAAGTTCTCCTGGTGGATGAACCCTTTATCGGTTTGGATCCCCATAGTATCCGGTTAATCAAAGACCTTCTCCGGGAGCACACGAAACGGGGAATGACGGTATTAATGACCACCCATATTTTAGCGATTGCTGAAGAAATCGGGGATAGAATCGGCATTATCAATCAAGGAAAATTGGTCGCGTGCGGCACCTTGGAAGAATTAAATACCGCCACCCCGGGCATGAGCAAATTAGAAGACCTCTTCTTGGAACTCACCCTTCGGTAAGTCGATGCGTGCGGCCTCACTTCTCATTCGTAATCATCTCTTCGAGCTGAAAACCGCAGCCCGTTTGGTGCATGAACAACCGAAATTAAAAGTACTGCTTATCGGTGCGTTCAGTATTTGTTGGTTGGCCAGTTTAAGCGCGTTGTTTTATGCAGGTTTTGCTTTTCTGTATAAATTGGGTGGGGCGGCATTTTTTCTGGTGCCCCGGTTGTTCACCTTGTTTTTCATGGGCCTGGGTTTCATGCTGATGCTTTCAGGGGCAGTGACCGGCTATGCGAACCTTTTTCAAACGCCCGAGGTGAAAAGGCTGCTCTCCTGGCCGGTGCCCATGCGGGATTTGTTTTATTACAGTTTAGTAAAGAGTACCCTGATGAGCAGTTGGGCCTTTTTCTTTATCATTATTCCCTTTATTGGTGCTTTTGGGTTTTATCGGGACTGGAGCTTTTTTATGCTCGCCTGGTCTTTGTTTTTTTCCATTCCTTTTGTGATGCTTTTCTCAGGTTTGGGGGTCCTGTTGATGTTGGTGGTGGTCCGTTGGATCCCCCGGGGAAGAACCTTGGGACTGTTGGGAATTCTGGCCCTGGCCTATGCGGCATATAGTGCTTCCGGTTATGTCCGGGATCTGAAAGCCAACCAAACCGAGGACATGATGGTGTTGGTGAATTTTGTGCCGGGATTAGAACTGGCTTCTTTTCCGCTTATGCCGAACAGTTGGATGGCGCAGGGCATTCTCACCTTTGCAAGTGATGATTGGCTGAGGGGTAGTTTATATCTTTTGTTGCTCTGTAGTTCTGTCGGGGTGTTGTTTTTATTCCTGGCGCGTTTCGGCTCCTGGGTATATCCCGTTACGATGCAACGCCAGCTCACGAGCTCCAATGTCCTGGCCCGCCAGGCTTCATTGATATCCCGGTTATTTCAAAGCCTTTTTCCCGGACGCTCCGCTTTGCGGGCTTACGGTATTAAAGACAGTCTGATCTTTCTGAGGGATCCCAGTCAGTGGAGTCAGTTCCTGATCTTTTTTGGTTTGCTGGCGCTGTATTTTCTCAATCTGGGTTCTCTGGGCTACAGTGATTTGGATCCGACCTGGAGCAACCTGATTGCTTTTTTAAACATGTTCAGCCTGTCTGCAGTGATGAGCTCGCTAAGCGCCCGCTTTGTATTCCCGCAGATGAGTTTGGAGTCCCGGACTCTGTGGATGGTGGGATTGGCCCCCACCAGTTTAGGCCGTTTGATGATAAATAAATTTCTGTTGGCGGCAATAGCCTTGGCTATAGTCGGTGTCGGTTTGGCTTCTCTTTCCAATTCAATGTTGGAGATCCAGCCCAGCAGCTTGTTCCTTTGCCGGATCCTGATGCCCATGGTAGCCATTGCCCTGGCGGGTATGTCCACCGGTTTAGGCGCGATGTTTATGGAAATGGGGTCGAAAACACCGGCACAAATCCTGAGTGGGTATGGGGGCACATTGAATCTGATTCTCACATTGTTCAGTGTGATACTGCTGGTCCTGGTTCCCGGCGTGCTTTCGCATTTGCTGGTGCTCGATAAAATCTCTTTCATATCAGCGACCGAAGTCACTTTATACACCTCATTATATATTATCGTTGTCTCGTTGATCGCCGGAGGCTTGCCATTGTACCTCGGATACCGAACGCTGAGCACGAGAGATTTTTAAGCGGTCACAATTGAAACCCCTAAAGTAAGACGGGGATCAGCACTTGACATTCCGGTGGTTTCGGGCAGATGCAACGCATGAGTATAAAAGTCCGAGATATCGCCAAAACCCACATTATAAATTTAAACAACGCTCCCCACAAGTTGGAATCCCTGCATGTGCAGAATCCTTCCGCCCGTGGAGGTTCTTCGTTGTATAAAATGCGTTTCCGTAATTTGGTTACGCAAAATAAAACCGATGTGGTGATGAAAGGGGAAGATCCCCTGGATGAGGTGGAGGTTGACACCATTGATGTGCAGTTTGCATACCAAAGCGGTGAAGAATATACCTTCATGGACAACGAAACCTATGAGCAGTACGACCTGCCTAAAAACGAAGTGGAACATATACTTCCTTATCTGGTGGAGGACATGGAAGGGATCCGTGCATTGATTCAAGATGGCCGGGTGCTGACCTTGCTGATGCCGGATGTAGTGGAGTTGAAAATCACGGAATGTGATCCTTCCATAAAAGGGGCTTCCGCCACAGCCCGAACCAAACCGGCAACCTTGTCCACGGGACTCATCGTTCAGGTGCCGGAATACATGGCCCCGGACGAGGTTGTCCGGGTGGATACCCGTACAGATGTTTGTCTTGGACGCGTATAAATCCATTTCGAATTTGTCCGCAACCCTGTTTTTTGAACGATTCTTTTTTCGGGCTGAAGGTGGGGTTGTTGGGAATTTGGGAAAAGTTCTTTAAAGGAAGCCTTGATACTGTTCAGGGTGATGGATAGATTTTTCCTATGAAAATTTCATTTCACTCTATTGGAATAGTTTATATTTTCCTTTATGGATTTGTTCCTCTTTTCGCGCAGGTTCAAGTTGAACGGTTTGATGCCTATCAACTTTTATATAACAACAACCTCCAGCAGATTGAAAAAAATCATATGGAAGAGGTTGCGAATTTGTCAGAACGCTATGTCCAACGTTTGGATTCACTGGTGGAATATTATCAATCCCGCGGGAATCTGGCCGGGGTGTTACAGGTAAAAGAGGAGCAAAACGTGGTGAATACCGGCGAGCCTTTCCCTTTGATTCCGGAAGGGGAATTTAAGGAATTATCTACAATAAGAAGTAAATATACAGGGGCTTTGGAGCCGTTGAATCAGGATCGGGACAGCAAAATTAATAAATTACGCGGCGCATATCTGAATCATTTGAAAAACATGACCGCTGAATTGACCCGGGAAAACAGGATTGAAGAAGCGGTTTTGGTTCAGAATGAAGTGGAACGAATTGAAAACGGAATTAAGCAAACCGTGCCCGGTCAAGATCCGAATGCAGGGGTTGCGGATGAAACTGCGACGGAAATCTTCTGGGGGGCGCCCCATAATGATTACACCATGATGGTGAAAACCCCTGACGAAGAAAAATCCCCCGACATGCAGGTGATTGGGAACATTACACTGGAACAAAATGGATATGTTTTTAAAGGGGGCAAAGTCCGGGTGCCGGTTGCGGGAGAGGCCTTGATTCGTGCCGTTAAAAATTCGGGGCAACTGTCTTTCCAATTCATGCTTACGGCTGAAAGTTTAAAACCCAAGGGGGCCACCACAATTTTCAGTTGTGCATTCGCTCCCGATGAAGGGGTTCTCACCCTTTGCCAGCAGGAGGATCGTCTGCTCCTTAGAATACGCAGCTCTGATTCCCTTGAAGATGGAAGCCGAACCGAGTTGGATTTAGGACCTTTGAAAAAAGGCAAACGTACAAAAGTGGCATTCAGCTACGATGGAAAAGAAACAATTTGTTTTCGGGACGGGGAACAAATTCCTCTAGAAGGTATGAAGGGCGATTTTTCCACTTGGGAGTCTTTTCCAATGGTATTAGGAAGTGAGATTAAGGTTCAACGTGTATGGTTTGGAACAATACACGGGTTCAAATTCAGTAACCGTGCCCTCAAACCCGAAGTCGTGAAAGCTGCTTCCCAATAATCTTTTTTTCGCTCAAATCACGTCACTTTTGTGGGTTGAGAACTCTGTCTGGCGGGTATGATTCGATGCAAGATTTTTAAAACGAAGCGCCCGGGTAAATATTTCAGCTGAGTTGTACAGGCTGTAAACCCTTTTTCATCAGCTAAAGGTTAAAAAATGTACCTGATTTCGACCCTTTGCCTTTATTCTTTTCACTTGTGTTAAGCGGGTTTCACCGCTATGTTCCGCCTTCTTTCCCATTGGAGGTCCCTTATGAATCATTTACTCGCTTTACTTAAAGAAAACGCCCGGATTAGTCTGGAAGATGCTGCGCGTCAGCTTCAGATGACACCCGAAGAAGTGGCGGCAGGCATGGACGCATTGGAAAAAGATGGTGTGATTCGCGCTTATCAGGCGGTGGTAAATGAAGACAAGTTGGAAGCCAATTCGGTTACGGCTGTGATTGAAGTGAAGGTGCAACCTGAACGCGAAGGCGGATTTGACCGTATTGCCTCCCGGCTTTCCCGATATCCCGAGGTGACCTCCATGTACCTGATGTCCGGTCAATATGACCTGATGTTGTTTGTGGAAGGGGACGACCTCCGCACCGTGGCTTCTTTTGTTAGCGAAAAACTTTCCAGCATTTCCGGCGTAACCGGAACGGCTACCCACTTTAGACTTAAAACATATAAGCACCATGGCGTGCTAATGGAATCTACCCATGAAACCGAACGACTCCAAGTCTCTCCTTAACCGCCTCTCGAATACGGTAGCCGATCTGCCGCGCTCCGGAATCCGCGACTTTTTTGAAGTGGTTTCCCAGATGAAGGACGTGATCAGTCTGGGGGTGGGGGAACCTGATTTCTCTTCTCCCTGGCACGTGCGGGAAAGTGCGATCTATTCCCTCGAGCAGGGGCAGACCGGTTATACATCCAACTTGGGCACCCCTCAGTTGAGAAACCGAATTTCCGGCTATGTCGAAAAATTCTTTGGCATCTCTTATCAGCCTGAAAAGGAAATTCTGGTGACCGTAGGTGTAAGTGAAGCTTTGGATTTGGCGATCCGCGCTTTGTGTAATCCCGGCGATGAAGTCATTTATCACGAACCCTGCTATGTCTCTTACCGCCCGCTGATTCAATTGGCCCACGCGGTACCGGTGATCCTGGAAACGGATGCCTCCGACGGGTTTAAAGTGACGGCGGCCAAACTGCGACCGCTTATCACCGACAAAACCAAAGTATTGATGCTGAACTTTCCCACCAACCCCACCGGTGGAGGCTTAACCGCTGATGAAGTAAAAGAAATTGCCGATTTGGCGGTTGAGAAAGATCTGATTGTCATCACGGATGAAATTTATGCCGAGCTGACCTATGACCGTGAGCACTTGAGTGTGGCGGCCATGCCGGGCATGAAAGAACGTACCATTTTCCTGCATGGTTTTTCCAAAGCCCTGGCCATGACCGGCTGGCGGATCGGCTATGCCTGCGCCCCGCATGAACTGATTGAAGCCATGATGAAAATTCATCAATACACCATGCTTTGTGCACCGGTGATGAGTCAACAGGCTGCCTATGAAGCCCTCCGCAATCCTGAAGAGGATATTGCGGTGATGAAAGAATCTTACTGGCGCCGCCGCAATTTTCTGCATGGAGCATTCACAGGAATGGGATTGAATTGCGGTTTACCGGAAGGGGCCTTTTATATGTTTCCTGAAATAAAACCTCTGGGCATCTCTGCTAAAGATTTTGCTTTGGGCTTGTTGGAATCGGAGAAAGTCGCAGCCGTACCCGGTACCGCATTCGGTGCCTGTGGAGAAGGTCACCTTCGTTGCTGTTACGCCACGTCCATGGAAGAACTGGAAATCGCCATGCAGCGTATGCAACGATACGTGGATCATCTCAGAGAATCGTAGGGAAACAGATGTAGTATGATTCAAACGCCGCGCCCACCTTTGGATTCAAACCCGAAACGCATGTTTGAGATGCTGCTGTTCGCCATGTTGGCTTTTGGGCTAACGCTTTGGATTTCCGGAAAAGTTTTTTCAAATCAGCTCATGCTTGCCGAAGAGGGCAATGCCCTGTTTCAAGCGTCTAACTTTTTGGATGGAACCCATAGCCGGAACCCGCGGGGGTTTTCCGAGTTAATTGCCTATGATTCGATGACCATTCTTCCACATTTGGATTGGAAATCGCGCTTTGCACCCGGGCATCCTTTCTGGTTGGTTCCGGGGGTGTGGATCGGTTGGCCGCAAGTGATGACCGCACTTTCCGCCATGATCACCATGATTGCGGTTTACGGAATCGGCTGGCGTTTGCGAATTCCGCGTTTGCTGATGCCGGTTCTGTTGCTGGCCTCTCCCTTTTACCTGTTTTTATACGGAACCCTGCTGCCCCAAACCAGTGGCATGCTGTTTAGCAGTTTGTTCCTGTTGGGATATTTGAAATGGCGACAGGAAAGGAGCTTGCTTTGGTCGTTTCTGGCGGGATTTTGTTGGAGTCTGCTTTTGCAAATCCGTCCAATGAGTGCGGTTTTTATTTTAATTCCCTTTGTTGTCGACCTCTTGCTTGTCCTGAAACGGAGTCGCAAAGAAACCGCCGCCTGGGTCGGCTCATTGCTGTTCATTTCCGCCTGTCTGATCGGCGGTTGGGCGGTTCTGCGCTACAACAAGGTGTCCACCGGGGATGCATTTCTGGCAACCTATTTGGAACATGAACCCAGCGAAAACTGGGGCTTTGGCGTACGGCGCACTCAAGGAGGAGGGGTGGAAGCGATCGACCACACCGTCAAAAGAGGATGGGTGTTGTTGTGGAAAAATGTCCGCAGTTTTGACCACTGGATGTTAGGCACGTTCAGTGGGAGTCTGCTGCTTTGGTTGGCCTTGACTGTTCATGGCTGGAGTCGGCGTTGGAGTGGGCTGTTGTTGGGCTGTGTGATTTTTGTCGCCTTGGGGACCATGGCTTTTTGGGATGACGGACGCTCTCCGGTCGGCCCCTTGCACTATGCGGAAATTTTACCTTATGTGTTGGTGTTGGGCGGATTAGGCATCTCCCGAATCTGGCGGAAAATGGTGAACCATGTCCGTGCCCGCATTGTGATCTTCGCTTTGTTTGCCGGGGGAATGTTTTATTTTTCAATTCCCTTCAGTTTAAGACAAGCCCAGGAAATCCGCAGTCAATATGCAGATGCCTGGCAGGTTGCCGGACTGGTGGACTCGCTTCCGGATCAATCATTGGTTTTTCTTCCTCAGTCTATTTTGGAAGAAGAAAATATGCGGGTGAATCTTGCTTTGAATGTGACCGGATGGAACTCTCCGGTTTTGCGTCTGCAGGCCCGACCCGAAGACCGCGCGGCGCTTGCCGCTTCATTTCCTAAACGGTCCGTGTACGAATTGGTTCAGGAACCGCGCGTGCATTTGAAACCTGTACAATTGGAATGGAAACCGGTTTCCCGCTCTGGGGTGAACAGCCATCATTCCCGGCATTCGGGAGCCAATATTAAAGATGAACGGGTTGCGGATGGATCCGAACATCAGCCGGGTTTACTTTTTTATGGGTGGTATCCCTATTTACCTCCCGGAACTTATGAATGCCGTTTCGATTTGCGCTGGTCAGAGGTGCAAACCGGAAAACCGCTGCGGTTGGAAGTGATGGCGGATTTAGGAAAAATTTTGCTGGGTGAACAGGTGCTGGCTGAAGGCCTGGATGATACCGTGATCCGCTTTACCCTGCCCGAAGCGCGTCAGGTAGAGCCTCGGGTGTATTTCGGGGGCAGCGGAAAAGTCAGTCTCCGCTCGATCTCAATTGCCCCGGTGGCTGAGCTCGTCTCTGAGCCAGCGCTTTAAAGCATCGGGACCGTCAAAGGTTCCTTCCAATTGATGTTCATAAGCCCGTTCTTTCCAGATTCCGATTTCCGGTCCGTGGGCCACTCCCAGTTCAAGGAGATCTTTGCCACCAATCCAGGGGGCGGGCAGGGCGGCCTCAATTTCATATTCTTTTCGGGCTTCAATAAGTCTTTCGGTGCTGGCGGTAATCCCGTTGCTGCACAGACAGTCAATGCGATGTAACTCGAGTTCATCTTCAAAGCAGTCCCGGGCCACGATTTTACGCAGGGTGGCTTTCCGCATTTGCGGGACCGAGATCATGTCCATATGCCGGTACACCAAACCGGTAACCGTGTTTCGGAGTGCTTTGGAAAATTTCATTTTCACCATCTGTAGAAAAGGAGGGGATTTCCATGCAGCGGAAAACCAAAATAGTTGCCACCATCTCTAGCTTAAATTGTTCTGTTGAGTTTATCAGCGGGCTTTACAGGGCCGGGATGAATGTGGTCCGCCTGAACACTGCCCACATGAGTCATGAAGATGCCCTTGAGGTGATTTTAAATACCCGCCAGGTGTCTGATAAAATAGGCATTCTTCTGGACACCAAGGGACCTGAAATCAGAACCTGTGATGCAAAGAACCCGCTTAAGGTCAAACATGGAGATTATATCCGCATCAAAGGAGCTCCCAAAGAAATTTCCAGTGATGAT
>CAKZLZ010000168.1 GCA_937127435.1 uncultured Verrucomicrobiota bacterium | reverse complement strand
CCCGTTGCCAAGAAGAAAAGCACGGCCAAAAAGAAAGCCGTTGCGAAAAAGGCCGTTGCGAAAAAGGCCGTTGCGAAAAAGGCCGTTGCGAAAAAGGCCCCTGCGAAAAAGGCTCCTGCGAAGAAAAAGACCACGGCCAAGAAAAAGACTCCCGTAAAGAAAGTCGCTGCGAAGAAAAAAGTGGTTGCTAAAAAAGCAACCGCAAAAAAAGCTCCGGCCAAAAAAGCGGCTGCCAAGAAAGCTCCCGCGAAGAAAAAAACCGCCACGAAAACGACGGCAAAACCGAAGACGGCTCCGAAGGCATCCGCTTCAAAAAGACACCCTTTGCCTACCCGAAAAGGCAAAAAACCTGTGCCTGAACTTTCCAAAACCCCCAGAGGGAAACCGCTAAACAAGACCGAACTGAAGAAATTCAAAAAAATCCTGCTTGAATTGCGCGAGCGTCTGCAAGGGGATATTCGTTTCCTGACCACCGACAATTTACACCGCTCAGGCCGCGAAACCGGTGCCGACCTCTCTGGATCCGCCCAACATTCGGCCGATCACGGCACCGACAATTTTGACCGGGAATTCGCCCTCAGTCTGGCCAGTACCGAACAGGACGTCCTCTACGAAGTGGATGAAGCCCTGATGCGGATTCATGACGGCAGTTATGGCATCTGCGAAATGACCGGCGTTCAAATTGAACGTGCCCGTTTGCAGGTCATTCCCTACACCCGTTACAGTGTACAAGCGCAGTCAAAAATGGAACAGAGCCGCGCCAAATACCGGCCTTTCGCCCAGACCTTTAAAGGCTGGTAATGACTGACGCACCCGAAGCGTCAGCCCCTCCGGCTCCCGGGCGTCCGCCCCGCTGGCCTTATCTCATTACCTTAGCCGCTTTCGTTTTGGACCAGTGGTCCAAAAAATGGGTGCTGGCCACCTTTAATGAAGAAGGCGAGGTGATGGAGCTGGTGCCGGGGGTGTTTAACTTTCTGCGCACGTCAAATGAGGGTGCCGCTTTCAGCCTGTTCAATGAACACCCCGAAGTGCTCACGGTTTTGGCCATGGTGGTGTTCTGCCTAATGATCATTTTCCGTGACAAGCTCTTTCTGCGGACCCGCCTGGAACAATGGGCCTTTGGTCTCATTGCCGGTGGCGTCATCGGCAATGTGACAGACCGTTTGCAATACGGACATGTCATTGACTTCCTGAATTGGTACTGGGGATACGACTGGCCGATCTTTAATTTGGCCGACAGTTTTATCTGTATCGGTGTGGGTTTGTACTTCATCTCCCAACTACGCCTCAAACCCAAAGCGGCATGAGCGCCACCACCCCACTGTATTTACTCAGTGGTCCCACGGCCTCCGGGAAAACCTCTGTTGCCCATTTACTGGCAGAGCGAATGAATTTGCGTCTGCTCTCCGTCGACTCGATGATGGTCTATCAGGGCATGGATATCGGCACCGCAAAACCAACCCCGGAAGAAATCCGGAAATACCACTATGCCGGGGTCAATCTGGTAAGTCCGGGAGAACGCTTTTCCACCGGCAAATGGATTCGACAAATTTCGGAACAACTGGATGAACGCCCTACCCTGGCGGTGGGAGGGACCGGTCTCTACTACCGGGCCATGATCGACGGCCTGCCTCCGGAGAACAGTTCCCCCTCCCCGGAAGCCCCACAAAGCGTGGAAAGCTTACAAGCACGCATCCGCGAACTCGATCCAACCGCACTGGCAACCCTGGCAGACCCCCAGAATCCCAGACGGCTGGAGAGAGCTTTGGCGTGGCTGGAAAATGGGCAGGCGCTCCCCCAATCCTGGAAAGAACGCTCCGGATTCCCCATCGCCGTCCTGCGGCGTCCCACTGAAGAACTCAACCGCCGCATTCATCTGCGGATTCAGGAAATGTTCGCGCAGGGTCTTTTAGAAGAAACCCGGAATTTACTCGCCAGCGGAAAACTGGAAGGCACCGCCTCCCAGGCCATCGGCTACCAGGAAGCACAAGCGGTACTGGAGAAAGAATGGGGACTCGAAAAAGCCATTGAACAGCTTTCCACCCGCACCCGGCGCTACGCAAAACGGCAGCGGACCTGGTTTCGGAACCAGATGGATGCCCGCTGGGTGGATGTGGAAAAATCCCAGAACGCCGAATTGATCGCTGACAAAGTCGCCACAATCTGGCAGGAAACAGGTCCCTTTCTGTTCGACAGGTCTGTTTATGTCTGAGACACCCGCCAAATATTTAACCGCCAAAGAGCTGCCCAACCGCCTGCAGCCCCGGGAAATGTTTGACCGTATTGGCGCGGAACATGTCCCGGACGAAGTATTACTGGCCATTCTATTACGCTTTGGCACCAAGGGACACAATGTCGTGGATCTCTCACGGGAACTGTTGCTTAAATTCGGATCCCTTACCGCCCTGGTGAAGGCCAAACCCAGTGAATTCACACAGTTAAAAGGCATCGGCAAAGTCAAAGCCCGCGAACTGAAGACCGCCCTGGAACTGGCGCGGAGACTCAGCCAGGAACAGGCGGAATCCTCCCCCATGATTCACGGACCGGAAGATGCCGCCCGCCTTTTACGTGAACAGGCACGGGAATTGGAACACGAACGGTTCTGGGTCTTCCCCTTGAATGTACGGAACGAACTCAAATCCCAACCCATCGTGGTCACCCAGGGTACCCTCAACGCCAGTTTGGTGCATGCACGGGAAGTTTTTGCCCCCGCAATCGACTGTAAAGCCGCCGCCATTTTGGTTGCACACAACCATCCTTCAGGAAACACCAGCCCCTCCCCGGAAGATTTAAAAGTCACCAGGGACTTGATCGCCGCCGGTAAAATACTTGGCATCAAGGTTTTAGACCATGTCATTGTCGGACAGATGCTTCCAGGTCAGTCGGCATACTATTTAAGCCTGCGGGAAAGCGGGTTGCTAAACTTCGATGTAATTTAATCGGTGAGATTCGCAGAAAAAAGGTTTGCCAGAACGCCGGAATCCTGTATATAAAACCCCCTTTCACAATTTTCTAACTCTCCCATCAGGAAGAATCACATGTCTGTACGTATCCGCTTAACCCGCATGGGTAATCGCAACAATCCATTTTACCGCATCGTTGTCGCCAACAGTGCCAACTCCAACAAAGGCAAAGCCATTGAGTTTTTGGGAACCTATGATCCCAAAGGTGATGGCCGTACCGTTCTGAAAAAAGAACGCTATGACTACTGGTTGGGCGTGGGCGCAATCCCCTCCGACACCGTTCGCTCTTTGATCGGCCGCGCGGTAGACCACGCTTCCACAGTTCAAGCACAGGCCGTTGCAACTGAAGCCCCGGCTGAAGAAGCACCCGCAGCTGAAGAGACTGTAGAAGCCGCGACTGCGGAATAACGACTGGGGGGCATTCATTGCCCCTCTTCTCCTTTAGGTTTCTCCATGGAAAAAATGCTCCTGAATATATTGCGGGCGTTGGTCCAGGCTCCGGAAGATCTGGATATTAAAGAAATCAAAGGATCCAACTACAGCTTCATTGAAATTCGATGTGCTGCCAGTGACGTGGGTTCCATTATTGGAAAAAACGGAAAAACCATTTCCGCTATTCGGGTACTGATCAATGCGATCACCCGCGGAGATGGTAAAATTGTGATCGAAGTGATCGAACCCGATTCCTGAGTCCCCCCATGCGCATCGACGTTATCACCCTCTTTCCGGAAATGCTGAAAGGGTTTTTGGAACAGTCGATGATGAAGCGCGCCAGCACCGGCGGCGCCGTGGAATTCGGAATCACCAATCCCCGTGACTTCACCACAGACGTTCACCGCACCACAGATGACCGCGCCTACGGTGGCGGACCCGGCATGGTTATGAAACCGGAACCTTTGTTCGCAGCCATCACTTCTTTGCGACAAGCGGACAGCCGGGTGATTTATCTTTCCCCTCAAGGCCCCGCCTTCACCCAAAATAAAGCAGAACGTCTTAGCGAAGCCGCTCACCTGATCTTTTTATGCGGACACTACGAAGGAGTGGACCAACGGGTTTTGGACGCACTGGTAGATGAAGAAATCAGTATCGGGGATTATGTCCTCACCAATGGCGCTCTGGCTGCGGCTGTGGTCATCGATGCCACCGTGCGCCTCCTTCCCGGGGTCTTAGGAGGAGGAGAGGCCGCCACCGCCCAGGAGAGCTTCAGCAGTGGCATTCTGGATCATCCCCATTACACCCGCCCTGAAGACTTCCAGGGCATGAAAGTGCCCGAGGTTCTACTCTCAGGCAACCATGCGGCCATTAACGCCTGGCGCCGGGAACAAGCAGAAAAAAAGACCCGGGACGTACGTCCGGATCTTTTGGAGAGGTCAGAGGACAGCGAGTAGAGGTCAAGGAAAGTGGCAAAATAAATCTGCCACCTGACCTCCGACTTCCGATCTCTGACCTCCCTGATTTATCCCTTCACCGCACCGGCAGCCAGTCCTTTAACGAACAGACGCATGGTAAACAGGAAGATCAAGACCATGGGGATACTGGCAATCGTGAAACCGGACATCAATGCGCCCCAGTCTTTCACGTATTCACCATCCATCCGCACCAGTCCGACCGCCAGAGTCAGCATGCTGTCATCGCGCATGACGATCAAAGGCAGAATGTAGTCATTCCAGAGACTGATGAATTGCAAAATTCCCAAAGTCGAGAGTACGGACCCGGACATGGGTAACACAATATGATACACTTGTTTGATCGGGCTGGCCCCATCCACTTCCGCCGCGTCAAAGAGATCCTGGGGGATATCTTCAATAAAGTTACGGAGAATGAAAATCTGAACCACCTGCCCGCCGGTAACATAAACCACCATCAGCGCATAGAAGGTATTCAGCAACGAAAGGCTTTTCAGGAGCATAAACAAAGGAACCAAGTTGGCCACTCCCGGCATCAACATTAATACCAAGAAGAAATACCACAGGAACTTATGTCCGGGCATCCGATAACGGGCAAAGAAAAATGCCGCATTGAGCGAGAGCACAAAAGTAAGGATGACTGAAGTTACGCAAATAAATACGGTATTAAACACATAGGCCCGCATCAGACTCCAGGCGTGCGCATAATTTTCCCAGTGGAAAGGAAGGGTTAATTTGAAAGGACTGGCCACAAACTGGGCACCATCTTTTCCGCTGATAACAATCATCACATACAGTGGCAAAAACGCCATGGACAAAATGAACAGAATAAAGAGGTGTTTCCAAACCTCAGCCAGAATTTCTTTACGGCGCATACTCATTTTTCAACCCTCACAAAACGGTTATTGATCTCGGTCAGCACCAGGATCAGGAAGAACAGGATAAGACCGATGGAACAGGCGTATCCGGCATATCCTTCTACAAAAGCACTTCGGAACATTAACAGACCCGGAACCATCATTTTTCCGTTGGGTCCACCGGCATCTCCGAACAGAATCAGAATCATGCCGTACATTTGCAAGGTACCGATAATCATCAGCACCAAATTGATCCGCACCTGGGTAAGAATCAAAGGCAATTCAATATTCAGAAATTTACCGAAAGGCCCCACACCATCCAAATCGGCAGCTTCGTACACGGATTGGTCAATACTCTGCAAGCCTGCGAGGTAAATCAATACCCCGACCACACCCACCCAGGGGAATCCCCAGATGATGAAAGCCGGCAAGACCAATTCAGGAGAGCCCAACCAAGCGGGTGCCGCCATATTGGCTGCGTCCAGAACATCCCCCAAGGACATACCTGCCGCTTCTTTAACGCTGATAAAGACCCCGTTTTCGGTCCAAAAATCAAACACATAAATCAGATGCATGATCCCGGTTTTCCGGAGAACCAAATTAAACAATCCACCGGATTCAAAAAAGAATTTCCACAACAACAGGTAAACCATACCCGGAATGATCATGGGAACCACAAACAGTACCCGGTACCAATAATTGGCAGCTTCACTTTTTAAGCGGTTCACCACCACCGCCGTGGTAATAGAAGGAATCATTTTCACCAAGTTGGCCACCACTAAGACCGCAATGACGGAAAAGCCACTCCACAGGGCCACTTCGCCACCCGCATTTTGCGCCAGAGACCAGACAAAGATCCCTACCCCAATCAACGATTGGCCAATTCGCATGCCATCCAGTTTAAAGACACCCGCGTCAGGCTTTACAAAAAACCAAAGATAGAGTCCGGCAATCAGTACCGTAAGGGACCAGGCAAAATTCCCCTCCAAGCCCATTGCACCCAGGGTAGCGGAACCTCCGAGGATGAAACAGAAAAATGTAACCACCCCCCGGATTTCACTGTCATTGTCCATCCGCCAACGCAGAAAAAACCAGATCCCCAGCCAAACCAGCCCGGTCACAATCATGTGTGCAGGTTGCAAGCCTTCAGGCGGACGGATGCGGAAAAGTACGATCAGATTCAACAGTGGCATGCCCAATCCGCAAACCATTTTCATGACTTTTGCGAATGTGGTTTTATTCTGTGACTGATAAATCATGGTCATGGTCACCAGCAGCGTGAGAATCCAATAAAGCGGAGTTCCCAATGCTTTCTGAAAATTAGCCGCGCCGACAAAAATCTTGATGGTGTTTCCATTCCAGCGGAAAGCACTGTGGTAAATAGCGCTCCCGGCGGGAAAATAGGAGAAGGTGGCCACCAGCAGTGCGCTGGGCACCACAAAGAAATAAAGAGGCCAGTACGTAACAACTTGTTTGAGGGATATATCTTTGGCCATAATTATTGACTCATTTCACGATCTAAGGCTTTGAAAAAATCACGATTGAATTTTTGAATCCGCTCGTCATCAGGAACTTGTTCCAGGGTTAATTTCATCATACGGTCCATTCTTTTCTGGGTAATAAGAAAAGCATTTAACGGTTGCATGGAACGCTGGAGTTGAATTTCACGGGCCGTCCGTTTCGGAAGATCCTGATCACCCAAACCCACATTGGCCAGTTAAGCGGCCCTGCGGGCCCGCCGGTTGCTGGCCGATCCCATACTTCGTTCATAGGGCCACTGTTACCTCGACGCGGCGCCCGCCGGGGTTTTTTCCCAGAGGCTTTCAGCATAATCCTCGTAGTTGCTGTCCCCTGAGATGAGCGGCCAATAAACCTGCTCTTCAAGCAGCAGAACTTTGCCGCCGGACATAACTTCAAAGAAGGTACTGCCGGCGTAACCGACAAAATTGGGCTGGAAGTTTTTCAGCAGTTCTCCGGGAACCGCACCGTGCACCACCGGAATCCATCCGGCGATTTCGTTCACTTCCGTATTCATATCCGGCGTGGTGGCAAACTGTAAAAACTCTACACACAAATCAAAGCTGCGGGTAAAACGGGTGATGCCGAATCCGAATCCCGTACCGGCAGCCGCTTCGGAATGGCGTCCATCCGCATAGGCTCCGTATTCCGGATGATCTTGCGCGATGGAAGGCAGATCGAAAATCCCCACTTCAAAGCGGCGCTCTTCAGGCTGGTCCTGAATTTTTTTCAGGTAACTTCTGGCATCCCAGCTTCCGGAAGTAATCATCCCGGCTTTTCCCTGTACAAACGAGAATCCGGAGTCCTCACGTCCCATGGACATAAAGCCCCGCGGGAAAAAGTCCGCGATTTCCTGAACCACCTCAATCGAGGCTTTATATTGCTCATTCCAAGGGGTGAAATCCCCCCGGAGCATCGCCATCAGCTTTTCAGTTCCATCAGAGGTCCCGCTGTAATCCAAATCATATTCCCGGGACATATCCGCAGTCAACTCCGCCAAATAGCGCCAACGGAACACATCGGCCTGATATTTAGAGGAGGCAATCGGCAGCAGATTCAACTCATTCTCTTCCCCATATTTCTGGATGGCATTTGAGAAAGAAATCAGCTCATCAAAACTGGCAGGTGCACGATCGTGACCCAGCACTTTTTTAAACAAATCCTTATTATAATACATCCGCACGGTGAAGGTACTGAAGCCCACGCCAAAGTACTCTTGAAATTCTTCTCTGAACTGCCCGCGCAATCCGTCATGAAAGGTGTCCATCCACGGTTTATCCACCAAAGTTTCAATCACCTGACGTTCGGTTTCGTCCGCTTCCGAAATGTCTTCCATTTGGTTTAAGACCTCCAGGCGTTTCGCAAGGAACGGATTCGGTTTTTGGAGCACATTGGAAAGGGGGTAAAAATACCGCCCGAGGTATTCCATGGGAAACATCCCGATTTGAATCATATCCGGGGCGGTTCCGCCAATCAACTGGGTGGTCACATATTGATTATAAGCCCGTTCCGGCATGGGAATTTGGATCACTTCAACCGCCTTCCCCTCTTCGGCTTTCATGGCTTCGAATTTGTCAATCAGAGATTGCAGACCATCCCGCACCCCTAATTCCAATTGCCAATGAACAATGCGAATCACTTCGGCACGTTTTTCCTGACGTTTGGCTTTGACCACATTCCATATTGCTCCGGTATAACATACCAGCAATACGGCCAGGCCCATCATGTTAATCCACTTAGAATTTCCTTCTTTATCCGCCATTAGTTTTTCTCCTCTTTCGCTTTTGCGAAGAGCTCATCAATAATTTCCGGTGTCAGACCGCTTAAATTCATGCTCTCGACTTCTTTCCGGTTCATCGCGCCAAATTCAATCGCTTTTTCCAAGGCGAAATAGGAGTTTGAATTATTCGGATACTCCACAATCATGCGTTTGTAATAGTAGCCTGCCTTCTCAGGTTGATTCAGGTCCAATTCATAAATACTCGCAATCTGATACAGTTGTCCCGCCTGACTACCGTAACTTGTGGTTTTCGCGTTCCCCAATTTTGTGAAGTTTTCAAGATAAGTGAGGGCTTTTTCGGGTTCGTCCAACCAAAAATAGATATCGCCAAGCAGAGAATCGATCAAAGGTACCAGATAAGGACGTTCCGGGGTCAGCTCCAAGTTCATTGTCGCCAAAGCGGCTTCGGTCTCTTGTGCAGCCTTTAGAGATTCAGGCGACCCGAAGTCCCCCATAGTTAAAAGGGTTTTCCGAATCAATGCATCCTGTCCCACCACAGAGTCTAAACTGCTTTCGATCAAGGTATTCAGCATTTCCAGCGCTTGTTCGGTTTCCCCACGGCTGATATGCAGATCCGCAATAAAACTATAGATCAAGTCCCGTATTTCGGGCGACGGATTTTCCGCCAACACTTCCTGGTAAAGCTTTTCTGCAAGCTCCAGATCTTTTTTCTGCTCCCGGAATTGGGAGACCATCGCCAAACCCAATTTGGCTTCCAAAAGGTATTGGGGTTCGGTGTCCAGCTTTTCGGCCCGTTTGAAAAGCGTTTTTGCGGCATCCATGGAGAGGAACTGATACTCCTGCCAAGCCCTTTGCAATACTTCAGGCTTTTCTGCACGGAGTGGAAACATACTCAACATCGAAACGAAGAGAACCCCACATAAAATGGGACGTGTCATTCTTGAACAAATCAGATTTATCATAGGCAGGCAGATAACGAAAAATTAGTCATTAAGTAAAGCCCCAAGCATAGAAAAAACATATTTAACCAATTGCAAACGCTCACAAATGGCATCATCAATCAAACTCGCTTTTGATCATAGGATTGACTGCATCCCAGAAGCGCTTTTGCCATCAGAAGCGCGTCCCTCAAAACACAAACTGCTCGAGCACAACCTGCACGGGCAAATTCCCTTCAAAGCGGCGGGCGGTTTGACGGATATTCTCAATAATTTTCTGAATGGATTGCGGCGGCAAGTTGGCGGCCTGCTCTTGAAGGATTTCCCTTTGATCGGGGAAATTTAAATAGAGACCTTCGGCAGATTGACGGCAGATCAACACATCCCGGTACCAATCCTCCACAGCCGACAACACCGCCCGCTGCATTTTCCGCCGGGCGTCACTCATCCGCGCCTTTTCCACATCCTCCTCCATTTCCGCCTCCTCATCAGGCGATTCCCGGTCCTCTAATTCAATTTGCTGTTGGGCCGCCATCTCGAAAAAATCCCGAAAACGCGCAGCCCTTTCCAACCGGGCACGCAAATTCCGGGGAGGCCCCATACAAAGCAACTGAATTAAATCCTGCCGCCAAAGCGCCTCCCCTCCCAAATGGCGGGGAAGATGCAGGGTCTGACAACGGGAGCGCAGAGTATCTAAAATCTGTTCAGGACTGTCACTGACCAACAACAGCAAGGTATTTGGAGGCGGCTCTTCCAGGGTTTTGAGCAGCTGATTCCCCGAGCTGGGATTTAAACGTTCCGCCGCCAAGAACACCACAATCTTCCATCCCCCCTCAAAACTCTTTTCGTGAATCCGTTTCAGACTCTCCTTTAAATCCTCTACTTTAATCTGACGAAGTTTGCCGCGGGGCTCCACCCAATGCACGTCCGGATGCAACCGGGCATCCACCCGGTGTTTGGTTTTGACCGCTTCTTCCGCATCCTCTCCTTCACTCAGCAACAGGGTCGCCAGCTCTTCCGCGAAGTACTTTCCTTCAGACAAAGGATCCCCCACACAAAGGTAGGCATGACCCAACACCCCTTCCGAATGTAATCTTGCCAGTTCTTCGATCAAACTCATAACCGGCCTCCCGATCGTTTATGCAGACAGGCCATTACTTCGGATGCGACTTCCTCTACACTGTGCCGGGCATCAATACGCTGTATCCGATCCGGGAACCGCTGGTGAAGCTGCACATACATCTCCCCCACCCGTTGATGGAAAATACGGGCTTCAGATTCAAAACGGTCAGGCGCCGCCCCCCGCTCCGCCATTCGGCCATGGGATTGCTCCAAAGGCAGGTCAAACCACAGCGTGCAATCCGGCCAGCAACCGTCGAGGGCAATTTCATTGACCCGCAACACCCGTTCCAGATCTATTTCCCGGCCTCCGGACTGATAGGCCAACGAAGAATCGACAAACCGGTCGCAGATCACCCATTTACCTTCAGCCAAAGCCGGGCGGATCACGTTGTTCACATGTTGCGCGCGACTGGCGGCAAACAGCATCACTTCCGCAATGGGTGAGATATCTTCCCCGGAAGCATGGTGTTGCAGCATATCCCGAATCATTTCTCCGGTGGGCGTTCCCCCCGGTTCACGGGTCATGACCACCGAAATGTCTCTACTCTCCAATTCGGATTTCAGTAAGGAGGCCTGGGTGCTTTTCCCGCAACCTTCCCCACCTTCTAAACTGATAAATTTTCCAGGCTCAATCTTGTCGCTCATCCGTCCCCCCTAAAGACTGGGGAAGGAATAGGCAAGACCGGAGCAGGAGCAGTTGTGAAGGTTTTTCACATCTTCTCAGGCTTTGGGCTTCAATTCACAAAATGAATACCCTATGAAACAGCCAGCATGCAAAGATACTCTATTCAAAGAATTTTGGACTTGGCCCAATCAAAAATATCCGATTGCCGTCTCGAAGGACCGGCAGGCTCCTATCGAATACGACCGGATGCGAAAGCGGTTGCGGACCCGGGAGCCTGTGCGGCCGCGGTCAATAT
>CAKZLZ010000167.1 GCA_937127435.1 uncultured Verrucomicrobiota bacterium | reverse complement strand
CCGGAACAGGGAGCGGGTTCGTCCGTAACCCGGGTGATGGCGGCCTGCAGGGATTTCACCAGGGTGGTGTCGTCCTTGGTGGCAAAAGAGTCCGTGTAACTGTGCAGGCGGCATTCTCCGCTGAGCAATTGCCCTCGCGCAACCATTTCTCCGATGAGGTGGTTGACCCGGTCCTGAAAGAGTTCCGCGGCTTCATTAGGAATCACCCGCCGGTCCAGTTGGAGGAGGGTTTTTTCAGGAATAATATTGAATATTTGGCCTCCTGAAATTTTACCGATATTGAGAGAGGAGCAACCGAGGAGAGGGTGTTGATATTTTTCGTTGAGGTCCGCGTGGATTTTAAACATCGCGGGCAGAAATTCGGCCAGGGCTGCATTGGTACTGATACCGGTGTGGGGTTGGCTGCCATGTCCGGAGCGTCCGCGTAAGTCCACTTCGTACCAGTGGGCGCCTTTGTGGGCAATCACGGGCAGACAGCGGGTGGGTTCCAGTACAACCGCAAAGTCCGCCCCGAGTCCCTCGGCCGCAAGTTTGGTGGAACCGCCCAGGCCGGTTTCTTCGTCGGGGGCACCGAGCAGGATGAGTTGAATGCCACGGTCGCTGAGGGATTGGATGCGTTCTGCGGTCAGGGCTTGAAAAAGCGCGGCCATGGACCCTTTCATATCGCAAGTGCCCCGCCCAAAGATTTTGCCGTCGCGGATCACGGTTTTGAAAGGATCCACGGTCATACCGGCAATGGCAACGGTATCGAGGTGCATTTCGAACATCAGGGTTGCAGAGATTTTCGTGGGTTGGCTCCTGCCAATCACTGCCGGTCGTTCATTACCCATCGGAAAAAGCGTTTCGACTGTAAGTCCCATGTCTTTGAACAGGGAGAAGAAAAGGTCGGCCATGCGCTTTTCACCGCTGATGCCGGCATCGTCACTGTGGGCGGGATTCACAGAGGGGGTTGCGATAAGACGAGAAAGGAGATCGGTGAGGGAAGTTGAAGGCATTCTGCAGATATGACGGAAAGGAGAAGAAATTCAAATCGAAAGAATGCTGGATGCATAAAGACTGTTTTCGAAGGGTAGAGCTTGATTCTTGATTCTGATCATTCAAAATATCTTCCTTTTGAATCTAACAGATGGACAATTTATGGAAACAGCAATGATTTTATCACAGGTTGAAGCGCGGGTGTTGGGGGCATTGATGGAAAAATCGATGGCAACGCCGGATACTTATCCGCTTACCCTGTCATCGTTGGTGGCGGCCTGTAATCAGAAATCCAACCGTGATCCTTTAATGGAACTGGATACGAAAGTCGTGGAACGGCTGTTGTACAGTTTGAGGCAGGAAAAGAAGCTGGTGACCCTGGTGCATCAAGCTGGGGCAAGGGTTCCTAAATTTGAACACGGCTTTCAGGACCTTTATGGATTGAGTGATCTCGAGGTGGCGGTGATGACAGAACTGATCCTGCGTGGACCTCAAACGCTGGCCGAATTAAAAAATCGGGTGCCGCGGATGGATGTTCATCCGAATGAGACGCAAATGGAAGCGGCTTTAGAGTCTTTGCAAATGGTGGGGGGAGTGGTTTTGGTCAAAAAGTTGCCCAAATCTTCGGGACGCCGGGAATCAAGGTATGCCCATCAGCTTTGCGGCGAGCATTCCGCTGAAATGGAGTCTGAAACCGTTCAGAAAGTGGAATTGCCCCCTTCTGCGGAAAGCCAACAGATTGTGGAGCTCACCCTGCGGGTGGAGAGCCTTGAAAAGGCCTTGGAGACTTTAGGGAAGTCATTTGAGGCTTTTCGGGCGAATTTTGAGTAGGAGAACTCGTCCCGAGTTCACTAAAGAATAGCGAAGCGGGGACCGCGTCGCCTACGCTTGTTTCATGAAAATGGAGGAAGGTACGTGAAATTTCCGAATACGAGAGCGTTACTAAATATAGATTTTGATGGAGAAACCACTACATATTGTAGTTGTCAGGGGGTTTTTGCACATGATAGTGTGGCAACACCTGCGCGGGGGCCTTTGGGTTGTTTTAACTGCAAAACTCTGTATGTAACGGGGCCTAATTGTAGAATCGAGAGATAAAAAGCATGTATCTGAAAAAAGTTGAATTTATTGGTTT
>CAKZLZ010000166.1 GCA_937127435.1 uncultured Verrucomicrobiota bacterium | reverse complement strand
CCACCCTGTATGCCTTTGAGTTACTCAAGGTGACCCCGGCAAATTTTACAGCCTACTGTATTGCGGCCACCATCGCCGGAACCCTGAGCGTGAAAATCTGGGGGGAAATGATCGATCGGCACGGCGCCTTGCCGGTACTGTTTATCTGTGCGATTGCCTGGCGTCTGGGTGACTTCGGATACCTCGCATTGAATGAACACCATAAACATTTTCTGTTCGCCATCTGGATCTGGGGCGGGGCGATGGGAACAGGATACATGCTCGCAAACTTTCTGTTGTTGCTGAAGATTATTCCGCAGGACAACCGCTCTGCGGGAATCAGTCTGAATCTCACCGTCTGTTCCGTATGTGCCGCGGTGGCCCCGGTGCTGGCGGGGTGGTGGCTGGAGAAAATGGCGGGGGCGGGAGTGGATCCATGGATGCTTTACCGTGGAAGTCTTGGTTTTGCTTTTACAGGTTCCATGGCCGCCATTCTGGCCTTGATCGGACTGAAAGAGCCGGATGTTCATCCTTCCCGGAATTCAATTCCGGGTGCACTCCGCACCTTACGTCAACTCGGGGTGACTCAAGGTCTGGCACTGTTCAGTAACAACAACTTTGTGGTCCGGAAAATCACCCAAAAGAAATCCGGACCCCGCAGTCCATAAGAAATGTCCCGGTTTCAGGATTCCTCTTCCGGAACGACCAGTGCCATGACGATGTAAGCGATCAGCCCGGTACCGGCGGTGCATAATATGGCCAGGGCCATAAGGATACGCATAATGGACGCATCCAAATTAGAATATTCCGCGATGCCGCCGCAGACCCCGGCAATCATGCGGTTGCTCTTGGAGCGGGTGAATTTTTTCTGAGGCTGTGGCGGGGGCAGCTTGGATTCGGTATTCAGGAATTCACCGCAATGTTTGCATTTAATGGCGGCGTCTTCGATTTCTTCGGCACAGAAGGGGCATTTTTTCATAAAGGTCAAGGGCTGTGGTTTTTGAGAGTATGAATTATGGGTGAAAGGGATCTTTGCCGCAAGGAAAATTCGGGGGCATGATTTCATGCGGGTGACTCCATGAATGGGTCGGGAAGCGGGACGCTGGCGCCGGTTAAAAACATTATGTAACCACAAAAGGCACAAAAAACCGCCCCCCTATAACCCCGTTTCGGGGAAGCAGATTTTGAATCCCAAAAGGTTCAAGCAGAATACACAGGCAAATTTATAAAGTCCCGTTTCTGAGGTACTCAATCACGGCGAAGAATAACAGTGCCTTTGTCAGGGACGACTTGGATGAGGGCAAATTTGCCATTTTCATGGGTGATGACATTGCATTCGATCTGATTCTGATCCTGTCCCGCGATGGCGCTTTGCCAGTCGTCGGGCAATCGTACTTTTACGGTGAGGGGCACGTTGTAAAATTTATCGTCCATGTGGTCGCTGAGTGAGAGGGCGATTTCGTTGGGACTCAGGACTTTGCTTTCCACTTCTGCCGTCTCGCGTTCTTGTCCGTACATGGCCACTTCCCGGAAGAGGCCCACCCAGAAATCGGCGTCATGCTCTTTCAGATAGGTTAAACCTTCCAGGACGTGAGTGCGGTCTTTCTCATTGAGGTTATGAAAATGATTGCAGTACCATCCACGGTATAATTTTTTCTGAGAGCTTCGTTCGATCATGTAATCGAGGTTGGCCCAGTGCTTGGGTTTGTTAAATACAAATTGGCCCGAAACGCTGTTTACGCCCATATAGTTGATACGATTCACAGGATTGATAATCGAGCTGCCGGCCCTGACTCCGATAAAATATTTGGCCGCCACTTCAGGATCATTGCGACTGGATTGTCCGCCGCCGGGAAAAGCGAGGGCGGTGGCGGGATGCCCGGGAAGATTTTTCTCGATGACCTCTTGGGAGATCCGGTATTCGTCATCAATATCGAAGGCTTTGTCCCCCAAATGAGAGGCGGTGTGGGATTGCACATCGTGTCCGCGATCGATCAGGGTTTGGAATTGTTCCCAGGTTCCACCGATCCCTTTGGTTTCTACCCAGTTGGTAATGATGAACCAGGTGAAGCGGTATCCGTATTTATCTCCCTGCTCCATCCACCAATCAATTTGTCCGGCTTGATTGTCATCAATGGTGATTGTGACCGCGCCGAGTTTATCGTCTTTCCAGAGGCAAATATTTGCGTCGCCCGGATTCTCCGGCCAGATCCGGTCCGGAATCTCAAAGCGAGGCCCCGTGGATTCGGGCAGATGATGGTAGGAACGGTTTTCGGTCTCTGCGTAGCTACTGAATGTATGTAAAAGCAGCAGAAAGATGCCGGGGATGAGTGTTTTTTTGTAGGGGGGCATAAGTCAGGTCCCATAAAGGTAATTCCCCTGGCGCTCAAAGGAAAGGAGGGGGAATGTCTTAGGCTTTCCGTTTACAGAAGGTTAAAAAACCTGCAAAACCGAGTATCAGGAGCGCCATGGAACCGGGTTCGGGAATGACGCTGTATTCGGCTGCAATTTTATTGAAGTGAGTATTGCCGGTTCCCGAAGAGCCGCCCCAGGAAAACAGCGCAATTTTGGCATCTGTGGTGGATGACGGGAGGCCTAAACCACTGTAGCTAACCAAGTATTGCGAACCAATTCCCGTGGAGGATGCATTGAATGCGGTTCCCAGTGCGTCGCCAACATCGTAGCCGGTTCCTTCATCATCATACGCAAACTGATAATATTGGGCGGCGCCGGTTCCGTTTCTCCACAGATTGACCGAGATGGATTCTAAATCGAAGCTGGAACCGGTGAGTTTGATTTCCCAATACTTGCCTTCAGTGATGGAATCGGAAAACGAAGTGGAGTTATCATCATGAGAACTTAATCCTATGGAAAGATCCAGCTCTTTTCGTGCACCTTGGTAGTTGGTTTCATTCCATACCCTATTTGTGGGATTTACCGTACTTAGGGTGTAGCCGCTTTCCGTGACAAAGGACATGGTCGCCCAGGTGTCTCCTGAAGACAGGCCAGAATAATCTTCGAATTCATCTGAGGCACCATCGATGTCGATGATTACGCCGGCCTGTAAACCTGGAAACAAGAGGAGAGAGACCATGGTAAAGAGGGATAATTTTTTCATGAATCATCTATAACCTGACTTGCCTATTACAGCAATCTTCATAAGATCCAACCTGTTGGATTTTATATGCGCTCGCCTACAATCACCGAAATTTCTCAAGCCCTTGGACTCGATAAGTCCACGGTCAGTCGCGGGTTACGCGGAGATCCTAAGGTCAAACAGGCGACCCGTGATAAAATTCATGCGTATGCGGAGGCCCATGGCTATCAACGCGACCCCAACCTCTCCGCCCTGTCCGAATACCGTTGGCGAAAACAGGGGGAGCGCAATCTGATGAATTGGGGGTTCTTGGTGCCGGAGTTGGGGATGCACTACGAAGAAAATCAATGCATGCTTGCTCTGTGCAAACAGTTTGCCCATCAGGCGGGGTACATTTTGAATGAAATTGTGGTTAAACCTGATATGACCACATCTGTTCTGAATAGAATTCTCTACGCCCGCAATATCCGGGGGATGATCGTCAACCATCTCTATCGGCCGGATACCGTAGCGAAACTTGACTTCGGCCAACTCAACACCAAAGACACGCAATGGGTCTATTGCGGGAATTTCTTTTTTGAACCCAATGGCATGCGGGTGGTGGAAAATACCTTTAAAAACACGCAACTCGTATTGGAGAAGATTCATGAAAGTGGTTACCGGCGCGTGGGATTGGTTTTCCCGAAGTTTTTGCGGGGGTCGCGGGATATGGTTCGCTGTCGCGCCGCCTGTCTGGAGTTCTGTTGTGAGTATCCCGAAACCAAGATCGAACTTATCGAAGTGGAAGACTCCTTGAAGGTGGACCACTACCGCATACAAACAAATGAGCTGGATGTCATGGTTTTGTCTTACATGGTGATTCGTGAAAAATTACCTGCTGGAGCCTTGGCCCTTCCTTATGCCGTCTTGCAAGCACCGTATTTGGCTCAGAAAGCCAGCGGTGTTTTCCGGGCGCTGGAAGAAATGGCCCTCACCGCAACCGAGCTGTTAGACTATCAATGCCGTCGTATCAATCAACCGCACAGTGTTCCCCCTTACACTATATTAATCGAGGGGAAATGGCAGGAAGGTACGAGTCTTTTTCCTGGACCAAGGAAATTGTGATCCCTTGACAGATCAGAGGGGGAGCGGTATCAAAAATATTCAATCCTTAATCAGGTTCGTTATGAAAAAAAATCGTATGTGGGTGTGGCTGTTCGGACTGATGCTTTTATGGACCGGGACTGCAAGCGCTCAGTCATCCACCTATATTTGGGTGGAAGGCGAGTCTGCCACGGATGACAGCAAGGTGACCCGTCATCCCTGGTGGTATGATCAGGTGAAGACGGAGGACTTTTCCGGTGAGGATTTTATTTCCAACTGGTCGGAGGATCAGGCGGGGTTGGCGGTATACGATTTCGATGTACCCGCGGCCGGGGCCTATGAATTGTGGTTGCGGGCGAATTCTTCCCAGGCCACCATGACGGTCCGCCTGAATGACGAAGACGCAAAAAATGTGCCGATGAATTCGGCCCGGGATAAATTGAATGTGGCCAAAGACGGGAAAAATGATCTGCGCTACCTCGGCTGGATTCCTATGGGAAGCTACAATTTGAAAGCAGGGCAGAACCGCGTGGAAGTGACCTTTGACAGCAAAAACAATCACCACGGATATTTGGATGCGTTCACCTTTGTGCAGGGAGGCTTTGCGCCTATTGGGGCGGCCAAGCCGGATGAAGTGGAGGCGCAGTTGGCGTCTTCAGGCGAAGAGGGCTGGTTGCCCTGGAACCCGGTAAGGGATCCGTTCACGGAGAGTGCGATTGATTTGCGGGCGCTGAACGAGGCCCAGGCGGGATCGGCCGGCCGGATTGTCGTCCGGGATGGAAATTTTGTGCAGGAAAGAAGTGGAAAGCCCGTACGGTTTTGGGCGGTGAATGGCCCCAATGGTGAACTCAAGGGCGATGATTTGCAGCATGCCTTGCGCGATCTGGCCAAGCGGGGAGTGAATCTCATCCGCATTCACGGATCGATCTTTGACAAAAAAACCGGGGAGCTGAAGCCTGAAAGTATTTCCCGTTTGCAGGAAATTACCGCCCGCGCGAAACGGGAAGGGATCTATACGCATTACTCCATCTATTTCCCCCTTTGGTTCGAGCCCCAGGCGGGATTGGCGATGCTGGAAGGATACGATGGCGCCCATCATCCCTTTGCTTCTCTTTATTTCAATAAATCATTCGAAGAGGTTTATCAGGGATGGTGGCAGAAGCTGTTAACGGCTGAAAACCGTTTTGGTGCCCGGTTGGTGGATGAACCGGCATTGATGGGCGTCGAGTTGGTGAATGAGGATTCTTTCTTTTTCTGGACGTTTAAAGACGAAGCGCTTCCCGAAGCACAGCTGAAAATCATTGAAGGGATGTTTTATGAGTGGGTGAACTCGAAATATAAAAAGCTGGACCGTGCCTATGAAGCGTGGGGAGGCATGAAGCTAAGCGGGGACCGTCCGGAACTAGAACGGCTGGATTTGCGTCCCCTGTATAATATTTTTACGGACCGGAAAATGCGGGATCAGGACACCACCCAGTTCCTGGCGGAAACCCAAAGGAATTTCTATGAGCGTCAAGTCAGCTTCTTAAAAAACATCGGATATAAAGGGATGATCACCGCTTCCAATTGGCACACCGCCAATGATCAAATATTTAAACCTATTGAGATTTGGACGTATTTGCCCGGAGATTTTATTGACCGTCACGGATATTTCGGGACCTACGCAAAAGGTGAAAATGTGAATTGGTCGATGAGGACACAGCATATCTATGCAGACCGTAGCGCCTTAAAGTTCCAACCCCGCACGCCGGGAGACCCGCTCAATTTCAGTCATCCGGTCGCGGATCCCAAATATAACAATTTGCCGTCCATGATTTCGGAGACGACCTGGACGCGTCCGAACCGTTACCGTACGGAAGCGCCCCTGTTTTATGCCACTTATGCTTCCTTGCAGGGAAGTGACGCGGTGGTGCATTTTGCCCATGATACTGCCCGTTGGGAAGTGAAGCCCCGCTACTGGATGCAGCCGTGGACCTTGATGTCCCCCAGTCAAATGGGGCAGTTCCCTGCCACCGCCCTGATGTATCGACTGGGCTACATTGAGGAAGGAAAGACTTTGGCCAAAATCGGGCTCAAGCTTGAGGATTTATTTGGGCTGAAAGGCACGCCTTTGGTTCAGAAAGGCAACTTGGATGAATTGCGGCTGGCGGATGTGAAACCCGGCGGGGATATTCAAGAGGGGGAAGTGGTGGATCCCCGGATTCATTTTATGGGGAAAACGGAGGTGCATATCGGCAGGAAAGTTCCCAAAAATGAACTGCAAGCTCTCGATCCCTATTTAGACGAACAGGCGAAAATCATCCGGGGATCCAATGGGCAGATCGAACTGGATTATGGCAAAGGGATTCTGAAAGTGAACGCCCCCCGTGCCCAGGCCTTGAGCGGGAATCTCGGGGCCGCGGGGATCACACAACTGGATGTGCTGGTGGTGGATTCCCCGCTGGATTTGGGGCATGTGATTTTGGTTTCGCTGGATGGGCGCCCGCTGGCTCAATCCCGCCGGATGCTGTTACAGGTTATGAGCGAAGAGCGCAACAGCGGTTGGGAGCAGCAAGACACCGGCGATGAAGGGAAGTACCAGGTATTGAACCTTGGACGGGATCCTTGGCGGTTCAAGGCTATAGAGGGAAGGGTGGCGTTGAAACGTCCGGATGCGGCGGGGTTAAAAGTGACCGCATTAGACTTTAACGGCTATCCGGTTGAAGAAGCGGGTACCGCAAATAATTTTAATTTGAGGGAAGACACAGTGTATTATTTGATTCAGTGAGTCTTGACCTCTATGGTTTTAAAAGCGAAAGATAGGCTTTAACTATTTTTCCAGGGTTGTTGTATGAAGAAAATCTATTTCGTATTGTTGATGATGTGTTGCGTGTTGCCGGTTTCTGCCGAGCAGTGGTTGGTGATGGGGTTTGATGACTGGCCGCCTTTCACCGGAAAAGGGGGGAGTCCGCGGGTTGCGGTTGAAATGTTGACCCAGGCCTTGGAACGTTTGAACTATCATGTGGACCGGGTGCCTCTTCCCCAGGGGCAATTCTCCAGGGTGTTTACGGATGATCAAATTCAGGTAAGTCCTGCCCTGTGGCATGATGTTTCACGGGAAGAAATCATGATCTACACGGACCCCATCTTCGAAAACCGTTTGGTTTTGGTGGGAAGGCCGGGATCCAATGCTGAGAGTATTGGGCTTTCGGATCTGCAGGGAAAAAAATTGGCGGTAGTGGATGGGTATGCCTACGGGGAAAAACTGGCAAGTTCACCGGCGGAACTGGTGATGGGGAAAAGCGACGCGGCTAACATTCGCAGCCTGATGAAAGGAGATGTGGATTATGTGCTGATCAGTGAGCTGTTAATGATTTATGCGAAGCGGGCGCAGAAACAGGGATTCCGTGACGAGATGGAAGTCGGAAAACATCCGCAAATCACCCGTCAAATTCACTTTGCGGTAAAGAAAACCACGCCGAATGCTAAAAAAATTGTTAAGCAGTTAAATGGGGAAATTGCAAAGATGATGGAGGACGGGAGCTTCTACGAAATTTTAGGAATCAACCGGATCATCAAAGATATTAACGGGGATGGAAAACCTGAAGTGCTCCTGATGGGAGATCCTGCCAGAACCTTAAATCCGGAAGAGGTTTATTATACCGGTGGCAATATGGACATCCCTGAGACGGATATGGAGCATTGGTATATGGTGGACGGAAAATATTATAAAACCATGGAAGAAGTTCCTGCTGACAAGCGTGAAAAGATGAATAAAATGGCTGAACAGCAGATTAAATTTCTTATCGAGGGATAAGCAGAGCCGCGAAGGATGGGGGAAACGGAATCCGATTCCCTTCCTTTTTGTGATTCAATACCGGAGGCCGAAAAGAGTCGGGTTAAGCCATCTTTTCGAAGGCGCTTTTGCTGACCTGATAAATCAGTTTCTCTCCGGAGATCCAGCGGCGGCATTCATCGACCATGTATTCACCCATCCGCCCGCATTCTCCGAAAATAGAGCCGGCGATATGCGGGGTGAGAAAAACATTGGGCAGGGTGTAGAAGGGGGAATCCTGAACCGGCGGTTCCGGGTGCGTAACGTCAAGCAGGGCGCTGAGGTCGGGGCGCTTTTCGAGTACCGTGATCATTTCCGCTTCGTTGACGACCGCCCCTCTGGCGGTATTGATAAAGGAACCGCCCGGAGGGATGGACGCAAGCAACTTGCCCGTGATCATGCCTTCGGTTTCTTTTAACCAGGGGGTGTGAAGGGAAACCACGCGCGCGCGTGAAAATGCTTCTTCCAAAGAAACCAGTTTGACCCCTAATTCGGTCGCGGCATCCTGTGAGCAAAAGGGATCGTACGCTAAAACTTCCACGTCCAGGCTTTGCAAAAGCTTGGCGACTTTCCGTCCGATTACGCCCAGCGAAATCAATGAAACCGTGGTGCCGTAGGCCCCTCCTTTTTCGAAATGGGCCGGGGTGGCTTTCCCTTTGGCTTCCCTCATCATGCCCGGCAATTGCGGTACCTGTTTGAGGGACAGAATGATTTGGGCGAAGGTGAATTCCGCCACGGGAACCGCATTGGCCATCCAGGCGGAACAAACCGGAATGTCCCGGGTCCAGAAATGGTCACGCATCATAGACTTCAGGCTGCCGGCCCCGTAAAGGACCAGTTTTAATTTTGGAAAAAAGGAGAGGGTCTCTTCATCCATGCGGGGGCAGCCCCAGCCACTGAAGAGGATTTCCACCTCCCCCAGACTTTCTTTAAGTTTGGGGAGATCGTCGGGTGTTCCTTCCGCCACCACGTCGCAGACAGACGACATTTTGTGGCGTACAGATGCGGGGTAGATTTTATCCTGATTTCCCGCCCCGAGAATAATGGCTGCTTTTTTCATCTATCCGCTCTTACATACAATTGTCGTATGCGAGAAGAATATCTTCCAGGTATTCGTGTTGATCCCGGGCCCAGTGACGGGTCGAGAAAACTTCCACTTCAATATCGCCCTGGTAGTTGGCGGCATCCATCCAGTTGCGGATGCGTTTGATATCGATGACCCCTTCGCCCATGAGACCGCGGTCCTGCAACGGATCGGACTGTTGGGCTTTCCAGTCGCAAATATGGAAGGCGTGTAACCATCCTTTTTCGCCACTCTGCATAATTTCGCTTTCCAGTGCATCGTCAAACCAGACATGATAAACATCGAGTGCAATCCCGACATCATTTTTGCCGGTGTCATTGAGTTGTTCGCACATCCGACGGGCTTGGGCCATGGTGTTCACGGCGGAACGGTCGGCGGCATAAATGGGATGCAAAGGTTCAATCGAAAGTTTAACTCCGGCCGCCTGGGCGTGGGGCAGTACCGCCGCAATCCCGTCTTGAATTTGTTTGCGGGATTCTTCGAGAGAGAGGGTGGGCAGGGCGCCGCAAACCAGCACCACTGCCGGGGCCCGGAGGGCCGCCGCTTCATCCACGATTTGTTTGTTTTCGTCGATGGCTTTTTGTTGGCCGCTGATATCCGCCGCCGGGAAAAATCCCCCGCGACAAAGGCTGGTCACCCGCAGGCCCGCGTCATCCACCATTTTACGGGCGGCTTCAAGGCCTACAGGTTCAACCGCATCCCGCCAGAGCGTGATTGCGGGTACGTTTTTGGCCGCAAAGGCATTGCAGGCTTCCTGTAACGACCAGGGTTTTACGGTGGCGGTGTGAATACCCATTCTGTTTCGGTCAGACATCATTCTATCTTTGGCTCGGGGTTTTCGTACTCCACGCACAGGGTACGTGGAGTCCAATGCTTGGATTACAGATCTTCCAATTCAATCCAGCGACGTTCTTCCCAGGACTGCAGTCCGGCTTCCGCCAGCTGTACGCCCTTGGCGCCTTCGCGCAGACTCCAACGGAAAGGCTCGTCCAGGGCCACATGGCGGAGGAAGAGTTCCCACTGAATTTTGAAGGCGTTGTCGTATTCGCAGGCGTCCGGTACTTCGGTCCAGCCATCGTAGAAATCGATGGGATTGTCCACGTCGGGATTCCAAACAGGTTTGGGGGTGGCGCTGACGTGCTGTACTTTGCATCCGCGCAATCCTGCAACCGCGGTCCCTTTGGTGCCGTCAACCTGAACGGTCAACAGGTCATCCCGGCGAACCCGCACATTCCAGGAACTGTTGAAGTGACAAAGGATGCCGTTTTTCAGTTCGAAGGTGGAGTAGGCACTGTCGTCAGCGGTACATTTGTAAGGTTTGCCGTCTTCGCCCACGCGTTCGGGAATGTGAATGGCGCCGGTGGAGGAAACGGCTTTCACTTCGCCGAACAAGTTGTCGATCAGGTAGCGCCAATGGCAAAGCATATCCACCATCATACCGCCACCATCTTCTTTACGGTAGTTCCATGAAGGACGCTGGGCCGGTTGGTCGGGCACGTGACCTTCGAAAACCCAGTAGCCGAATTCGCCGCGAACAGAAAGGATTTCGCCGAAAAAGCCCTGGTCTTTCAGCATCTGCAATTTGCGGAAACCCGGGAGCCAGAGTTTGTCTTGGACCACACCGTTTTTCAGTCCGGCGTCTTCCACCAATTTGGCGAGGCGCAGGGCTTCGGAGGTTTCAACCGCGGTGGGTTTTTCGCAATAAATGGCTTTGCCGGCTTTCACCGCTTTTTCTACAAAGCCTGCACGTTGCAAGGTGCCGGAGGCATCGAAAAAGATGGCGTAAGAGGGGTCTGCCAGTGCGGCGTCAATGTCTGTGGACCATTCCAGCTTTCCGGTTTGTTCGTCGGAGAGGCGATCTGAAAGGTTTTTCAGTTTGTTGGGGTTCCGCCCGGTCAACAGGGGACGGGGCATCAGGGTGAGGTCGTCGCTGACGCGGATGCCGCCCTGTTTGATGATTGCGAGGATGGAACGGATCAGATGTTGATTGGTTCCCATGCGTCCGGTGACGCCGTTCATGATAATGCCGATAGTTTGTGTTTCCATAATCGTATATCATATATGATTGCAATTCGCTGTCAAGTGTGGATAATGAAAGAATGAATTCCAGACAAAAAATATTAACCAAGCAGCAGGCTGCTTATCAGAATATTCGAAAAGGGATAATGAACGGGGATTTGCGACCCGGTGCCCGGTTGGTGATTGATAAAATTGCCGGCGAGCTGGAGGTGAGTGCCATACCGGTGCGGGAAGCGCTCAGCCAATTGGAGAAAGAAGGGTTGGTGGAGATTAAACCTCACGCCGGTGCGGTGGTCACGGACATTCCTGAATCGGCGATCGAAGAAATTTTTGCTCTGTTGGAAGCTTTGGAATGTGCAAGTTGTAAGCAGGGAATGGGGAAGCTTAATAAAGTCTCTCTGCGGAAACTTGCTGAAATTGCCGATCAAATGGAAGCCACATCCAATGCGGAGCAGTGGCTCACTCTGAACCGTCAATTCCATCAGATGCTTCCCCGGTTGGCAGGATTGACCCGGATGGAAGAATTGATGATTCGGGTGGGAGAGGATTGGGAGCGCTTGCGCCGCCTTCGTTTTGCCGACCGGAAGGGGGAAGATCTGGACCGTGCAAACCGGCAACACCGTCAATTTCTACAGGCCTTGGCGGAGAAGGATTTACCTGCCGCGGAAACCATTATTTGCCAGCACAACCGCGAAGCTCTCCAGCAGTATATTGCGGTGAAATAAGCTTTTTTTTCAGATTCCGGGAAAAATCAGGGGGTTCTGGTGTGATTATCATGGATATTGAAGGGCTTTCAGCGTAAATTTTTTGAATGAAGAAAATCCTGTTAACCGCACTCGCCCTTTTTTCAGTTGTTCAGGCGGAGACGCCCTGGAAGGTCACACTGGAGGGAGGGCCGGTTTGGTTTTCCCGCAATGACGTGGCGGTCCCGGGGGATGAAGGAACGCAATTCAATCTGCTGGAACTCACGGGGGACGGACCGGATTTTGCCGGACGTTTTATGTTGGAGCGGAAAATCAATGACCGGCATCTCGTCCGGCTGGAACTCGCCCCTATCGCCATCGAAGGGACGGGTACTTTGGATAAAGACGTGTTGTTTCGAAGTACGACCTTTACGACGGATGTACCGACCAAAGCCCGTTATGAATTTAATACCTACCGCTTGAGTTACCGCTATACCTGGCAGGATGATGAACGGTGGACCCTGGGTGCGGGAGGATCGATTCTGGTTCGGGATGCGTTGATTGAACTTTCCCAAAACGGCGTCACGGAAACCGAAGAAGATCTGGGGGTTGTACCGCTGCTGAATTTTTATGCGGCCCGCCATTTTAATGACTCCTGGTCATTGATCTTTGATGCCCTGGGGGCTGCATCTCCCCAGGGTCGGGCGTTTGATCTGGCCCTCCTGTTGGAGTGGCAAGCCGATCCGGCCTGGGATCTCGCCTGTGGGGTGCGCAGCATCGAGGGCGGGGCGGATAACGATACGGTATATACCTTCGCGTGGTTGACCTCGGCAGTGGTGCAGGTGGGATATAATTTTTGATTTGGCTTGAGTCGGTAGTTCCATCGCCCCGATGGAAAACGAATGCTTCGGATTTACCGCGGAGGCCGCGGAACTACCTTTTGAAGGTTTCAGTAGCAGTAGTTCCATCGTCCCGATGGAAAACGCATGCTTCGGATTTACCGCGAGGACCGCGGACCTACGGATCGAAGGTCTCGGTAGCAGTAGTACCATCGCCCCGTTGGAAAGCGAATGCTTCGGCATTACCGCGG
>CAKZLZ010000165.1 GCA_937127435.1 uncultured Verrucomicrobiota bacterium | reverse complement strand
GTTCCTCCTTTACCCCGGGCTTACTGCGTTGCCCACCATCCGGGGGCATGTTTCTCATCATTTTGATACCAAATAAGACTTAAGTTCGTGCCATTCGGGACAAGCCCAACGCTTGCTTAATACACCCCATTGAGGGATGCGGTCGATTGCAATGCTCATTCTTTATTTCGCTTGCGGAAAAGGGGGAGAATGTGTCACAACTTCTTTCATGAAAACAATTCCTCTCGGCAAAAGTTCGCTTGAAGTTTCTTCACTTTCATTGGGGTGCATGCGTATGGGGCCTTTGGAGGTTTCTGATGCCGCCGCCGTGTTGCAGGCCGCATTGGAATCCGGAATTTCATTTTTCGATCATGCCGATATTTATAACGGGGGCGGCTCTGAAAAAGTATTTGCGGGAGCGCTAAAGGAGCTGGGTATCCCCCGGGAGCAAATCCATCTTCAATCCAAGTGTGGCATCCGTAAGGGTTTCTTTGATTTTTCCAAAGCGCATATTTTGAGTTCGGTGGACGGAATTCTTTCCCGCTTGGAAACTGATTATTTGGATGTGTTGCTTTTACACCGTCCGGATGCGTTGATGGAGCCCGAAGAGATCGCAGAAGCTTTCACGGAATTGAAGTCTTCCGGAAAAGTGAGGCACTTCGGGGTGAGTAATCAAAATCCCACCCAGATTGCATTTCTTCAGCAGGCGTTGGAGATGCCATTGGTGGCAAACCAAATGCAGTTCAGCATCGCCCATACCCCCATGATTGACCAGGGTTTGAATGTGAATATGGCAGATGAACCGGCGGTGAACCGGGACGGCGGGGTGCTGGATTATTGTCAGTTGCACAAAATCACGGTGCAACCCTGGTCACCTTTACAGGCAGGTTTTTTCGGCGGGGTATTCCTGGGTCATCCGGATTATGCGGAACTCAATGAAGTCCTGGTCCGTATTGCCGAAGAAAGAGATGTGCCGGTTTCCGCGGTGGCGATTGCCTGGCTGTTACGCCATCCTGCCCAAATGCAACCGGTCTTAGGCAGCATGAATCCCCAGCGGATTCGGGATATGGCTGAAGCCTGCGAATTTAAATTGAGCCGCCCCGAGTGGTACGAAATCTACCGGGCGGCGGAGAACCGTTTGCCGTAAGTCGAATAGCCTTAAAGGAAAAGGAATAGGGTTTATGAACGAAATCCCAAGCAAAGCAGACTGGAAATTATTTCAAT
Organism: uncultured Verrucomicrobiota bacterium; assembly: GCA_937127435.1. Lineage (GTDB taxonomy): Bacteria > Verrucomicrobiota > Kiritimatiellia > SS1-B-03-39 > UBA6053 > UBA6053. Next base: position 14,127 of record CAKZLZ010000165.1, on the reverse strand, counting down.
CCATGATTTCTGAGCTGCGAGAGCGTTATCTTAAAACGCAGAATGAACGGTTGAGTCAAAATCTCTTGAATGAAGCTAAAACGCCCACAGAAAATTTCTGGGAAGTTGAAAAAGAAATACGTGAGCAGGCGGGAATTCTTCAGGATTGCCTGGACGGTTATTCCAAGTCGCGTTTAGTCGAGCATGTGATGTTTATGAAATCACAAGGGATGATTTTAGAAGAGGATCTGCATAAGTTCAGTCCTGAATTTCAAGCGAAGATCCAATCGTTTTTCCGCTGAACTCAGTCCTCTCAAATACACAGCATCGCTCTGGGTATGGTTTTAAATACAGAAAGTATTTCCGTTTTATTTATCTGGTGCCGTGAAGTTTTTTAGGCGTATAACTTGCCTTAGACAAATAACCCCCAGGAGCATGTTTATGAAAATTACAGTTAAACTTCTTTTACTCACATTCGGATTGATGGGAAGCTTGTTCCCTTTGCAGGCGCAAATGGCTGAAAAAGCGCCGGTGAGCGACCGCATGGGGAGTTGGGACTTTACTCTCCCGTTGATTTATTCTTTTGAAGCCACCATTGATGGAAAAGGAGGCTCCAGTGTGGATCTGGATGACGATTTGGGTTTTGGATTCGGGGCGGCCTATAACGTAAGCAATCAGCTTAGTTTAGGGGGTTTCTTTAACTGGAGTTACCGGGGCTATGAAGCGCAGGGTCCACAGGATGACGGAAGTCTTTATCGCTATACCAATAGTGTGGAGACCACGACTTTGGCGTTTAATGCCACGTATTATATTCTGGAAGGACCGGCGACGCCGTTTATCACCGGATCTCTGGGTTACACTTTTATGGATACCAATATTCAAAACGGTCCTTCGGATGTGTATTGCTATTATGATCCATGGTGGGGATATATTTGTAATGGATATGTGCCGACCCGCACGGAGGACGGCCCCAGTTACTCTTTAGGTCTGGGCTTTCGTTATGATGTGTCGGACAGCATGAGTCTTCAGCTGAGTTACAATAAATCATGGGTGGATCTCGGAAATTCATCCAGCACCCCGGATTTTGACACCATACGCCTGGACTTTATTTTCCGGTCCTTCTAAGTCCAAGGCATTTGCAGTATTGAAAAGCCCCGCGCAATGCCCGGGGCTTGTTTTTTTATAGCATTTTCAGGGTCAGAACTTCTTCGAGCAAATTGCACTCAATCTTGTCGATCTCTTCGAATAATTCGAGAGGGGTGAGGGAGAGCTCCTGGCCGTCACGCAAGAAGGTGGCGGGAATTTTGGGATCCGCACCGTGTTTTAAAAGCAACTTCAGCATGTCTTTGCTGTGCCCTTTGGCGTGGAAAAGCGGGGTTTGTCCACCGAGGGCCACCAGATCGGTGGGCCAGACGGGGGTGGTGTTGACGGTGCCGGGAATGGGGGCCGCCTGTTTATTAATGTCGATGCCTCTGGAAAGGAGTTCGGTGACCAGATCCGCATGGTTGAATTCCACCGCCATATGAAGCAAACTGGCGCCTTCGAGGGGAAAATGGCCATAGGCAAGGTCCAGCGTTTGGTGCAGGTCTTCCGGATGTTCATCCAGCGCTGTTTGTAATTGGGAAAGCGAACCGTTGTGAATCGCCATCATGGCATCTTTCGGGTCGGGAGCCCCGGCTTTAATCAACAATTGGATGCAGCGGCCTTTGAGCGGGGAGCGGTGGTGGCTGTGAAGCAGATGCTGCAGGGCATTGCGGCGGCCTTCCAACCGCATGACTTCCCGGGCGGGGTCCGCCCCGCGTTCGATCAGCCATTCAATTCCCTCCGGATTCATATATTCGCAGGCGGGAAAGAGGACGGTACCATATAACGGATCGTAATCGCCATCCGCCTCCGCTCCGGCCATGATGAGGGCATCGGCGGCTTCGAAGTGGCTGAGGGCGGCCGCTTGGGAGAGGGATTTGTTTAAATCTTCCTGACTGGCATGGGGGCTGAGTTCCTGAATGGTTTCAAGGTCTCCGCCGGAGGCGGCAAGGAAAAGGGGAGAGTAAGCGTCTTTCAAAATGATTTCCGGGGTTGCAATTTTCGGTTGTGTACGCCACGAAGGCCTTGAATGCAAGCATCAGAATCACCTTGGGAGCGCGTGCAACGTCGCATGCAACAATTGGGCCTCGCGGAAACGGACCTGGATGAATCCTTTGTGCTTGCCGGCGGGAGTGGGGGGCAAAAGGTCAACAAAACCGCTTCGGCCGTACAATTGATCCATGTGCCCTCGGGAACCATGGTGAAATGTGCGGAGGGGCGTTCCCAACATATGAACCGACTCAAAGCCCGGGAGCGGCTGTGCGAGAAGGTGGAAGAGCTGCGGCGGAAGAAAAAATTAGACCGGGATGCCCGCCGGGCAAAAATGCGGCATCAGAAGCGGAAACCTTCGGCCAGGCAGCAAGCCAAGCGCATTGGTAATAAGCGGGTGCGCGGGGAAGTAAAAAAACTACGCGGGCGACCCTCGCGGGATGATTGAGGGTGGTAGGGATTAGGGTCTGAGGATGTCCGGTCCGGTATTCGGGTGGGAGGAGGCCCAATTGGGACTTAAGCGCATTCGCTCCCACATGGTTTTACTCCGGTCGTGCAAAGAAGGAAATAAGATCTGTCGGTTCTGTTCAAATCCCCCCTCGAGTTCATCCAGATACAGATTCTCTTTGAATTGAATGTTCGTTTGTCCGGTTTCGCTTTCGGCTTCCAGGCTCAGCTTATCCGCGATACAGTTTTCGATGAGGCCGTTAGAATTATACTGCCGAATGTAAAGAGTGCCGTAAGCGGGTGTGGTTTCCTGTCCCCGGTAGTTTTCATCCGGATGGCCTAAGGTCAGGCAATTCCGTATGATGAAATTGCTGGCACCGCGGATGGAAATTCCATGCGCGCTATTCCCGATGAACACGGAATGCTCAACCAATAAATCCTGATGGTTGCCGGTCCCGTAGGGGATGCGGGATTTGTGGATGCGTTGATCTTCGTTTTCGATAAACAAGGATTGAGATTGTCCGTCCCCGAATCCGAAGACTCTGCGAATCAGCATTTTTCGTATGGGGGGCTGATTGGGGTTCGCCAGTTGAATAATATCCCGGTGTTCCCCCCGGGTATGATTTCCGCCGTGACCCAGGAAATGTACTTCTTCCAACCAGATTCCGCCACTTTCCGCGAAGAAGCAGTGGTCGTCGGCCACCTCCGTCACGGTGCATCTGTAGACCCCGAGTCCTCCAGCCCTGACTCCGGTGGAAAAGGCGGTGTTAAACTGGCTGAGCTGACAGTGTTCCATGACCAAAAAGCTGCCTTCCCGAATCATGACCGCATTGCCGTCGTATCTGAAAGTCTCTTTTTTCACCCAATCCGTTCCATCGTCTAAATCGACGGGAACCGTCGCCCCCTGAAAACGGCAGTTACGAAAACGCAATCCCTGGGTTTTCTTTGCTTTGATTGCGGCGTCTTGTCCGCTGAGAACGAAGTCAACATTTTCAAACAGGGTATGTCCCCCTTTATTAAAAGAGAGTGCAGAGATGACCGCCCCGGGTGCACCCAGCACAATAACGGGATTCCGGGCACTGGTGGTGGTTCCGCCCTGACCGTACATGTTTCCCATATTGCTATATACCGTGTCAGGCTGGAGTTGGACCACATTGCCGCCTAGCTTGAGGGCTTTGTTGAGTTCCAGACCGGTTTTGGGAAAATGGGTGGGGACCCGGCTCCTGGGTGGAATGACCTCCAAGGGGAGGCTGTACCGGGCTGTGGCACCTCTCGCATCAGTTCGTTCGATGATGATTTCGGTTTGCAGCGGTGATGCATTCCGGGGGCAATGGCCGCCCAGCAGTCCGTCCACCGGCATTTCTACCCAGTCCGGCTTTGACAGGATGCGGTCGTTGTAGGGCGGGAGTCCTTCTTTGAAAAGATGATCCGCATTGACCGGAAACATCATTTGACCGGGTTCCAGCACTTGGGCCTTAAGATTGTGCCATTGGATTTCGTCAGGATTCCGCGCGGTCAGGGGTTCGGGTGTCGGGTTGACCTTCAGGTAAACGGGAAGGGTATCGACGGAACTGCCGGCGGGGTTTAAAGCTGTGATTCGAAGGGGCGGGTGTAAGGGTCGGGTTTCATTTGGGCGGAAATAAAGTACAGTTCCTTTTCTTCTCATCGGAATCCCCGCATCGTTTGTGTATCCGGTAACGGTGCGTGAAAAGCAACCTGTCATGTCGACGGATACAACTTCCCCAACGTAGCCTTGAATGCGGTCTATGTAGGGGCCTCTTTGCCGGAAAGGGCGGGGGCCCTCCGGACCTAATTCTGTGATTTCGAGTTGGTAAATTTCTAAATGCCGGTTGGAGGAAGGGGCAATCTCACCCCTGATCAACCAGGAAACTTCGATCCAGCGGGTTCCCGCGGGGGCTTCTCCTTCTGCAGGAAGTAAAATTTGTAAATCACCATGATCCCGGTCGCCACTGGAGACGAGAGTTTTTCCATTTTCATCCAGTAAGTTGACCCTGTGGTCAGGCTGATTGGAGCCGTTTCCTTTCATCGCAGAGCGTGAGACAATCTCATAGATTTGTCCCGGCCGGGCAGGAAGCCGGATACTGGCGCTCACCCATTTGTCTCCGGGTTCCCCGAATATCATGGCCCCGTTTTTGGTTCCAGTATGGGACTGCTGAGGTGAAAAGCGCAGGGAGTCCGGTTGTTTGTGAAAATCCCGGCTGCGATCCTCCGTAAAATCCTGGCGGTAAACAAGCGTGGCTGCACCCAGATGAAAAGTGAGACCGCACAAAAGAAAAAGTAAAGAGATCCGGATTCGTTTCATCTTCCAACTTTAGAAGTCGCGACAGCACTGTCAATGAAATTGTTGTAGCATCAAACGTTATATAAAAGGAGAACATTCATGTATATGGACCTTGCACTCCGATCGGGTAGCCCATCTTCCCTGCAGAGGATGGGCTTCAGTTATTTTGAAGTATATACGTATGTATAAAAGCTTCTGTTAGAACAAATTAATGACCTTTTTTTGATTTTAACTATTGCGGCGGTGGGGGCAAGTGTCATAAAGTGGGTCAGAGTGTCAAACAATGTCTACGGAAATCAATCAGCTGCTATCTACTGCCGGCGGTGCGCAAGCCCCGTTTATGGGGAAGCATGCCCACAAGCTGGATCCGAAGAAGCGGTTGACCATTCCCTCCGGCTGGCGTTCGTTAATGGGCGAGAGCGGGGTTTTTCTGATGCCGGGCATCAATCGGGCCTGTTTGACTTTGATGTCGGGGCCGGTGATGACCCAATTTATGCAGAAATTGCAGGGCAAGATGCTTTCTTCTCCCGAAGAAATGGAACTGATGCTGACTCTGGCCTCGGAATCGGATCATCTGAATTTCGATGTGCAGGGCCGCATACGGGTCAAAGACGAACACCTCAATTACGCCGGGCTCACCGGAGGAGTGGTGCTCGCAGGTGCTTTCAATCACATCGAGCTCTGGAGTCCCGAAAATTGGGAAGCCCGCAAACCGCAATCCCCCGGTCTGGCTGCTGCAGCCAAGGCCATCGGCATTTAGGAGGGCATGACATGACAGTTACAGTACATGAGCCGGTTCTAAAAGCAGAGGTTCTTGAGGGACTCCGGATTCGTCCCGGGGGGCGTTATATTGACGGGACCTTGGGCGGAGGAGGGCATACCCGTGCGATTCTTGATGCCTGTGCGCCGGATGGCGTGGTCATGGGAATTGATCAGGATCCGGATGCTTTAGAGCGGACCGGTCGTTTGCTGGAAAGTTATGGTGACCGTTTTCAGGCGGTACACGGCAACTTTTCTCAGATTGCGGAGTTGGCTGCTGAACAGGACTTTTTGCAACCCGATGGCATTTTGATGGATCTGGGCGTGAGTTCGGATCAGTTGGATACCCCGGACCGTGGATTTAGTTTTCGTTTTGAAGGTCCGTTGGACATGCGCATGGATCCGACCTCCGGCCTGCCGGTTTCAGATTGGTTGGCGTCCATTGGTTTGGATGAACTCACCGATACTTTGCGTCGTCTGGGTGAAGAGCGTCAGGCCCGGCGCATTGCCCGGGCCATTGTGAAAGCCCGCGATGAAGATCAGTTGCCGGATACGCTGGCATTGGCCAACGTTATTGAAAAGGCCGTGGGCGGACGCAAGGGCAGCCGGATTCATCCGGCAACCAAAAGTTTTCAGGCGCTCCGCATGGCGGTGAACCGGGAAATGGAAGTGTTGGAAGAGGGGTTGGATGCGGCCATCAAATTATTGAAGCCCGGAGGCCGGATGGCCGTGATTACCTTTCATTCCTTGGAAGACCGGGCGGTGAAGAAGAAATTTCGGCGGCATGAAGGCACCGAAGTGTCCCTCTATCAGGGGGGAAGTGAATGGCAGGGAGAACTGCCCAAAGTTGAGAGTGTTTGGAGAAAAGCCCGGGTGGCGACGGAAGAGGAACAGTCCCGTAACCCCCGTGCCCGTTCCGCAAAATTACGAGTGATTGAAAAGAAGGAGATCTCATGAAGAAAAAAACGACATCCAGAAAAAAACAACGACGCGCACCCGGTAAACGGAATAAAAAGTTGCAGGCGGAAGGTTTCCGTATGCCCGCCAGTGTCTCTTTGTTGGTGGTGATGGTTTTCGGCGTGGGACTTTTGTATCTGTGGTGCTGCAGCCGAACGGAAGCGTTGGGCCGTCAGATTAAATCCGAAGAGCAGGCGCTGGAAGAATTACGCCGTCAGGTGGCGGGTGAAGAAGTGCGTTGGAACGGCTTGATTGGTCCGCGAAACCTCCGTGCGGCTTTGAAAACCCATAAGTTGAACATGAACTGGCCCCGGCCGGATCAGGTGGTGCACATTCGTGACATGGCCTTGTGGGAAAGCACTGCAGGCGAACTGAATGTCCTGGGCAGCCTGGATCGAAATGAGAGGGGCGTTCGCTACTAATGAAAGTGCAAGCGGTATGCATCCGGTCCGGAATTGTCGGACTGTTATTATTTTCTCTTTTTGTAGGACTCATTGCACGGGTAGTGAATCTGCAATTAGGGGATCATACCCGTTTGCGCGAATCTTATCAGCGTAAAGTTGTTTTTCAAACCCAGTTGCAGGGAACCCGCGGCCGGGTGTTGGACCGGAATGGCCGGGTATTGGCGCTGGACGAAGTCCGCAAAAACATTGCGGTAGACCCGAAATTTATTCAGAATCACAACAACCCGGAACGGGTTCAGGCTGCATTGACACAGTTCTTGAATGTGGAGCCGGCGCTGATCGGCACCCGGCTCGCGGATACCGGCCGCCGCTTCTCCTATTTAGAAAAATATGTGGAGGATCATCGTGCTTCCGAGTTGAATGCCTATTTGGCAGAAAATGAAATCAGCAAGGGTGTGGTGTTCGAAAAGATTAAAACCCGAACCTATCCGCATGACAATTTGCTTTCCCACGTGATTGGATTTCAGAACCGCGAAGGCGTAGGTGCCGCGGGTATTGAATTGGAAATGAATCGTTTTCTGAAAGGCAAAGAAGGATTGCGGGTCGGAGAAAAAGACGGTCGCCGTCATGAAATGGTGGATCGGCGGAAAATTCAGATCGATCCCGATGCCGGAGCGGATGTGAAGCTGACCGTGGATCAATATTTACAGTACGGTGTGGAGGAGGCTTTGGAAAAAGCGATGTCTCTCTACAATGCGGATGGCGCCTGGGCGGTGGTAATGGATTCCCGTACCGGTGCCATTTTGGCCCTGGCCAGCAAACCGGATTATAATCTGAATGAATTTTACAAAGCGGATCAGGAATTGCTTCGCAACCAGGCCTTGGGTGCAACCTATGAACCCGGCTCCATCATGAAGCCGCTGGTGTTCGCGGCGGCGATGAATGAGGGCCTGGTGATTCCGGATGAAGTGATCGATTGTGAAGGCGGCACCTGGTATTACAACCGTCGCCCGATTCGCGATTATCATGCCTACTCCGAATTGACGGCTGCGGATGTACTGAAGAAATCCAGTAACATTGGCACGGCCAAAATCGGTTTGCGGATGAATGAAAAAATGTTTCATGACTATTTGGTGAAGTTCGGATTCGGACGGAAAACCGGAATTGAATTGCCCGGTGAAGAAACCGGAATTTCCCACAGTCCCCGCAACTGGGATTCGCTGACCCAGAGCCGCATTTCGTTTGGGCACGCAATTACCGTCACCGCACTGCAAATGGCCGCGGCGATCAATGTGATTGCCAACGATGGGTATTTGCTCCAGCCCTATATTGTTTCTGAAGTTCGGGATCATTCCGGCAATTTGCTTTATCAGCGTAAACCTGATCCCCTTGGAGAGCGGGTGTTGCGTCCGGAAGTCGCCAAGAAGATGTGCGGACTGATGGCCCGGATCACGGAGCAGGGTGGAACCGGCCGGCGGGCCCGCTTTGGCGAATATTCGGTTGCGGGTAAAACCGGAACCGCGGAAAAGATTTTGCCCGGTGGCGGCTATTCTGAAGATCAGAATATTGCCAGTTTCGCTGGATTTTTCCCGGCTGAAAATCCGGTGCTTACCATTGTGGTGAGCGTAGATGAGCCCAAAGGCGAAAAGCGGACGGGCGGTTCGGTGGCAGCACCTGTATTTGCGGATATCGCAAGTTATGCTGCCGGATATTTGGCTATACCCCGGGAGGGATTTTGAGCCATGAGTCCCAAACCGGTACGTTTAACCGCCCCGGAATGGGCGGATTTGTTGGGGGCAAAAGCGCCCGCAAATTGGCCCGCTGAACTCACAGGGGTTCATCCCGACTCCCGCCGCATCCGTGCGGGAGATCTTTTTGTGGCCATCGAAGGCTTTGAAGGGGATGGGCACCGGTTTGTCACAGATGCCATCCGCAAAGGAGCGGTCGGAATTGTGGCCGCACATGCGCTTCCGGTAAAAGTGAATGTACCGGTCGTAATGGTTGACGATCCCCGTAGCGTATTGACCCGGGTTTCCCGTCACCTCTACGGATACGCGGATGAAAGACTCCGGTTGACCGCGGTGACAGGGACCAATGGGAAAACCTCGGTGGTGGGATATATTTATCAGCTTTTGGAATTGTGTGGTAAAAAATCGGGCCAGTTGGGTACGGTGTCTTACCGTTTCGGTGAAAGGGAAATTCCGGCGCGCCGCACCACCCCGGGCGCCCCTGAACTGCATGAATATTTGAAGTCGATGGCGGATGCCGGATGTGGTGATTGTGTGATGGAAGTGTCTTCCCACGCATTGGATCAGAAACGGGTGGCGGCGTTATCTTTTGACGCCGCTGTATTTACGAATCTCAGTCAGGATCATCTGGATTACCATCAGGATATGGAGTCCTATTTTCAGGCAAAAGTGGAATTGTTCCGTTGCCCCTCCGTTGCATATCGAATCGCCGGTGATGATGAATGGAGCCGCCGCTTGTCGGAAGCCTGTGGGCAACCGGTATTGCTTTGTGGTTTTGCGGATGATTGTGAGGTGAAGGCGGAAATTCTTCAGTCAAATTTGGAAGGGATTCAAGCGGATGTGCAGACCCCTTGGGGAAACGGCATTTTGCAATTGCCGCAACCCGGGGAGCATAATTTACGAAATGTATTACAGGCATTGGCCGTAACGGCCGGTTATGGATTGCCCTTTTCGGACCTGTTGACAAAGATCTCATATTTAAAAGCCGCCCCCGGACGCCTGGAGAGCATCCCTTCAAAATGTGGCAAAGTATTGGTGGATTATGCCCATACCCCGGATGCGTTGGAGAACATTCTTCGTTTGCTGAAGCCTTTAACCACGGGAAAAGTGATTGTGGTGTTTGGGTGTGGCGGGGATCGCGACCGCAGTAAACGTCCGTTGATGGTGCGCGCCTGTGCGCTGGCAGATGAAATGATTTTCACCCATGACAATCCGCGGACCGAAGACCCCGTCCAAATCTTTGCCGATATGCAGACGGGGGTACAGGAAGGGGATTCGTATCAAGTGATTGAAGACCGCCGGGTGGCCATTGAAAAAGGAATTTTCATGTTGAGGGAAGGGGATGTATTGTTGATTGCCGGGAAAGGGCATGAAACGGTTCAGAGTATCGGGGCGATGCAGTTGCCTTTTGACGACCGGGTGGTTGCCGGGGAGCTGATTGCGAAAAGAGAAAGTTCTAAGACGGGGAAATGTTGATATGCCGGTATTTGACGCTGAAAAACTTGCCGAATGGTCCGGGGGAACCTGGACGAGGATTCCTGATGAAACGGTGACCTCCATTTTTCATGATACGCGGAAAGTACAGCCGGGCGCGATGTATGTGGCTATGCCGGGGGAACGGGTGGATGGGCATGATTTAATTGACCATGCAATAAAGGCCGGGGCGGTGGCGGCATTGTGTCTGACCGGGCGCGCGAATCCGGCGATCCCCTGTTTACAGGTGCCGGATACAGGTAAAGCGCTCGAGCAGTTGGCCAAAGGATATCGGGAAAGTCTGCAACCCAAACAAATGATCGGTGTAACGGGTTCTGCGGGAAAAACCACGGTGAAAGATTTTTTGGCGGCCATGTTATCGGAGTCCGGAAGCACACGCTGCACGCAGGGAAACTGGAATAATTTTGTAGGGTTGCCTCTGAGTTTGTTGGCGATGGAAGCGCATGATAAATTCGGGGTGTTTGAACTCGGAATGAGTGAACCGGGGGAAATTGCGGGCTTGGCTGATATTCTGCAACCGGATGCCGGTCTCATCACTTCCATTGGAGAAGCGCATCTGGAACGTCTCGGATCTGTGGAGGCGATTGCACAAGAAAAATCCAGCTTGTTGGAAGCCTTGCCCTCGGATGGGATGGCGGTTTTGGATGCGGACAGCCGCTGGTTTTCATATGCAAAAGCCCGCTGTGCCTGTCGGATTGTGAGTGTGTCGATGTTGGGGGAGGCGGACTACATGGGGGAAATGATCGAGACCGGATTGCGGGTGCGGGACTGCCGGCGGAATGAAACTTTTGAGTTGCCGGTTCCTTTTCCCGGCGAGCATATGTTGATGAATTTATTGCAGGCGGTGGCGATGGTTCGTGAGTGTGGATTGAGTGCGGAGATGATGATTCGGGGCCTGGAAAAGTATGCACCGGCTCCAATGCGCTGGCAAACCGTCCAATTACAGAAATGGAAAGTGATCAATGATGCTTACAATGCAAATCCATTGAGTATGCGGAAGTCGATCCGGACCTTTGCTGAAGTCCCGCACGCGGGAGAAAAGTGGTTGGTGCTCGGGGGAATGGCTGAGCTGGGTGAGGCGGAAAAAGAGTTGCACTGGGTGATCGGAAAGGAATTAGATGGTTTTGGATTTACCGGCGTGGTACTCGTCGGAGAGAAAGCTTCCTGGATGCAGCAAGGCATTCAAAAGACTCCTGTCATTCTGGTGGGGAGCCGGGAAGAAGCCGTTCGGGAAATGACGGCTTGCGTTGGTGACAATGCCGTGTTGTTACTGAAAGCTTCAAGGTCGGAGCAACTCGAATTGATTTTACAAGCATTACAAAAAAATGAGGAAACCAAGGTATGATGTATTGGCTGTTTGACTGGTGGCAGAATCTGGAAGATCCGGCATTACAGGATGCCTTGAGTCCTTTGCGGATTTTGGGCTATGTGACCTTCCGCACCATGGCGGGTTCAGCCACGGCATTTATCCTCAGCCTGATTCTGGGACCCAAGGTCATCCGCTGGCTGCTTGAATTTAAAATCGGTCAGCCGGTACGGGATGATGAGGTTTTAAAAGAGCAACGGAAAAAAGCGGGAACCCCCACCATGGGCGGATTGCTGATCCTTTTCACTTTGATGGTCGGGGTTTTGTTGTGGTGTAAACCGGGGAATATCTTCGCCACCATGGCATTGTTGGGTGCCGTCTGGATGGGCGCGATCGGGTTTATTGATGATTATAAAAAAGTGAAATTAAAAAATTCCAAAGGACTTTCCGGCCGCTGGAAACTTTTGGGACAGCTGGGGTGGGCGACGGTATTGTTTTACACCTTGGACCAAGTAAATCCTGAAACCAGTTTGTTAAGCCGCAACTTGATGTTGCCGTTTATGAAAGACCCGGTTTGGGTGGGCATGCCATGGATTTTGGCCTTGTTGTTTGTGATCATCGTGGTGCTGGGCGCGAGTAACGCGGTCAATTTAACCGATGGTCTGGACGGGCTGGCAATCGGATGCAGCAATGCGGTGGCGGTATCTTATCTGGTGATGAGTTACTGTGCCGGTCACGTGATTTTTGCGGAACACTTGCAAATTCCATATATTCCCGGCTCTGAAGAGTTGGCCGTGTTTTTCGGATGTCTCCTGGGAAGCGGATTGGGTTTTCTGTGGTATAACGCGCATCCGGCCCGGGTATTTATGGGCGATACCGGCAGTTTGGCTTTGGGAGGGGCGATTGCCACCGCCGCTATTATGATTAAGCAGGAAATCACCCTGGTTTTTGTGGGCGGAGTATTTGTGATGGAAGCAGTGAGTGTGGTTTTACAGGTGGGATACTTTAAGCTGACAGGCAAGCGTATTTTCAGATGCGCGCCCATTCATCATCATTTTGAAATTGTAGCCAAAGAAGCGGCCGAAGCGGAAGGGCGTGATGTGGAAGTGGTCGAAACCCTGGTGACCATCCGCTTTTGGGTGCTGGCCATTATTTTTGCCATATTAGGTATCGCGACTTTAAAAGTCAGGTAATTTAAATGTCACTGCCTCTGATCATTTTGGGCGCCGGTTCCAGCGGATGGGCCGCCGCCCGTTTGGGGGCAGAAGAAGGCCGTCAGGGGATTATTGTCTCCGCATCACAACCGGATGCGAGGGCTTTAGAGGCGTTGAAGGCTTTGGGATTTCATTGGCAGGCGGATCTTCCGGATAAAAGTGAAGGGGAGGTGGTGATCAGTCCGGGCATTCCTTTTGAACATCCCTGGTTACAAACCCTTCGAAAGAGGAAACAGAATTTCCTCCCGGAATTTGAATGGGCGGCCCAACGTTTACGGGGCTCGCAAATTGCGGTGACCGGGTCACTGGGGAAAACCAGCATGGTGCTGCTGATTGCCGATTTGCTGCGGGATGCCGGTTACTCGGTGACGGTTTCAGGAAACATTTCGCCTCCGGTGAGTGAGATGGCATTGCAGAGCCCGCAGGCGGATTTCCATGTGATTGAACTCAGTTCCTTTCAGTTGGAGGCCAGCCAAAGCTACCGGCCCGACCGGGCGCTTTGCTTAAACCTGTTTCCGAATCATTTGGACCGTCACCCGAATATCCAAAATTATGCGGCTGCGAAAAGCCGGTTGGCCGCTTTCCAGAGGCCTGACGATCTTGCGGTCTGGCCCCAGGAGTATCCCGTGGAAGTTCCAACCCGGGCCCGACGGGTTGTGGCCGAAAATTTTGAACTTCCGAAGTTGGGAAATACCGTTTTTGCCGCTTCCGCCCTCCGGAAAAATTTACAGGGAGTGATGGCCCTGCTTGAGGGAATCCCCGGCGTAAATGCCGAAACCCAGGAGTCGGTGATCCGGGGGTTTCAGTTTCCAGCCCATCGGATGCAGCGTCTGGAAATCGTAGGGGCCGGCCGGGTGGTGGATGACAGTAAAAGCACCTGTTTAGAAGCCACCAAGGCTGCGTTGGCGTGCATTTCCGGCGAGGTGCAATTGGTGATGGGGGGCTTGGATAAGGCGGAATCTCTGGATCGGCTTTCTGAAATTTTTCAACAAAGATCCCCTCAATTATATCTGTTTGGGCATGCGGCAAAAAAAATGAAGGAGGCCTGGAAGGATTCCGTTGACGAATGCCAGGTATTCGATACGTTGGACGCGTTGCTTCCTGTACTTTGGAAGGCAAGAACTGAAGCTCAAACCTTGTTATTTTCTCCCGGATGTGCAAGTTTTGACCAGTTCCCGGGTTATGCTGTCCGGGGGCAAACTTTTCAAAAGCTGGTCAGACGACTGGCTGCTCAATCACCACTATCATGAACCGTCGTGAAGGAAACGTTATGAAAAATCTAATTCCGATCCGCCCTGCATCGTTAACTTTTGGTTTGGCCGCCGTACTGATGGCCGGTTGTGCGACTTCCCGTCCCCCCCGTCAAGTCGGTCCCCCCGCAGAGCCGATTATGCCCCCACCCGGTCAAGCCTTCAAAAAAACGGACATACAAACCGAAGTCTAC
>CAKZLZ010000164.1 GCA_937127435.1 uncultured Verrucomicrobiota bacterium | reverse complement strand
TTACCCCGGGCTTACTGCGTTGCCCACCATCCGGGGGCATGTTTCTCATCATTTTGATACCAAATATGGCTTAAGTTAGTGCCATTCGGGTCAACTTTGAATGTCAGGAATATACGGGGGTGGTATGATCCAGGAACATGAGTGACAGGTAATTTGAGCACATGGAAAGCGCTACAACTCACTCCCATCATCTCCCTGAACAAAAAACGCTTTCAGGTACTTATGATACGCGGGATCATCAGAGATGGTATTATGCCCCGCCCCATTTATGGTGAAAACGCTTATCTGCTCTTCCGGAAACGCATTGATTAAACGCTGCGAATTCTTTCGGGGGATGATGCTGTCATTTTCCGCCATCAGGACCAGGGTGGGTGCCTGAATGTCTTTCACCCGGTTGAGGCTGTTGTAGGGATCCAAAAGCATGAAACGCAGAGGGTAAACCGGGATCCGCCTTTGCGCAACCGCAAGGATGCTATCAAAGGGAGTGACCAGTACCAGCTTTTCAATCTCCCGCCGGGAGGCCAGATATGCCGCCACCCCGCTGCCGAGACTGCGACCCACCGTGGAGATCGTGCGATGGCGGGATTGCAGGGTATCATAGAGCCGCAAAGCATCGGAAAAGATCCCTTCTTCAGTCGGTTTTCCACTGCTCCCGCTGTAGCCACGGTAGTTAAACAAATAAACGGTATGGTTGGCGAAAGTCTTTTGAAAAACGTAGGCGTTGTAAACCACAGCTTCCGCATTTCCACCAAAGTAAATAATGGCTTTTTCTTTGCCGGGATTCAACACCGTGACCAGGAGGGTTTCCCCTTCATTTTCAATAATCTCCACACCATAACTGTGAGGCTCAAGCGCCGTCGGAAAATAGATCATCTGGCGCTGCCGGAAAAACAGAAAAACGCCAATCAACAGGTAAAGGACAGGGTAGAAAATCAGACGTTTTTTGAGGCCGGGTTTTAAAGACCGGATATTGCGGTTTTCATCAGTCATGATTTTTTCTGCCGGCATGTAAAAAAGTTTTTGGATTATTCAAAACCAAAGGGATCCGCCGGATTCAGATTTACATCCGGTTCATTACGGGATGGATCCGCGGGATGGCCAGCCGCTAAACCAAAAAATGTTCCATAAACACTTTCGTGGTTTCCGTAGATCAGAATAACACCTTCCGTATAAAGAAAAATGGATTCGTAAGAATATTTCTGGTGCCTCTGAAACATGGAGGCAAAACGGGAAGGGAAATTTTCATGTGTGTAGTGCTCATTTCTAATTCCTGGAGAATTCAAAAGGGCCGGATCAACCTTAAGGACTAAAAGACACTCTACTTTTTCGGACAAAACCAATTGGAGGTTACGCCACGTAACTTCGCTAATCAGTTCATCATATACGGGTTTTGAATCTTCCCATTCACGCCAGGAATAAAAATGGGCATTCACAACAGGATGATACGCTTCAGGCTCAGAAGTAGGATTAGAATGGCAACCCCAGACCAGAAAACATAGCAACGGCAGCAAACAACTTTTCATTATTCCTTCATCCGTAATCCACCAACATACATCCGTAATCCAACATTCTCTTCACCCTCCCATATCCAGAGTGGCGCGGATCCGGCGGGCCAGGGTTTCCCGGCTGTAAGGTTTGCGGATCAGGAACTGTTCGGATTCGTCCGCCCCGTGTTCTTTTAATTTATCCATAGTGAAACCGGACACATACAGGTGCGGAATATGTCCCAAAGATAAACGCAGGCGGTCAATCATTTCCGGACCGCTCAAATTGGGCATGACCACATCCGAAACAATCAGGTCGATTTTTCCATCGTAACTTTCCGCCACCTCAACCCCCTCTTCTCCGTCGGAAGCTGTAATCAACGTATAGCCTAAGGACTCAATCATTTTGCAGGCCATGCGTCTGACCCCGTCTTCATCCTCGACCAGGAGAATGGTTTCAGTTCCTTTCGGCAAAGGCGGTAAATTCGTGTGGGCCGGCAGGTCCAACATCATCTGTTCGACGTATTCAACCCTCGGCAGGAAAATCATAAATTCCGTCCCCACCCCGGGTTCACTATTCAAACGGATCACCCCCTGATATTGCTGAATAATCGCATACACGGTTGAAAGACCCAATCCGGTACCCTGCCCCGATTCTTTGGTGGTAAAGAAAGGTTCAAACGCATGCTCCATGATTTCGGCATCCATACCGTAACCGGTATCCCGAATGGATAACAATACATACTCACCCGCCTCCAGGCCTTCAGCCGTGGTCTTGTCTTCATGAATTTCTTCAAGCGAGGTTTTAATATACAGCCGGCCGCTTCGGGGCATGGCGTCCCGGGCGTTCACTGCCAGGTTCAGGATTACCTGTTCCATGGATGTGGGATCCACCTGAATAATGCAGGGACTGGGCTCATGCTCCACAATCAGTTCCAGGTTTTCGTGCAAGGTCACTTTAATCAGATTGTCCATTCCCATTAGCAACAGGTTCAGGTCAATCGGATGACTGTCCGGCACATCTTTGCGGGATAAGGCTAAAAGTTTTTGGGTAAGATTCTGTGCACGGTTGGCGGCCTGAACCACTTCCTGCAAGTCCCCAAACACATCATCCTCCTCAGAGACCTGCTCAATCGCCATGTTACTGAATCCAAGAATCGAGGTGAGGAGATTATTGAAATCATGGGCAATCCCCCCCGCCAAACGTCCAATCGCTTCCATTTTTTGACTTTGCTGGAACTGATTAAATGTTTCCTGCAGGGCATCTTCGGCCCGGATCCGCTCGGTAATATCATGTCCTTCCAGAATCAGCAGTTCCACATTGTTTTTATCATTCAAAACCGGTTTCAGGCTCATCACCAACAAATGCGTTTCATTGCCTTCATCCGGCAATTCAATTTGAAATTGAACCGTCTCCCCTCTGGCGGCACGTTCCAGCGGATCCGCAAACATGGGTTCTCCCCCCATGGCATCCACGTCCACCAAATTTAATCCGCGGAGCACATCTCCCGATTGACGGAACAAGGAAATCGCGGAGGCGTTCACATCCAATATGGTTCCTTTCACATCCAGAAAACCTGCCGGATGATTCAATTGATGAAAGACTTCCCATAAACGGTGGGTCTGCTGTTGCGCCGCCTCTTCACTGGCTTTCAATTCATCCGCCAACAGTTCTGCCCGTTCCGCTTTCAACTGTACAGTCTCAAGTTCTTTAAGCAGCTTCGGATCCTGGGCTGGATTCGAATCCGCTGATGCAAGCTCTTGTTGTTTTTTGCCTTCGCCCGCACCCAGCGTTAAAAACAGGACTGACAGAAACAAGGGTGACAAGAGCACAATAACCCCCGCGCCCCATCCCCATCCCATACTGCGTCCGACCAATACCGCTAACAAACTTGTGACCAGAACCCAGTTACTTCCCAGCAATATGCAGAGACTTTTCTTCGATTTATGTAAGGAGGTAGAAACCATATGGCCAAAAAGTTAAAACAGTTCCGTTCAAAACGCTAGGCTGAAGAACTGAAAAATTCATAAAAAATCAGGGCACTGATCCTGGTGGAGGTTCCACATATCTCGCGACCCGAAATCCGAGATCGACAGCGGGTTGATTTCCATAGCGGCGACGGGCAATCCGCAAATCTCCAATACCGGCGTCCTGCCAGGAGGCCCCCTTCATCACATGGAATTGCCCGGAAGCTGCATTCAAAGGATTCACCAAAACCCGTGAAGTTAATGGAGGAATACTGTACCCGTCCTGCACCCACTCATATACATTGCCATAAAGCCCCAGAATGCCAAAGGGCCCTTCCCCTGCCTGAAGCACCGGTGCGGGTCCGGCGAAACGATCGGTATAGGCCTGCAAACTGTGGGTAATAAGCTTAGCGCTTTCTTTTCCGGCGAGATTCACGGTTGCTTCTGCAGGCGGCATCTCATCCCCCCAGCCAAACAGTGCCTGTTTCACGTCGTGCCTCGCTACACTTTCCCACTCCGCCTCCGTAGGCAAACGGTAGCCTGTCCCGGGTTTTTCCTGAAACTCCCACCGTTCATCTTTCGGAGAATACGCAGGGGGCAGTCCTTCCTGTTTGCTCAACCAATTACAGTACATTACCGCCTCCTCCCAGGTCACGCCACTCACCGGAAAAGTCTCCCCGTTTAAATCCACCCCTTTCCAGCGTCCACTGTTATGCTCCGGTTTAAAGGCCCGGAATTGTGCATTGCTAATTTCAGATTTGGAAATTCGAAAAGCACGGGTTAATTTCACCTTGATTTGCAGTTCATTGCTTTGACGGCCTGCGGTTCCCCGCGGACTTCCCAAAGTCGCCTCCAAAGGAAACACAGGTAAAATCATCTCAAGCCCCTGCACAGTTGATACTTTAACCACTTTTTCTTCGGCCTCCATTTGAGTCACCGGCGCCACCACAGGTAAGAGTGTCACCTTAATTTTACGCTCGTACGCTTCGGCGGGTGTGAACCGAACCGTTTGCGTTTCATAGCCTTTCGCCTCCACTTTCAGTTCATGACTCCGAACCGGTAAATTCAAAAATCCATCCCCGGGAAGAGTCAGCGGCGCTCCGTTCAAAGAGATCCGACTCTCTTTAGGCGATATTTCCAGCCAAACTTTTGCCAGGATCGGCTCCAGATCCACCACCACTTCCGTTTGCTGTTCGAGTACCACCCGGGCACTTTCATACCCACTCAAACGAAACCACAAAGTCTGTCCACTTTCCGGATTTTCCAAATCAAAGGGCGTTTGCCCGGCATAGCTTTCATCCACCAATACCGTGGCCCCCGCAGGGCGGCTCTGCACTTTCAGAATTCTCTTTTCAGGCACAGGGGTCGCGGTCGGTTCCTGAAGAACTTCCGGAGTGGGTTCTGCGACAATCTGTAAAGGTGTAGGGGTAACCACAGCAACTTCAGTTCCCCCCTTCCCTTGATCAGGGGGAGCTTCTTCCCGGGAAAAATACACATACACCCCGAAACTCCAAAGCAACAACAAACCGGCCATCAGCAAGGCTTTTGCCCCTCCCGATTTCGGTTTCCGTAAATCCGACGGGGAGGACGACAAGTCCGCAGCCTGTAAAAGTTCATTATTTTGCGGACGTTCGCCTACCACTAAATTCCCTCCACACATTTCACCTCGACCACCAAATCTTCTTGTCCCGGTTTCACCTCAAAAGAAACCCGCACATCCCGATATCCATAGCGCCAGCCCTTGGCCGTGTACTTCCCGGGTTTCAAGGAAAGCTCTTTTTCCGCAAAGGGCTTCCAGCGCCCCACTTTCGTCACCTCGACCTGGGTTTCAAAATCAGAAGTAAGCTTCACCTTCACCGGGGTAATGGCCACTTTCCAGCGTTCTGCCATTTCCTCTGCCCGGGCCGACAATTTCACCGGCCATCCTTTACGGTCCTGCATCTCCTTTACCCATAGACCCGTCTGATCTGATCCGGGATCCGCCAAACCTTTGCGGATTTTTTCAGAAATCAGTTTCCATTTTAAACTTTGCTCCAAACCATCCTGAATCCAGGGAGCCCCCGGATCCAAAGCCTTCATCTCCAACCATTTTTTATGAGCCTCCGACCATTTTTCTTCATGGGCAAACACTTCAGCTTCCCTCTTTAACAACAAAACGTTCTGCTGCACCCGCCGGTCTATAATTTGTTGTTGTAAATCCTTGGTCGCTTGATTTTCAGGATCTAAATCCAAGGCTTTTTGTACCCAGGCTTCCGCGGAAACCAAATCATCATTTTCCATCGCCACCAATGCCTGCGACATCCATTTTTTATAGGAGGCAACCGCCAGCTTTTCTTCAACTATGGTTCTCAATTCACCCGAACCCGGAAATTGATCATCCATGTCTTTCAGACGACTCAATTCAGTAAAAGCCAGATCCCATTCTGATTTTTCCACCCACCCTTCGGCTTTTTTCAGCAAAGCAAAACTGAGATCCGCATTCTCCGCCCGGGGAAGCAAGTTCGTGGCCTGTTCATTTTCCGGCTCTAAAAACAATACGATTTGCAGCAGGGCCACTGCATCCGCCTTGTTCCCACCGGCATAAGCCTCGAATGCTTTGGGCATCAATTCTTCGGGCAACTCCGGCAATCGCGATTTTAAACTTTCCAACTTTGGAATCACCGCGGCATATTGTTGGCTGGCCTCAGAAAATTTCAGTTCCGCCATCGATCCATCCGCCACTGCGATTTCCGCTTCAATTTGCGTCCAGACCTCTTCAGCCCAGCGTGCCGGCTCTGCAGGCCGCAGGGCACGCATCAGTTCCAGCACTTTTTCCAGTGCAGCCTCGGCTTCAAGTCTTAGCGCCGGATCAGGGGTGGCTGTAGGTTCAGGAACCGCCGTCGCTGTAGGCGCCACGGGTACAATTTCCTCCCCGGGTTGACTCAGCATTCGAATCACAATCAATCCACCGATCAACCCCAGCGTGAGCAGCCAAAGCCAGGACGGCTTCTTCTTATCAGATTTCGTTTTAACCGGCGGGGCCGCAGGCGCGTCCAACGAACTGGGTTGCAGAATTTCATCATTCATCCGATAGATCCGTATCCGGAAAAGTTTGTTCTTCCTGGTACATTTTGCGGAGAAGTTCCTGCCATTGCGCCATCTGTTGAACCACGGTTCCGGTCAGGGCAACGGTTTGGCCTTCCAGTTCGATCAACACCGTTTTCGCATCCGAACTGAAGGAGTCTGACAGCTCCTTTAAGGTTTCCCGATGAATGTCAGCACGTTGCGAAATATTTACGCCGTTTATCACCACTTGGGTTCCGCCGATAATCAAAACATCCCGGATGGTACTGGCATCGTCCACATCATACACTTCCAGCAATACCGCCGCGGCGATCATCGCCAAACCGGCCACTGCCTGTTTAATACTTTCGCCCCTTGCTTCGCGAATAGAGACCTGCTCCACCAGGTTGTAACGGCGCCAATCCACATACGGCGCCCACATCTTCCGGTAAAATGGGTCGTAGGTATTATTCAAAGCATCAAAAAACATGGCGTTCCGAACCGAGATCTGATTGACCCGTTGCCACAGCGGATCATCCTCGGCGGGTAAGCGAACCACTTCAAGTTTCCCTTGTTCATTTTCCACCACATAATCTTCGTAAGCCCCCGGCACCAATTCCGCGGCAAACAGCAACTGGGTGGTCCGCCGCAATTGTTTTACCGCCAAGGGATCCATCCGCCTGCGAACCGTGGCAATATCATTGGCAATCGCATTGTAGATATTCTGAAAGGGACCCCGTTTGCCAATCACAATTTGTTCGTAGTCGGCTTTGGCCAGACGGTCCCGATAAATTCGGTCAATCCAAACATAGCCCTGTGCATCCTCCACATATACGTCCAACGCCAACTCTTCCCCGTGGGACTCCAGTACTTTGCCTTTCACCATCACATCCAGCCCTTGCGCCCCTTTCGGAACCACCCGTACCTCTCCCCAGAACCCGCTTTGTTCCAAAGTCGTTTTTAAGTGGTAAGGCATAAACTGCACTTCGGTGTCACGGATCTGTTGACTGCTGTGTTGTTTTTCAAGTTCTTTGGGATCCACATTTCCGGCATCGAAAATTTCGATCCCCACACTGAGCAGTTCCTCGGAAGGATACGGCGACTGTGCAATCTGCATCGTCGTCGGTCCCACCAGGTTACGCCCCGGACTGGCACAACCATTCAAAAGCAACAGCAGAAAGCCTGCGCTTAAGAACGACCATCTAAATAAGCTTCGTATTCTTTCCACAATTTTTCTCTCAGTACCGGATCGGTTTCTTTTTCCGCAGCCTCACGTAATTGTCGTGCCACAATATCTTCATCTTCGACCGGAGGACGGTCTCCTCCACCACCGGATTGATTTCCGTTCGAACCCTTTCCCGCAACCGGAGTGCCCCCGCCACTTGCTTCAGCTCCGGGCCCACCCGCCACTTCACCCCCGGCCTCTCCTTTGGGTCCTTGAGGATGTCCGCCCGGTTGGTTTCCTCCGGGAGGGCCTTCCCCTTCTCCCTTCGGACCTTCCCCGGTTTCGACTCCCATCGATTTGAGCAAAGCTTCCGCTTCTTCAACTGCGCTTTGTTGTTTTCCCGCGGCAGCTTCCCCTTTCGAAATTCGCGCATCCATCTGCGCTTCCAATTTTGCATTGTAGTTCAGGATCATGCCATCAAATTCTTCCAGCGACGCATTGAACTCCCGTTCCAACCGTGCCGCCTCGGATTCAGGTCCCTCGGTGTCGGGAACCTGATCGATCGCTTCATTAAATTCTTCGAGTCCCTCGGTGATGCCGGGATCCACCTCCGAAGCCTTTTCCCCGGTCATTTCCGTTAAATCTTCCAGCGTGCTTTTCCGCAAACGGAGCATTTCCGCCAACTCATTCACATACGCCTCCATCGCCAGGACTTCTTCCGGGGAAGCCGTGGGATCGTTCTGCATTTCTTTGTATTGCGCCTCCACCCTTTGATAAGCCCCTTCCGCCACCGTAACCGCTACCCGTGCATCCCGCAATTTCTGATCCACCCCTGAATTTTCGGCCAATCCGCGACAGCTCAAATTGAGCATGAGCAAGCCAAAGAGGATCATTTTAGAAATAGAAAATTGCATGCCTAACTTTTGCCCCTTTTCAGGGGAAAGTCAACCCGCAGTTCTATCAGGTCTTCCTCCAATTTCCCCTCATGCACTCGGGATACCGCACCTGAAGAAAACCCATTCGCCCGCCCTCCCACTTATATTCGGACCAAACCTTTTATCCGGCTTGCTTTTTACCCATCTGATTTACTAAGACTGCTTATAACCCTTAAACGGAATAGTTATATGAATATCGTAAACCACAGTTTAGTTAAATTATTGATTCTGCTCTTCTCTTGTGCCGGACTGCAGGCAGCCCCCAATTGGCGGGATGTCATGGGCCCCTCTCAAGGAACCATTCCCGGTCCCGCCCAAAGTGAAGTCGAGTGGCGGGATGATTTAACCGCGGCCCTCAAAGAAGCCAAACAAAAGAATTTACCCATCTTTATCACCCTGCGCTGCCCCCCCTGTAAACAGTGTTCATTTTTTGATGCCCTGGTATTGCGGGGTTCCGCAGCCATGACGCCGTTATTTAAGCAGTTTGTGACCGTTCGCATCACCAATGCGGCCGAAATGGATCATCGTATCCTCCCCTTTACCGGGTATCAGGATCTGGACGTTTCATGGTGGGGATATTTTTTATCTCCGGAAGGCCGCATTTACGGCGTATACGGTGGGAAAGATCATATTTCCGACAAAACCCGTATCAACGAAGAAAGCCTGGTTAAAACCATGCAACGCGTGCTTGCCCATCATTATGATCCCCGACGGACAACCTGGGATCTGGAACCTCCCGCCCCTCAACTGCAAGGGAAACCGGAATTGGCAACCGATCTCCCCGGTGCCGCCCTCTATCAAAAAGACCGGAAGGACCTGTCGACGCAAGGCTGTATCCACTGTCACCAAGTCAACGATATGATTTATCGTGGCAAACAGGAGGAGCCGGGCTTTGATAAAACCCGGGATGTGGTGCCCTGGCCCTATCCGGAAAACCTCGGTTTTAAAATCAACGCGGAAGACGGCCTGTTGGTCGAATCCGTTGAACCCGGAACCCCCGCGGCCACCGCGGGATTGCTGGTGGGTGATCAGCTCAAAGTGGCCAACGGACAATTGCTTTTCAGCGAAGCGGATTTGCGGGGCGTTCTTCACCGCTCTCCTCAAGGTCCTGCGGTCATCACCTTGTATGTGATGCGGAACGGTCAACCCGCCCAGGCCGTCATTAAAACCGCAGATGAATGGAAAAAGACAGTCCTTTACTGGCGGAAATCCATTTATGACGGGGTTCTGGGTGCGACCCCCGGATTCTTCCCTTTAAAAGGTCCAGGTATGGGAAAAGGCAGTTTGTCACTGAAAGCCTTTACCAAAGGAAAAGAAAAGCATCCGGCGGCAAAAGCAGGCTTAAGGCCGAATCAAGTCGTGGTGGAAGTAAACGGAATGAATGACGACCTGAATACCCGGGAGTTTCTCACTTGGTTCCGCATGAATTTTGAATCCGGAGACAAAGTAAAACTCACCGTGCAGCAGGGCGGAAAAACAGACGAAATCGAGTATAAATTACCATGAACAAAAAAGCCGCCCTCTATTTCGGAATCTGTATTTCCCTCGCGCTTCCTTGGGTTTCTTTTGGCGAAGAAGCTGATGCCGATGCCTTGACCTGGCAACTCGAATTCCCTGAAGCCAAAGCCCTCTCCCTCAAAACCGAGCGGCCCATCCTCATCGAATTCACCGGAACCGGTTGGTGCATCAATTGCAAAATATTTAAT
Organism: uncultured Verrucomicrobiota bacterium; assembly: GCA_937127435.1. Classification (GTDB taxonomy): domain Bacteria; phylum Verrucomicrobiota; class Kiritimatiellia; order SS1-B-03-39; family UBA6053; genus UBA6053. Next base: position 1,689 of record CAKZLZ010000164.1, on the reverse strand, counting down.
AAAAACATTTCCAGCAGCGATGAATTTATAAAATTTGCACAGGAAAAACTGGTTTTGTTTAAAGCGGATTTCCCCATGGACTCCAAGCAACCCGCTCACATTGATCTGCAAAATGAGCAACTGGGTAAACATTACGGGGTTAAAGTCTTCCCCGCCCTCTTTTTGGTGGACAAAGACGGCACCCTGATCAAAGAAATCGCATACGACCCCGAGATGACGATCGAAGCGTTTATGAAATCTCTTGAAGCGGCCATGCCCTGAGCCTGATATATAAAACCGGAAACCAAAGCTCGAATTCACATCGATTCTGAAGCCATCGCTCCAGACTCTCGAAAACCATTTCTTTTCATTTCCGGCCTCCCCTTTGTCATTAAACCCCAACGGGGTGCCTCTCCAAAGGCCGGGGCGCAAGCCCCGGTTGCATGATGTCTTTAAACCCCAACGGGGTGTCTCTCCAAAGGCCGGGGTGCAAGCCCCCCGGTTGCATGATGTCTTTAAACCCCAACGGGGTGTCTCTCCAAAAGCCGGGGCGCAAGCCCCGGTTGCATTGTGTAAATAAAACAATAATTGAGCCCTGTAGGGGCGGCTCTCATGCTGTATCCTACTTTAGATCAGGGTAAGCCGAGGCACATGCCCAGCATTTGGAAAGACCGACCCAATATGCGTAAAGCCAATGCGCCTAATTTCAACCGTTCACATCCACTCTGAAGGCGTCGCTCCAGACTTTCGAAAACCATTTCTTTTCATTTCCGGCCTCCCCTATGTCTTTAAACCCCAACGGGGTGTCTCTCCAAAGGCCGGGGCGCAAGCCCCGGTTGCATTGTATATTTAAAGCAATAATTGAGCCCTGTAGGGGCGGCTCTCATGCTGTATCCTGCGCCGGTTTTCAACAGTGTATTAAAAAAAAGAGGGATACAGCCGAAACTGTATCCCCCACGCAACAAACTAAAACAAACTTACTTGTTCAGTTCAACACTGATGCTGATTTTCACCACATCACCGACGACCACGCCACCGGTTTCCAGTGCCTTGTTCCAGGTCAGCCCAAAATCATTCCGGTCAATCTCTCCTTCGAGATTTAATCCGTAAACCATTTTCCCCCAGGGATTTTTAACCGGTCCCAGGAAATCCAGGTCCAAGACCACATCTTTCGTGGTTTCCAGAATGGTCAGTTTTCCGTGAAGTTTTCCATCTTTGACCTCTGTGGATTCAAAGGTGATGTTTGGATATTTTTCGACATTGAAAAAATCACCGCTTTTCAAGTGATCATCCCGTTTTTCGTTATCCGTATCGATACTGGATACAGGAATGGTTGCTTTCACGCTCACCAGTTTGTCATCCACCACATCCACATTGGCTTCAAAATCGGTAAATTCACCTTTGGTCTTAGAGACCACCATATGCGATACCGAAAATTGCACTTCGGAATGGGACTTATCCACTTCCAACATCTCGGCCATCAAAATTCCGGGGAACACCATCAATAAACATAATTTCTTCATATAAACTCCTAGAATAAGGTTAACAGGCAACGTGCCTGTATATAAGTACGATCATGAAAGTATTTCCTTACGAAATAATTTCATATTTTACGCAACCCAATGATGAGAACCTAGTACCATGTAACATTTGATATTTCGCATTATTTGTGTTAGGATCTGGCAACCCAAAAGGAGGTTGTCATGGCAC
>CAKZLZ010000163.1 GCA_937127435.1 uncultured Verrucomicrobiota bacterium | reverse complement strand
GAACGTTTCCCGGTCGTGGGACGGATCAGCATGAATTGGATTGCGCTCGACCTAGGGCCCGACCTGGTCTGCAAGGCGGGAGGTGAAGTGGTACTCATCGGCGAACAAAACGGAAACGAAATTTGGGCGGACTGGCTGGGTCGCCGCGCAGGTACCATTGCTTATGAAATTCTCACCGCAATTCATCCGCGGGTTCCACGGCAGTACTGTTAAAAGACTCCCACCCTTCCCCTTCAACCGGCACCCGGAAAATATCTTTTTGTTCATTGCAGATCAAAAGCGTCTTTTCATCGATCCACGCGATTCCTTCCACTTGCTCTAAGGCCCAATTTTTGAATTTAAAGTGACATCCCGCCCCCTGCAAAAATAAATCACTCCCCTCCGGTCGATCAAAAATCCAAATCCCGCTAAAGGTTAGTACCGCAAGCCGCTGGCCATCGGCCGATAGCGCCGCATCCGTGACCTGACCCATCTTGTGAAAGCGGTCAATCAATACGGCCTCTTGCAACTCATCGCTCTCCAGATTCTCAATCCGGTAAAACTTGGCATCCCGATCCGCGCGGTTTTTGGTTAGCAGATATATTTTCTGATCCCAAACAAACATCGCTTCACAATCAAAATTCAGTTTCTCGGGAGGGAATTCTTTCTGATCCGAAAAAACAAAACGGAGTGTTCGGGTTGGCTTCAGAGAAGTCAGCAACACCTCCCCGGGTTCATCCACCCGGTAAATCATCAGGTTTTTACGCTTGTTAAGATTGTTTCCAAAATCCCCAATCCACAATCCGCCTTCACTGTCGACAGACAATGCTTCCCAATCCACATTTTTCACCCCTTCAACCTTCAGCACCGCCAACGAATTCCCTTCCGCATCCAATGCAAACAATTCAGGCGCATGGCCACTGTCATTCAGACTCCAATACCGACCGGGAATCAAACGGGATTGCGTCAAACTGGAGGATTCCGAGAGCGCGGGGGCCTTAATTTTAGCGACCGGTTTCGGGAGAAGTTCTTCCGATACTTCAGCCGACTGGACCAGCGAGCAGACTAAAATCCCAACCCAAAAAAACATCCGGTTATTCATACACATAACTCTCCAGGAATTGGCGGACCTCCTGATCCCGTTTCGCCTCATCCCATCCCAGCAGTTCCCCCATCAATCCGGAAACTTCTTCAACCAGTGCAGCCTCAGGTTTCCCTAAAGTTCCCAGGGGACAGCGTCGCAACATCACATCCTCCAGATGCAAAGCCATTTCATTTTGCACCGCATACGTCACCAGGAAAGCCGGCGTCCGACCATCTGAAAGCAAAGCCGCGGAAGGCCCTTCTTTCCAAACTTTGGGCCAATCCGACCCGTAACTTTCTGCCAGCAAATGCACAGTATCCATATTCCATTCCGCCGGGACCGCCGCCCGGATTTCGGCTTCCAGGATTGCACGGGTTTCGTAATCCCCACCGGCCAATTGCGTTTCCGCCGTTCGGCACTTCACCTGACGCCCTAATTTCGTCATTATCAAATCCGTCGCCTTTTCCCCCATAATCCGGCAGGCGGTATATTTAATTCCATCCATGGAAATTAAATTTTCCAACTTCAAATCCACCGCATGATCGTTGATCGCATATCGCCGGGAAACTTTACTTCCCTCTTTTCTCTCTTCGGCATCGCACAAGCGGAGTCCCCCGAAAGCCAACAACACATCTTCGCGTTTTAATTTGAATCCGGGCAGGCCTCCGTTGATCTCGGCAATGAATTCTTCGATATCCTCTTCCCGGATCCGCCAGTCTTCCGGCTCCCCTTTGTATATTTTATCCTGGGTTCCCCACAACATATGCCCCTGCCAGGGCAAGCTGAAATAATGCCGTCCGCCCCGTTGCAGCTTGGCATCGGGATCCACTTCTTCACCGGGAATTGCCAGTCCCGTGTCCGCACACACCCCGCGGCGCGTCACCAATTGCAGTCCGGCATTTTTCACCACAGTCCGGTCCTCAAGTTTGTCCGTAAACAATTCCGGCAACAGATCCCGCCAGGGGCCGGTCATGGCCGCAAATTGACGGGCCCGGATTTCAAATTCATCTCCGCTTTCCAAATCTTCCACCCGCAGGGCCTCCACCTTCCCCTCCAGAAGCAAAAACTGTTTGCCCCGAACCCGGTTGGCCAGGGCCGCCCCCTCCTGCGACGCACTCAGCGCAAAGGATAAAGTAAACCGGTCGGAATTGCGCATCACCGCATCATAAAACAATGCGCCGCCCGTCACATCTTTCATGGGTAAACCCGGGGCCCGCTCTTTCACCTCCGCCTTGGATAAAATCCGGCCGGCCGGCAAATGCTGGGAACGGTCCCGCAAACCGGCATTGCGCTTCCAGCTAATCATATCATTGGCCGTCATCGCCGCCCGCAATGCGAGTTTGCCACTCATTAAACCGGGGGTGGTCGGCACCAAAAAACCCAGGGGGTCCACCAAATGGGGGGCCATCCTCATCAGGGCATTCCGCTCCCGAATCGATTCCGTCATCCGCGAAAAATCGAGATGTTGCAAATATCGCAAACCGCCATGCAGAATCTTCAGGGAGCCCGAGGAGGTCTCCCCCCCGAAGTCGCCCTGCTCCACCAACGCCACTTTGAGCCCGCGTTGGACCGCATCGCGGGCCGTCGCCAATCCATTGATCCCGCCACCCAGTATACAGAGATCAAATGATTCTTCTGCCAGGCGTTTGAGATCGCGTTTCATGGATTCAGCTCTTTATGACTTTGGTTTGGAAGCTTTGGGGTTTTTTACCGGCTTCAATTTGCCATTGCCAACCCCACCGGCTTTGGCCGGTTCGTTCCCCGCCTTTTTCGCATCGCGGCGGCGGGTATGGGTGGTTTGATAAATGGAGATCAAGTTACTGGTGGTCCAGTAGAGAAGCAATCCGGCCGGCATGTTGTAACAGATAAACAGGAAGACGATCGGCATCATCATCATGATTTTTTTCTGTTGCTCATCCATATTGCTCGGGGTCAAGCGTTGCTGCAGGACCATGGTCGCTCCCATGGTCAAGGGCAGAATATTGACCGCAAATCCACCAATATAAAACAGCGCTTCCTGCTCACTCAAATCTTTGATCCACAGGAATTCCGCAAACCGCAATTCCACCGCCACCCGCAAGACACCGTAGAGCGAAATGAATACCGGGATCTGTACCAGCATGGGCAGACAGCCCGCCATCGGATTTACTTTGTTTTCTTTGTAGAAGGCCGACATTTCCGCATTCAGTTTCTGCGGATTGTTTTTGTACTTCTCCTTCATCTCTTTCATCTGCGGAGAAAGCTCGGACATGCGCTTCATGTTTTCCGCACCCTTTTGGGTCAGCGGCCAAAACAGCATCCGCACCACAAAGGTCAACAGGATGATCGCAACCCCCCAGTTATGGGTCAGGGCATAGAGCTTGTTCAAGCCCCACATCATGGCTTTGCCCAAAGGAACGATAAACCGGAACAGACGGAAATCGATCAACTCCTCCTGTTTGTCCCCCAGCGCTTTGAGGTTCTCCATGGAGATCGGCCCCACGTAATAACTGAAATTCTGATTCACCGTCTGTCCCGGTGCCAATTGCAGGGCACCCAGGGTGACGGAAGGTTGCGCAAATCCAATGGCGGCCGCCCCCTTGGATTTATCCAATCCGGCTTTCGCCCGCAGGGTCAACGATGTCATCCCCGGAGAATCAGAAGATTCCAAACTCAGGACCTGGGTGAAAAATTTGTTTTTGACGCCGAACCACTCCACCCCTTCCGGAATCTTTTCTTCGTAGAGTTCTGAAGTTTTGGACACTTTTTTCCGCAAGGTTTTTACATAATGCTTCACCCCGGTGGTCACGTGTTTGGCGTCAATACCGACAAACGGGCCAAATTTTTGCGAGATGTTTTTCTCCGGCACCATGGCACCCAAATACAGGCTCACATCCGGAACCGTCATTGCCGCATCGGAAGTATTGGACCAACTGTCCACCACCGTGATTTCATATCCTTCCCCCAGCGTGTATTCACGGGAAAACTGCAATCCGGGAAGGACCTGCCGGCTGAACAGAACTTTTTGATCGCCGCTCGCGCTGATCGTGAGTGCAGAAAGCGAGTCCAGCCCTTTCATATTGTAACTCAAGGCCTGAAAATCGGCATTGGAAAAGTCCAATTGAACAATTTCCCCATCTTCGAGCTCTTTGTCAGCCAGGGTAGCAGGATAGTCTTTCAGATCCGCACGCACAACCGTTGCCCCCAGATTGCTGAACTCGACTTCCAATACGTCATTGCCCAAAACCACGGTTTCAGCTTCGAGCGCCTCTTCTACCGTTTCGGGAACTTCCAAGGTTGGATTTACCACTGCCGGAGCCGGAGCCACTTCAGGAGCCGTGGCTCCCTCCACTTGGACAGATCCTTCCGGCGTGACCACTTCTGCAGGCACTTCAGTCGGTGCGGGCGCGGGCGCCTCCGGAAAACGGGGCTTCAGCACTTTGGCATCAAAGAGCAACCACACCGGGATCATCAAAATCAGGACGACGACAATAGATAAATCTTTTTTATTCATAGGAACTTTTCGGAAATTTTAATCAGCTTCGGTGCACTTAGGGCATTCCGTCGGGCTTTGCAACCGTCCGGCGCGGGAAAACAAAGTCTCTAAATCAGTATTCAATGCATCTTGAGATGCCTTCAAAATCGAATATCGGGCGACCAGCACCACATCTTCACTACCGGAAATACGGTGGTGATTCAGTCGGAACCATTCCCTCAAACGCCTTTTCCCACGGCTCCGGGCCACAGAATTCCCCACGCGCTTGCTGGCAACGACCCCCAGTCGGCCGCAGGCATCCTCTCCGTCTCGCAACCACAGCACCGCATAACGGCCCACCGTTTTCTGCCCCTGCGCATAAGCTTCCTGAAACAAAGACGCCCGCTTGACACGAAGTCGAGCGGGCAACGGGAAACGCCTTTGATTGTGCGATTGCACAGGCGAAGCCGAATTAACCTTCGTCAGAAACCGTAAGCTGTTTCCGTCCTTTACGACGACGACGAGCGAGGAGTTGACGACCTTTTTTGGTAGACATACGGGAACGGAAGCCGTGTTTACGGGCGCGTTTGATGCGGGAGGGGTTATAAGTAGGTTGCATGATAGATCCTTGAAATTGTTTGAAAAGGAGACGAAGCTTATACGACACAAGCCCGATGTGTCAACAGTAATATGGGTAGGACATTCCCCATTTTTTCCCGAAGGAGCTCCTTTTATGTGGAATGACTGAATTCCCCTGTGTTTAGCGCAATTTTACATTCTTTTCAGTAAAAAAGCGCATTTTAAGAAATCATATAGCCACAAAAAGGCACAAAAGAACGCCTCCCCTATAACCCCGTTCTGCAGAATATTTGGGAAGTTGGTTATTAAAACCCATCCCGACTTATTTGTAATTCCTGTGTTTTTTAGGCTAAAATTGTTTCAGAGCGGGGCTATAGGGGTGGTAGTTTTTTTTGTGCCTTTTCGCGGCAAAATGCCTTCGCGAAGAATTTTATGGGCTACGACTCTATTTAAAATGCGCTATTAAAAAAATCGAAATCGACCCCCACCCGATCTTCTCGTGCACTTTTTTTAAAAAGAATGTTGATTCCTTTGTGATACAAAGTTACAACATTCCTTATAAGTTACCAATACCAATCCCTTTAACACAGTGGAATATCCTTTGCCAGTTCACCCTCTCCATGACGCATTAAATACTGTGCGTACGCTCCGGCGTTCGCTTCTTCAAAAAGAACGCTTTAAGGGCTGGTCCGGCCCCACCCGCATTTTATCAGGTTCTTTGGCATTAATTGCAGCTGTCATTCTCGAACAAGGCTGGCTTCCCCAAAACAACCGCACCCACCTTATTGTCTGGGCCATCGTCTTCTCGGCCGCCATGATCCTGAATGTCGGGGCGCTGGCTTACTGGTTTCTGAATGACCGAATGATTCAACGGGATGCTTCCCGCCTCAAACCCATGCTCGATGTGATCCCCCCTCTGGCCGTCGGCGCCCTGTTCACTCTGGTTTTGATCTTAAGCCGGAATCTGGATCCCCTTTTCGGCGTGTGGATGAGCATGTTCGGACTGACCAACCTGGCCTCCCGCTATGTATTGCCCTCCGCCATCGCCATCGTGGGCGTCTTTTATATTTTGGCCGGCGCTCTCTGCCTGCTGATGCCCGGCATCACTTTTTTGCAACCCATGGCCATGGGCATGGTCTTTTGCGCCGGTGAATGGGCCGGCGGCACGATTTTATATTTGGACGACCGCCGCTATGCCGCGTTTGCCCGTCAATTTTCAACCCCGGATGAGGACTGAAATTATGGAAATACTCGATAAACCTTTATGGAACGAATTGGAGAAATCCATTCACGAACCCGCCCGACTGGCCATTGTCACCCGACTCTGCGCTGAAAAAGCAGGCCTGGGCTTTCAGGATCTCAAATCCGAATGCGGCCTTACCGACGGCAACCTCAGTCGACACCTCAAGGTACTGGAAGAAGCCAGCATCATTCATCTCGATAAAGTGGGCAAAGGACGAAAATCTCACACCTGTGTCAAACTAACCCCCGATGGACGCGAAGCCTTTCTGCGCTACCTGTATTCACTTGAAAAAGTCCTGCACGGTGCCCTCGACGCGCTGGAGATCAACTCCCATGATCTTCCCTCCGCCCTCCCCCTTGCCGTATCCTGAATCGAAGCTACTTTACTGAAAGGCCACACCATGAAAATTGGAATTGAAACAATCAGCATGTACGTTCCGAGATACGGACTGGATCTGCGCATCCTCGCCGAACACCGGAATGTCGACTACAAAAAATACCACCAGGGTATCGGGCAGGAATTCATGTCTGTCCCCTCTCCCGATGAGGATGTGGTCACCATGGGTGCCAATGCCGCCCAACAAGCAATGGAGGGGATTGACCCTGAAAGCGTCCGCACCGTAATTTTTGCCACTGAATCCGGCATCGACCAATCCAAAGCGGCCGCCATCTATGTGCACAAGCTTCTCGATCTCCCGGAAAACTGCCGCACCGTTGAAATGAAACAAGCTTGCTGCAGCAGCAGCTCGGCCCTGCATTTCGCCTTGGCCACGGTGGCCCTCAAACCCAAAGAAAAAGTGCTTATCATTGCATCCGATATCGCCCGCTACGGACTCGAATCCGCCGGGGAACCCACCCAGGGAGCCGGCGCGGTCGCCATGGTGATCTCCGCTACCCCCCGGATTATGGAAATCGGTCCGGAAGTCGGATACTTCACCGAAGATGTCATGGACTTTTGGCGTCCGAATTACAAAGACGAAGCCTTGGTTGACGGCAAATACTCCATCAAAGTGTATATGAACGCCTTGGAGCATTGCTGGAGACACTATCAGGAAGAGTGCGATGCACGCTTTGAGGACTTCGATCATTTCTGCTACCATCTTCCCTTCTCCCGTATGGGAACCAAAGCGCATCTGCATCTCTCCCGCCACGAAAAAGCGGGACTCTCCGCCAAAGAACTGCAAGCGCAAATTGAACCATCCCTCCGCTACAACCGCATCACCGGAAATGCCTACACCGCCTCTCTGTATATGGGACTGCTCAGCCTTCTGGACAACAAAGACCAGAACCTCACCCATAAAAATATCGGCTTCTTCAGTTATGGAAGCGGATGCATGGGCGCCTTCTTCGGAGGCACCGTCCTCCCCGGATATCAAGCATGCCTGAACAGCTCCGAACGCGCCGCCTGGTTGCGGGACCGCCATCACTTGAGCTATGAGGAATACCTCAACTTCTACAACCATACCCTGCCCCAAAACGGACACAACTACCGAACCAGCCGTCACCGCAGCGGATCTTTCCGTCTGGCCGGCGTCGAAAACCATCAACGCATTTATGAACACGTCCCCGCGGGCGCCGGCGCTTCCGCCGAATCCGTAAAAGCCCTCGCCGCCGCGCCTGCAGTCTAACGGCACCCGGCGGGCCCCATCATCCGGAGCATTTTTCAGGGTGCCATAATCCTTAAATCCTGTTAGATCCGAATTATGGATTTTTTTCACCATGCCCTGTCTGCGTTCGGAAGCTACGCAGTTGCGGTCGCCCTGTTCCTGTTTATCATCGCCAATCTCCTCGTGATCTGGCGACTGGAATCGCTGTCAGCCAAAGGCGTGGAAGGAACCGTTTTGGGCACCATCTTTATGCCCTTCTGCTCAGGCATGGGAAATATGGTGTTTGCCTGGGTATTGACCCGTCACCCCGGAAGCGGATCCGATGTGATGATCAACTGCCTGTTTAATAACATCACCAACCTCACCCTGCTCATCGGAGTCCCCGCCCTCATTTGGAAAATGAGCGGAATCAATAAAAAGAAAAGCAAAGCCGCTCAACGGGCGCATCAAATGGGACGCCTCTCTCTGGCCCTCAATCTTGTCGCCGTTCTGTTCTTCACTTTGATCACCTGGTTGTTGGCCTCCGACGGCTCTCTTACCCGTATGGACGGATTTGTTTTTATTGCCCTCTTTGTCTTCTGGCTCTGCTTTCACGTATACGACGTCCAAAAAACCAATCTCCTTCAGAAAAAAAGTTACCCGAAAAGCCTCCCTCTTGAAGCCATCCTGCTCTTGCTCTGTGCCGGTATCGTGGTTGCCAGCACCGACTGGCTGGTGCAATGGTTTCAACAACAGGATCACCGCTTATTGCCCAAACATTTACTGGGCTGGCTGAGCGGAGGACTGATGGTCTTGCCCAATGCCCTGCTCGCATTTTATTACGGGGCAAAAAACCGGATGGATGTCGTTTACACCTCCCAAACGGGAGACGCCCATATCTGTATCCCCCTCTGCCTGGGCATTTTTGCGGTCTTCCACCCGATCTCCATGAGCCCCCTGTTAAATCAATGTCTGCTGGGACTGATGATGCTCAGTGCGGTCCACCTGTTTTTCGTTACCTTTTTCGGCAGACTCCCCCGCCCCATTGCGGCCTTACTGGTCTTCGCCTTCGGTGGATTTATGTTTGCAGGCTTGAGCTAAATCAAACCACCGGGTCTACCAGAAAAATTTCCAGCAATTCATTAAAATGAATTTGGGCCATTTTCCAGCGCGGATCCCCCGTAATATCCCCCGTGCTTTTACCGGTGTTGTTAAATAGAACCAACACCCCCGGACCCGCCACCATATGCGCGTCAAAACCTGATCCCACCCCTTCATGGGAAAAAGCAAAGTCCCCCAATTCCAAGCGGCCCGGATTCAGGGTATTCCGTAAAGATGCCATGTCTTTGGTAAATTCTGCCTGATACTCATCCGGACGTGGCCCGGCGTAATGCAAAACCTTCCAATCCGAATTCGAACGGCCGACCAAAAACCATTCATCAAATACCGGCTCCCCGAAAGGCTCCGCCATTTTTTGTAAGATAGATTCAATTCGGGTTTGCGCTTGTTTTTGGTCCATAGAATTTCCCCAGTAAAAAACTTCTGTAAATTACAGAACTGATCCATCCTACCCGGATTCCTCCCGCTTGCCAATCTTTCTTTGATTGGGACATTTTCATTTGACCCCGGGCCCGGACTTTGCTTCGGCGTTTAAGCCGTCGCAGCACATCTAATCCACATCACCGAACAGGGGGACATTTCCACAATTTCCCCTTTTAACCCGCAACCGGGATCCGACATCAAAACCGCGGCCCCTTTTACCGGAACCACCACCGCTTCATCACTGAAATTGTGTAAGGCCAGAATACTGTTGCGGCGCAAAGCAAATACCGACGGATGTAAGGACAGAATTTCCTGGGGAACGTCAGGATGAAAGTCAGGAAGCGCGGCCCGCAACTTAAGTCTGCGGGTGAGCACACGAAGCACAAATGCGGCATCTGATTCTTCCTGGGAGAGAAGTTCTTCCAGCGCAGACAGATCCCACTGCTTGCGGTTGATGCTTCGATTCTGACCGGTTCGGGCCAGCCCTTCCAAATCATTTTCCGTGGCCGTAAAACTATGAATATAGAATGCGGGAATTCCCTGTAGGCACATTGGTACGGTCTGGGAGAGTAAAAAGCGCTGACAATGCATGGCGTCGGTATCCCCCTCTTTGCGCATGGCGGAAAAATAACTGCTGTTGATTTCATACGGCGTGGTGGAACCGTCCGGATGCATCCGTTCGTTTACCTTTCCTCCCAAAGACCGGATTTCTTCAGCCAACGCTTTGACCTCCTCCATCGGCACCAAACCTTCCAGGGGCCTTACCCCCACCCCGTCATGAGACGCGGTAAAATTAAAGAAACTGCACCCTGCTGGGGGCGCTTCCAATTCCGAAGCCCAGGTGGTGAGACGTTCCGCACTGCCTCTTCTTAATCCGTGCAACAGCAAGGGAGGCAACGGAAACTGATATACCATCCGCGCTTCATCTCCATCCCCGAAATATGAAACATTTTCTGCGTGGGGCACATTGGTTTCCGTGAGCAAAATCACCCCCGGTGCCACCCACTCCAACACATCCCGCATGAGCTTCACCACTTCGTGGGTCTGCCACAAATGAATACAATCGGTTCCGGTCTCCTTCCACAAATACGCAATCGCATCCAAACGGATCATCCGGGTTCCTCGGCGCACATACAGCAACAACAAATCCAAGTAGGCCAACAACACATCCGGATTCCGGAAATCCACATCCACCTGGTCCGCCGAAAAGGTGGTCCACACATGACGCGTTCCCGCCGCCGTATCAAAAGCCGTCAACAGCGGATGGGTCCGCGGACGCACCACGCCACTCAGGTCCGTCTCTGGTGATTCGGTGACAAAATAATCTTTCCCCGGTGCTTCATCCTCCAGGAGCTGACGAAACCATTTGTGACTCGCCGAACAATGGTTCAAAACCAGATCGAACATCAAATCATGACTTTCATTTAAACTTTTTACATCCTCCCAGTTCCCTAAATCCGGCCGCACCGCTTCATAATCCGAAATGGAAAACCCGTCATCCGACGTGAAAGGAAAGAAGGGCAGAATATGCACCAAACTTACCGCATCTCCCAGATGGGTTCTCACAAAGTCGGTCAGGGTTTTTAACGGGACTTCCCCCTCCCGCTTCACCGAATCTCCGTAGGTGATCAGAATGGCATCCTTTTCAGACCACTTCGTCTGCGGCAGATCCGCAAATTCCGCTTTGGCCGACTCTAAACGCGCCTCCAGGGCGTTACACAAAATCGTTACCTGTTCAGGGCTATATAACTTATTTAACCTACTTTTAATCTGATCATGCATCATGTTTAATTCATAAGATGCGACGCCTGTAGGCGCAAGGGGTCAAAAGCGCTTTTAAGTCTCACAAACAATCAGACCAACATTTTCGTCCGATACCACAGCATAAATAATATATTTATGGTTCATTTTATAAGCCTAAAGCACCAACAAGACCCAAATTATAGCGAAGGCGAAAAAAGCGGTGATCATGTTGTGGCTTGAGGTCAAGTCCTGATTTAAAGTTGTCACATTTTTGGTGATATTCTTCTATGCTTCCTTTCTGCTGACCCGCTGGCTT
>CAKZLZ010000162.1 GCA_937127435.1 uncultured Verrucomicrobiota bacterium | reverse complement strand
TGCCTCGGTCATCAGTCCATCGGACATGCCTTCGGTGGCAAAGTGGTCCGTGCCGACCGCCTGATGCACGGCAAAACCTCCCCCATGCATCACGACGGCACCAGTGTGTTTACAGACATGCCGAATCCCTTCGATGCCACCCGCTATCATTCCCTGATCGTGGAAAAAGCCTCCCTGCCCGACTGCCTGCGCGTCACCGCCTGGACCGAAGAAGGTGAAATCATGGGGCTGGCCCACAAAACGCTTCCCGTATTTGGTGTGCAATTCCATCCGGAATCCGTGCTCACCCAGGAAGGTATGACCCTGATGCGGAATTTTTTGGTGATCTGAGGCCCCGGACCGACGGCGTCCCCCTGGCCGTCGCGGGCGACAGCTCGGGCAGGCGCCGTCCCATAACTTGGGTAGCTGGACCGCGAGACGCGGGCCCTCCGGTTCCGGACCGACGGAGTCACGCCGTCCCATAACTTGGGCAGCTGGACCGCGAGACGCGGGCCCTCCGGTTCCGGACCGACGGCGTCCCGCCGTCCCATAACTTGGGTAGCTGGACCGCGAGACGCGGGCCCTCCGGTTCTGGACCGACGGCGTCCCCCTGGCCGTCGCGGGCGACAGCTCGGGCAGGCGCCGTCCCTGCATCCCCTCATCTTTCCCCTTGCCTTTCATCGCCCCGTAAACTATACATGTGTTTAATGAAAACACCTGCCATCTCCCTTTACATGATTAACGATCCGGTAGCCGACCCGCCGTTGCGCCGTATGGAAACGCTGTTGCCTGCGGGCTTCCCCTCACCCGCCGATGATTATTTGGAAGACCGCATCGACCTCAACCGTGAACTCGTACAAAATCCCACCTCCACCTTTCTGGCCCGGGTGCGCGGCGATTCCATGCGGGATGCCAACCTCCAGGATGGAGATCTCATTCTGATCGACCGCTCTCAGGTTCCCCGCAGCGGCAGCATGGTGCTGGCCTGGCTGGATGGAGGATTCACGGTCAAACATTTGGTGTTAAAAAAAGATAGAGCCCTGCTCCGCGCCGCCAATCCCGCCTATCCGGATCTGGAACTCAACGAAGAAGAAGACAACCGCATCTGGGGCGTGGTCACGCACGTGATCCACCGGGAAGGAAATGCATCTCCGGGAAAGAGGTTGGAGCGGGGGCGCCCCCGCCCCCACAACACTGTTTAGAATCACTTTCATGGGGGCGGGGGCGCCCCTGCTCCACCACATCATTCATGAAAGCACTCGTCGACGTCAATAGTTTCTACGCAAGTTGCGAACAGGTTTTCCGACCCGATCTCTGGGGAAGACCGGTGGTGGTATTGAGCAACAACGATGGATGTATCATTGCGGCCAACCGGGAGGCGAAAGCACTCGGGGTTCCGATGTGGAAACCGGCTTTCCAAGTGCTGCCTGAACTGGAAAAACACGGGGTTTCGATTTTTTCTTCGAACTACCCGCTCTATGGCGACATGAGCAAGCGGGTAATGGAAACCTTGTCCACGCTCACCCCCGCCCTGGAAGTCTACAGCATCGACGAAGCTTTCCTGGAAGTCCCCGAAACCGAGCTGGATTTACAGATCTACGGACAACGTTTGCGGCAGCGGGTGCATCAATGGACCGGACTGCCCGTAGGCGTCGGTATCGCGCCCACCAAAGCCCTGACCAAAGTGGCCAGCCGGATGGCCAAACGTGAACGGGAGCGGAACAAAAATGTGTTTGTGATTGCGGATGATGAAACCCGCGCGGCCTGCCTGAAAGATTTTCAGGTGGAAGATATTTGGGGGATCGGGAAACGTATTGCCAAACGTCTGCATGAACGTCAGGTGCATACCGCCTGGGATTTCATTCAGTTGCCCGATGTCTGGGTGCGCAAAGAACTTACCGTCACCGGACTTCGGCTCAAACGCGAACTCGAAGGAATTCCGCAGTTGCAGCTGGAGGTCACGCCCCCCGCAAAACAAATGATCGGTACCGCCAAAAGCGTTGGGAAAAATCTGGAAGACAAAAAATTAATTCAGGAGGCCCTGGCCTGGTACGTGGCCGAAGTGGCGGTAAAGCTCCGCAAGCAAAACCGGATTGCCGGGCGGATGACCGTATTTTTGGAAACCAACCGTTTTCGTCCCGAGGACAAACAATACAGTAACCAAACCCAACTTAAACTCCCCGTCCCCACCAACGATACCCCTGCCCTCTGCCATTATGCGGCCCTGGGATTCGAACGAATTTTCGTCCCCGGATACCGTTACAAGAAAGTGGGCATTTGGCTTTCCAATTTGGTGGTGCCCTCGGCGGTGCAGCAAAACCTTTTCGATCCCGATCCGCAACCCCGGCATACCCAACTCATGCAGGTGATGGACCGGATCAATACAAAATACGGAAAAGCCACCCTGCGCACGGCCTCGGCCGGCTTTCGTCGGGAAGAGTGGAAACTCCGCCAACAACAACTCAGCCCCCGCTACACCACCTGCATGGATGAAATTATGGAGGTGGGTTCGTGACACAGACATTCTTGTCTGTGATAGGGAAGTGTTTAGACGCTTCCCTCAAAATACAGTCAAAAAAAGAGGGAAAGGCGGTTGCCTTTCCCTTTCACAGACAAGAATGTCTATGTTACTGCATCAGTTGGAACTGAACCCGACGGTTCAGGGACCAGGCAGATTCATCAAATCCGGCCACGGCCGGTGATTCTTCACCCATACTCAGGGTTTGCACCCGGTCGGAAGTGATACCCATGGTCAAAAGCAATTCACGCACAGCCAAGGCACGGCGTTCACCCAATGCGAGGTTGTATTCCCGGCTGCCACGTTCGTCAGTGTGCCCTTGCAAAATCACG
The DNA here is from genome assembly GCA_937127435.1 of uncultured Verrucomicrobiota bacterium. Taxonomy (GTDB): domain Bacteria; phylum Verrucomicrobiota; class Kiritimatiellia; order SS1-B-03-39; family UBA6053; genus UBA6053. The sequence goes on along the minus strand of CAKZLZ010000162.1, from coordinate 33,635 downwards.
CCTTGGGCGGGATTGGACAATAGCGCAGACGCAATTTCCTGAATTTTCCCAACTTCTCCGGGAGCCACGGTGTAGCTGTCAAAAGCAAAATATACCGGAGATTGCGGAGTGTTTACCGCCGTCATTTCTTCAAATCCTTTGCGGCTGCCGGGCAAGGCATTGGGATCTTCCCATTCTACAAATTGCGTGCCGTCTTCAAATCCACCCAAACCAGTGGGGTCAATTTCATCGATCGGGTCAGGCGTTCCGCAGGCAGCGAGGAAGAGGAACAGGGAAACGAGAGAGAGACGGGAGAGAAGACGTAAGAATAATTTCATGTTATGGAATGCGGTTATTGAGTTTTATTTAAAGTAAAAGGATTCGAATTTGGGTTTAAGGACGCCAGTTAGGCATATACCAGTTTCCTTGCACCTGCAATAGAGATTTGGCTCCTTTGCCCTGCATGTCAAGCAAGTACAACGAAGATTGACCACGAATCGTTCTGGAGGCTACCAAATGGTATCCATCGGCCGCCCAACTCGGGTCTTCGTAGTCGGCATCCTGCGGACTGACAAAATAGGATTTTCCGGAATTCGGATCAATAATCGCAATCTGAAACAATCCACCCCGTCGACTGGTATAAGCAATTAATCCGTTCTTTCCCCATTTGGGAGACAGGTTTTGTCCGCCGCCCCGGGTAATGCGTTTGGGCTGTCCGCCATTGGCACTGATTACATATAAATTGGGGATCCCTTGATGACCGGATACAAACACAATCTGTCGGCCATCCGGCGACCAGCTGGGAGAGGATTTCGCGGTCATGGGTGTGTTGGTCATGCGCAGGGTTGCCCCGGTGAGCAAATTTTTCACATACAGTTCAGGTTTTCCGTCTTTGGAAAGGATCAAGGCCATTTTTTGCCCATCCGGAGAGATCGCCCCCCCACTGTTCATGCCGGAAGCACTGGAAAGTTTGCGGCGTTTGGCCGGGCTCAGTTGATGCTGATAAATATCCGGAAATCCACTGCGGAAACTGGTATAAGTAATGGAAGCCCCGTCGGGAGCCCACTGGGGCGCCAACACCGCCGCCCGGTCACGGGTCAACTGCATCATCCCGCCACCATCCGGATAGACAATGTATAAATCTTTGGCGACATCGCCCTGTCGCTGACCGACCAAAACAATCGGTTTGCTGGTGAATCCCGGTCGCCGGGCCAGTTCCTGATAAATTTCGTCGCTGACTTTCCGGGCGAGACTGTCGGTCTGGCCGGCATCGATGGTAAATCGTTTCCCATAACGTCTTTGACCTTGGGCGCGATCCACCAATTGCACCGTCACATCCACTTTGTCTCCTTTCAGTACTGCCGAACCCAGCACCCGGAAATCCGCCGAACTGGGGGGGGCCTCTTTAAACATGGAAGGCAAACTGAGGTTCTTGCGTAGACTATTGAAAAATTCCGCCGGAGCCCCACCACTGGCGGAAAAGCCAGAAAAATCAAAAGAGCTGTCGGAAGAGCCCGGTTTCACAATGGTAACACTTCCTTGCGGAAAGGCCGGAACAGATAAAAACAGGGAAAGAATGAGGAGAGAAATGGATTTCATAAACTTATTGAGAGAAGCCAAATGTGATTTCGATGTTGTATACACTCCCACTGTAATCGGGAGGTAAAGGTTTGGCAAACTTAACTACAGACAAAGCCCGTTTTACCGATTCATCAAACTCAATATTGCCGGATGACCGTAAAATCCGACTGCTGCTGATGTTCCCGTTTTTTTGCACGTTCACGGAGGCGACAGCTTTCAAACCCGCATTTGCACTGAGATGAATCGGTTGTTCCCATGCACTGAACATGCGCTTGTGCACTTCAGCATCCACCCCGCCCAGGTTCACCCCGGCTCCGGGATTTCCTGCGGCCACCCCTGCCCCGGTTCCTCCCGCGGGCAAGCCTTGGGAAATCATGTCCTGAATTTGCTGGGGGCTCATGGTGGGTGCAGCCACCGGCGGATCGATGTCCTGTTGCATGTTTCGAATACGTTCTTCAATTTCCTCCGCGGTGGTCGCCTTCCATTCAGGGGTGGGTGTGGGTTGCGGACGCGGGGTCGCCGTCGGAACCGGGGTCGCTTCCGGCATGGGCGTCATCGTCGGAACCGGAGTGGCGGTCGCGGCCGGAGGCGGCGTGGCCGTGGGTTTCGGTACCGGGGTGGCTTCGCTGATCAGGTCCTCCGGCTCGTCCTCCTCCGGAGGATCTTCCTGCGCCTCATCCGGCGGGGGCGGCAAAGGAAGTGACCCCAGATCCACAGTGATAATTTGTTCCTTCTTCGGAAACCATTCACAACCCTTGAGCAAGGGCAGGATGACAATCAGGCCCAGGATGAGGGCATGAAAAGCCACCACTCTGACAAATACTTGAAAACGGGTCATGCGCCTCCCGAAGCATCTCCGGTCTGGGTGACCAGACTAATTTTCTGAATGCCGTTTTCTTTAAGTACCTGCATGATTTCAATGAGTTTGCCGTAAGCCAACCCTTCATCTCCCCGCAACAACACCACTGCGTCCGGGCGGCTTTCTTTTAAGAATTTGATTTCACTGACAAACTGGTCCCGGCTCACTTCCCGTTTATCAAAAAACCATTTGCCATCCACATTCACCGTGATGGCCACAGTATCCTGATCTTCAATAGGCGTGCCCTGTGCCTTGGGCAAAGAAACCGGCAGTCCGGATTCCAGCAAAGGAAACGTAATGATAAAGGTGATCAACAGAATAAAAGTCAAATCCATCAGCGGGGTGAGATTAATCTCACCGATGATTTGGGTATTCTGCAATGTGGTTTTACGCGCCATAATCAGTCTTCCCGCACGTAGGCGTGATGAAGTTCTCCGACTAGTTCCTGCACAAAATTATCCATGCCCACAGTTTCATTCCGCAGAATCACGGTCAACTGATTGTATCCGATCACGGTTGGAATTGCGACCAACAGCCCCACCACCGTGGTCAATAGCGCTGCGGAAATCCCCGGGGCCACTGTGCTCAGCGTAGGCGCGCCGGTCACCGCCATCCCATTAAAAGCATCCATCACCCCCCACACGGTTCCCAACAATCCTAAAAACGGGGCGATCGTGGTGGTGGTGGCCAAAATGGATAAATCTTTTTCCATATAGAGAATTTGATCGGCCAATTCCCGTTCCGCGGACTCCCGGATAATTTGCAATTGGGAAGAGGTCAAAACCTTGTGGGAATGGTTTCCACTTAATAAATCTCCGATATCAGACTCCTTGATTCCCAAGGTCCGGGCTGCCGTCATGCAGCTGCGCAAATAAAGACGGAAAGACGGGCTGTCCGGATAGGTTTTTTCTTTAATTAAAAGGGCTAAAGGATGACTTTCCTTGCGGAAAGCCGCCAAAAAACGGTTGTTTTGCGTGGTGGTATGATGAAAAGTTTTGAACTTAAACCACATTGCCGTCCAGGACAATACGGAGCAGAGAAGCAAGGTCACCACGACGGCTTGCCCCACCAAACTGGATTTGGTGAAACTTTCCACGAGAGCCAACGGTGGGGAAAAAACAGAAAATGAATTCAGAAAGGGGTACAACATGCCTCTCTCTTTTCATACCGATACGGTAGCGGTCAAGGGCAAGCCGCTTTTTCAATCCGCTTTTTTTAGCGGCCCGTCAAAATCGTATACATTTCGTCTTCATCGCTCGCCGCCAGCAACTCATTTCGGATATCCTGGCGGTTCATCATCCGGCTGATTTCAGCTAAAAATTGAATATGGGGCCCGGAACGGTTGATCGGGGAGACGGTGAGAATAAATATCCGGGTGGGTTCTCCATCCTGAGAATCAAAGTCAACTCCGTCAGGAACAATGCCCACCGCTCCCAGCAAGGTATCCACGGTATCGGTTTTCCCATGGGGAATGGCCAAACCATGGTGCATGCCGGTGGACATTTTCTTTTCGCGTTCCAAAATGGCTTTCAGCACCGCTTTTCGATCATCCACCTTTCCGGTGCGGACAATCAAATCCAGCAATTCCTCAATGATCCCCTGCTTGTCTCTGGCTTTCAGCGAGACGCATACGGATTCTTTAGAAATGACTTTGCGGATATTCATGAAAAAATGATTTTTCAGATTAGAGCAAGGTCATCAGCTGCGGGCAAAGCTTTTTTCAAGTTTCTTGCACTTTTTATCCAACTCGGGGTCTTCAGCTCTTAAGGTTAACAAACGCTTAATCTGCAGACTGACAGCGGCGGCAGATCCCAATCCAAGAAAAACAGCAATTTCCTTCTGGGTCATGGCCGCATACTGATAAAGAAATGCCGAAATGACCGGGCGCAAAATGCTGGAATGCTGTTGAACAAAAAACTCTTGTTTTTGGACAGAGAAAGCTTTGGCGACTTGTTCAACCACTTTGTTCCGGGAGATCCCCTGGGTCTTTTTGCCGTATTGACGAAGTCCCTTAACGCGTTTTCCCGCCACCAGAGCTTTGTGTTTCTGTTCCATTTCCTGAACAAAAGCCTCTGATCCGATCGCAATGGTGGAAGACTTGGCTTTTTGATTCCAGGCTTCCGTTCCATTGACCAAAAGGCTTTCAGTTGCCTGGGTATGTTTGGCCGCGCGGTTTTTGACCGGAGATCCATAGGCCCGTAACAACTCTTCGGGGCTCGTGATCCCCTGCTCGACTTCGCCAATGGTGAACCGATAACTTGAAAAAGGATAGGTTTTGAGCATTTTCAGCCGGGAAGCCGGAGTCATGTTTTTGCTGGACTCGCGGACAGGAAAACTGTGAACCCATTCACACGTTTCGGCAAGGACTTCGCTTTTTTCAATCAGCTTTGCACGGTAACGGTCTTTCATGATCGCGCCACTTTGCACATAATACTGGCGGATATGGCGGGCAAAAGCCGTTTGAACCCCTTGTAAATACAAGCTCATATTGGCCATGGGGGTTTCCAATACAAGTGCGGCACTGTTCTCCGCCAATGCATAGGCGTGGAGAATCACCTGATGTTTACGCGCAATGAGATCCAGAAGATCCACAAAATGCGTTGCATCGGTTTTTTCCACAAACAATCCCAATCCATCCACTCCGTTCAGAGTGACCAGATAACAGGCATTTTCAAATTTTAATCGGTAAGGTCTCGCCATAAGGGCTTCCCTTTAGGGCCGAAATTTCAGAATTCCAAATGGAAAAGAAACATTTTCATCTGGCGCTCTCCTCTAACCGGAATACAAAAGAAGCTCTTCCTAAAGGAAAACCCTATGGCCCAAGCAGAAAAAAAGAAATTTAAAGACTGGTTTGATCAGGAGGCCGCACAAAGGTTGGCCCAACAAATTGGCGCAGCAGCCCCCGGATTTGACCAAAAAAGCTTTATAAAACAAGCGTCTAAAGGGCTGGAAAAGCTGGAAATGAATGCGCGGGTACATCAATTCTCCCAATCCATGGCGGATCATCTTCCTGCCGATAAAAACCGGGCCTTGGAAATTCTCACTTTAAGTCTGCCCGAAATCCTGCCGGATACGGATCAGGTGACCGATGGGTGGTTGCAGCGGCCCGTGGGTAAGTTTATTGCGGACTACGGCCTCCCCCACTTTGAAACGGCCATGACCGCCATGATCGAATTGACACAGCGTTTCTCCTCCGAATTTGCGGTCCGGCCTTTTGTGGAGGCGTACCAGGACCAAACCATCGCGCGACTCTTACAGCTGACCCAGCATTCCAGTCCCCACGTGCGGCGCTGGTGTAGTGAAGGGACGCGTCCCCTGCTCCCCTGGGGAAAGAAACTCACCGCCTTGGTGGAAGATCCAGACCCGGTTTGGCCGATTCTCGAGGCGCTTAAAGATGATCCAGAACGCTATGTACAAAAATCCGTGGCCAATCATCTGAATGACATTTCGAAAAATCATCCGGACCGGGTCGTCGCCCGCTGTAAAGAATGGATGCACAAAGGATCTGCAAACCGAAAATGGATCGTTCGTCACGGATTAAGAACTCTGATCAAAGAGGGCCACCCGGATGCATTGGCTCTGATCGGCTATACGCCGGTAAAACATCTCCACTGCAAACTGAAGCTTAGCCCCCCCAAGATCAGCATTGGGGAAAACACCCGTTTGGAAATAGAACTTCACAACCAACACCGGCACTCTCAAAAACTGCTGATAGATTACGCGGTTACCTATGTTCGCCAAAAGGGAAAAACCGGCCGCAAAGTCTTTAAATGGACCACGCTTGAACTTCCATCGAACAAAACAATTTGCCTACAGAAAAAACACGCAATGAAAATCACCAGCATCCGTGCGCTATATCCGGGAGTCCATCAGGTGGAGCTGCTGGTGAACGGATCCGTGGTTGTTCAGAGTCATTTCACTCTTTGTCCATAAGCATCCCCCGGAGAAACAAATTGCCGAAATATTTTTTATGGCTCTCATGAAATTTTTTCTGGCATATTGAATTTTTATCATGCAACAATCATTCTATCATTGCCTGAATCTATGCTTTGATGCATGAATAATTTTTTGTCTGAATAGTTTTAATGAGGAAACCATATGAATGAGTCACGATCCGGGACAACCCAACGTATGAGCGACGTTCTTCGCGTCGAAGAAGATCCACACACCGACCCCTATGCGGGTGAAGATTTGGACACCCCCTTTTTCCCGGAAGAAGCCGCTGAATACATTGCGGAACTGCAACCGCAGATTGATGAGGTTTCCCCCCGCATTCAGCGCGTACGTGACGAAATCGCACAAGCCATTGTGGGACAGCACAACCTGATCGACAGTCTGTTGATTGGATTGCTTACCAACTCCCACGTATTGCTTGAAGGTGTTCCCGGTTTGGCCAAAACCGCAACTGTGAATGCACTGGCCTCGTGTATTGCCGCAAAATTTCAACGTGTACAGTTCACGCCGGATCTTTTACCCGCCGACGTCCTGGGCACCATGATTTACAATCCGCGGACCCAGGAATACACCACCAAGTTCGGCCCTATTTTTTGCAACATTCTGTTGGCGGACGAAATTAACCGTTGTCCTCCCAAAGTGCAAAGTGCACTGCTGGAAGCGATGCAGGAACACCAGGTAACCCTCGGAGACCAGACCTACAAACTGGAAGATCCCTTTTTGGTATTGGCAACAGAAAATCCGGTGGAGCAGGAAGGAACCTATCCCCTTCCCGAAGCGCAGGTCGACCGTTTCATGCTGAAAGTGTTTATCGATTACCCCACGGCCGAAGAAGAACTTCAAATTCTGGAATTCATCGCGAACAAAAAAGCCAAATCGGAATTGGAAGTTGTGATTACCCCCAAACAAATCAAAACCGTCCGCCAACTGGTCGAATGGATTTATTTGTCAGATCAGGTAAAACAATACATCGTGAACCTGGTGATCGCCAGTCGGCATCCGGGCAAAGTAAGTAAAAAACTGGCTGAACTCATCCGCTACGGCGCCTCTCCCCGGGCCACCATTAATCTGACCCTCGCCTGTCGCGCACAAGCCTTCTTACAAGGACGAGCTTACGTGATTCCGGATGATGTGAAAGCCGTCGCACCCGGAATTCTCGGACACCGGATTCTGACGACCTATGAAGCGGATGCGGAAAATATGACCAGCTATGACATTGTGGATGCCCTCCTGAAAAAAGTTCCGGTACCTTAAGCCGGGGAACAACCAATGTCAGAAGTCCCTCTTGATTTAATTAAAAAAATTCGACGGATCGAAATTACAACTGCCCGCAAAGCGCAGGACATTTTCGCCGGAGAATATCAATCCACCTTTAAAGGTAAAGGGATGGATTTTGATGAAGTGCGCGAATATCAGGAAGGTGACGATGTCCGCCACATTGATTGGAATGTGACAGCCCGCATGGATTCTCCGCATCTGAAAGTCTTTAAAGAAGAACGCGAGCTCACCGTGAATATCATGGTGGATATCAGCTCCTCAGGTGATATTGGATCCGCAGGAAAATCAAAACGGGAAGTGGCCGCCGAAATCGCAGCGGTCATCGCCTTTAGCGCCATCCGGAATAATGACCGGGTGGGTCTCATTCTGTTCTCGGATCATGTAGAGAAACACGTGCGGCCGGGCAAAGGTTCCCGGCATGTCTTGCGGGTCATTCGGGACATTCTTTTTCATGAACCTCAAGGCAAGGAAACCAAAACGGTTGAAGCTTTGCGTTATCTGAATCAGGTAACCCCGCGGGCGAGTATCGTCTTCTTGATTTCCGATTTTATTGATCATGGAACCCAGCGCTCGCTCAAGATTACCAACAGCAAACACGATCTCATTGCCATCCATATTATGGATCCACTGGAAGCCAAAATTCCAAACATCGGACGCATCCGTCTGGAAGACATTGAAACCGGGAAACTGGTCATGTTCGACAGCCGGAAATCCAACGTGCGCAAAAAATACGAAAGAAGTTATGCAAAACACATGGAAGATCTTCGTGAGTTTTTCCGCAGAATGGGAATCGACATGATCGAAATCTCTACCGCCCGCCCTTACGAAAGGGATTTGGAGCAATTTTTCAGAACCCGAAACGACCGCAGACGCCGTGGCTGAAACATCCACCATCGAAATTGTTGAGGACATTCGCTTTCTGCGGCCTCCCCAGCCTTTTATTTGGCAGGATTATATTCCCCATGCCATTTCACTGGTGGCGGTCATCTCCGTTGCCACTCTCGCGACTTATTTAATTCGTAAACGGATTCGTAACGGTCCCAACCCCAAAGCCCGTGCCCTCAAAGCACTCACCCGGGCACAGACGCAACACCAGGAACGTGGCAGCTTCTGGTACCTGCTTCGTAGCAACCGCATTCTCCGGGATTTTTTCCAGGATATTTTCGACATCGAGGCACCCGCGCAGACCAGTCGGCAATTTTTAGATTCCATTCAACATGTCTCTATTCTCGCCCCGGAAGATCAACAGTGGCTCACAGAATATTTGGAAGTTTGTGATCAAATTCGTTATGCGGGCAAAAGCTTGGATGAGAGCCTGCTACCCACATTTGATGCGCGGGCGGTGCAACTGATCACCCGTTTGTATCAAAAGAAAAAACAGGCCAAACAATCCATTATCCTCGAACCGGAAGACATATCACCCTTCCTGCCCGGCACACCGGTTCCGGTGCTTTCCGATGATGACGACTTTACCCATTCCAAAACAGAGGTGGATGTCCACGAGGTTCCCGCCACCACATGAATATGCCCTCCCCACTCCTGGCCTTTTCCTGGCAGAACTTAAACACCTTCACTTTCGGTGAACCGGCCTGGCTTTGGCTGCTCCCTTTCCTGTTCCTCATTCTCTTTACCTTTTCCGGCAACACCCGACCGGCAGCCATTCGCTTTTCGACGGTTACTCTCCTGAACCCCGGTGAGAAAGCGCCCCGATCCGGATTGGGAAAATTCAGATTCCCTCTCCGCTTCTTTACCTTGCTCATCCTGATTTTGGCTCTGGCACAACCCCGCATGGAGCAAGGATCGGATTTTGAAGAAAACGAAGGGATCGATGTCATATTGGTTTTGGATTATTCCGCATCGATGGATGCCAAAGATTTCTTTATCGAAGGAAAAGCCATCAGCCGTTTGGATGCGCTCAACAAAGTGATTGCCGATTTCATTGAGAACCGGGAACGGGACCGCATCGGGGTGATCGGTTTCGCAAAAGATCCGTACTTGGTGAGCCCCCTCACCACCGATCATGATTTTGTAACGGAAATGATGGGGGAAGTAAAAACCATGGGGGGAACCGCCATCGGTTCCGGGATGGTGGCGGCCGTGGAAATGCTGAAAGATTCAGAAACGGAATCCAAGGTTCTAATCGTCGTGACTGACGGATTGAGCAACACGGGGGTTCCGCCCATGGAAGCTGCAAAATATGCCAAGGAAAGAGATATCCGCGTCTATCCCATTGAGATCTTAAATTACCGGAAGTTGAGTCCCACCCGGGTGATTGACCATCCGCTGAACACCATCGCAAAAATGACCGGCGGACAATTTTATCAGGCGGCGGATTACACATCCCTGGAAAACATTTACCAGCAAATTGATGATCTTGAAACCAGCTTGATAAAAGAGAGAATTTTTAAAGTTTACAACGAGTTGTTTTTAACCTTTCTGCTCATCGGTTTGGGGATGCTCCTGATCGAAATCCTGATGGGGATCTTTTTCCGGAGGTCCCTGCCATGAAGTTCAGTGATCAACATTGGCTTTGGGCATGTTTTTTGGTTATGCCCGTCCTGTCCATACTTCGACTGCTTGAGGTCAAAATGCGTCAGCGGACGCTGACGAAATTATTCGGCAACGAACAAATTAAAAAGCTTATCATTCCTTCTGACGCTCGCCTGGACCGCTTAAATAATTTCTTTCTATTTTTAGGGGTACTGTTTCTTTTTCTGGCACTCGCCCGCCCTCAACTGGAAGATCAACCGGAAAAAGTTGACCGTTTGGGCATCGATTTTCTGGTGGCAATCGACACCTCAAAAAGCATGTTGGCAGAAGACATAGATCCCAACCGTATGGCCGTTTCGAAAGACGCCCTCCGCTATTTGCTCAGTCGATTGAAAGGAGACCGGATGGGAATTCTCGCATTTGCCGGGGAAGCCCGAATGATTGCCCCCCTCACCTTTGACACCACCGCCCTGGATAAAGTGGTGGAGAGTATCAGTGAAAAAACCCTGTGGATGGGTGGCACCTCGATTACGAAAGTCATCGAATTGGCGGCGGAAAAATTTGAAGAAAAGAAACTCGAAACCCGGGTTTTGGTGCTCATTACGGACGGAGAAGATCTTGAAGGTGATGCGGCTCTCACTGCCCGGGACGCATTTATTCAACATCAAATTCAAATTTTCACCATTGGCGTCGGCAGTTCAGAAGGAGCCCGAATCCCCCTTCATTCCCGCGACAAAACCGGAAAAATTGTACGTACCCGATATGTGCAGGGACCGGATCGGCGGGAAGTGATCAGCCGGGTGGATGAAAACGGATTACGCAAAATTGCCCAGGCCACGGGAGGAGAATATTATCCTGTGGGCGAAAACAATGAAGGTGCGGAACAGCTCTATGATCTCAGCCTCAGTAACTTGGCCAAACGGGTAGAAAGCAGAGAAATGGCGGAAGCGGTCGAGGCCTATCGCTACTTCCTTGTACCAGCCATTCTCTGCCTGCTCTTACAAAATTTCTTCGTAAAAGGAAAACGAGACACCAGGAGTGCATAATATGAAAACCTCCCCCTTAAAAGTCCTCCTCGGGATCAGCTTGCTCTTCTTTTCTTTTCAAGGGCGAAGCCAGAGCAGCACACCCAGACCTGCGGTTTCGGTTTCAGTTTATGAAACCCTTACTCTTGCCGAACAGGCGGTTGAAAAAGAGGACTATGAGCAGGCGATGTCTTTGGTGCGGACCGAACTGCTGAAAGATCCCACGAACCCTTATCTCCTCTACAATTACGGTTTGGCGGCTTACCTCGCCAAAGATTATAAAATCGCGCGGGATGCCTGGGGCCGCCTGAAGTCATTGGAAGGCGAAAATCAACAACTGGGACGGGACCTGGCTTCGTTGAGTCTGTTTCAACTGGGAAATGCCGACGTTAAAGAAGCCATGAAGTTTGAAAAAGCCCGGAACGTCAAAGATGCGCTCCTCCTCTACCGCAGAGCGCTTTCCCTCTACCAAATTTCAGTGAACATGGAGGGTGACGGGAGCAAGAAAGCCCAAGCCAACATGGAAGCCACCCAGAAAAAATTTGTCGCACTGATGTCCAGCACCTCTGCCAACAGCCTCTCAAGTTTGGAAAAAAAATTCAACGGAGAAAAGAAAAACACGGACGCCCGCAGAAAACGTTGGGGTCTGGATTCTATTGAATCAAAACTACGGGATGTACAAACGGATTTGGAAGAAGCTTTAAGTAAGGATCCGGATTATGAGGTGGCGAAACAAGGCCTGACGAAATCCAAGGAACTTCTGGAGCAAGTCACGCTGGAAAATGCCCGCTTAAGCAGGGACAATTTACGCAAACTGCTGGAAAAAGATAAATTCAGGAGCCAGGATGACAAACTCAGCACCATTGACTCCGTTCTCGAAAGATACGATGAAGTACTGGAGGTCAATCCTGATAACGAGGAAGCGCAAAATGAGAAAGGTGACTTGGCGCGGGAAGCAGCCGAGAACATCCTGGAATCAGCCATGAAGGATGTGGCGGCCTCCGAGAAACAAATGGAAAAAAACGATGAACGCAGGGCCATTGACTCCCTTGAAAAAGCTCAGGAAAAACTGGAAGACGCATTAAGTTTAGATTCGACCAGTCCCGAAATTCAAAAAGCGGAAGCTGAAAACCGGGAAAAACTTGCGGGGTTAAAAGAAGATCGTGCCGATGCGTTGGTGGAAAAATCGGAAACCGACACTACGCCTGAGCGTAAAGTGAAAAGTTTGGAAACGGCCGTGAATGATTATGAGGATGTGCAAAACATGACGGAAGGGGAAGATCCGGGACTCCAACAGAAACTGGAGGATGCACAGGAATCCTTGGCAAAAGCGCATGAGGAATCCGGAGACAAACTCACCAAAGGATCTGAATGGATGGATCAGTTCATGGCATTGGAAACAGGAAAAGAAACGGATCATTCGAAAAAAAGCGAAAATGAATTAACCACAGAAATTTCCAAAATGGAACGGGGAATTAAAGAATATGAAATGGCAAGCAATCTGGATCCGAGTCTGGAATCTGCGGAAGCTTCCAGAGAACAAGCGAAGCAGAAACTTTCCGAATTGCGCGACGGCCTGAATAAAAAAAGGCTTGCTGAAGAGAAAAGTCAGCCTTCCCAGCCCTCGGATCAAGACGGCGACCCTACTGCTCCTGAAGACACCACCGCCGAAATTGATTTTGAAAATGAAAACCTGCGCGATCTAAAAGTTACCCGTGATATCTTCCGCCAACGGAATTATGATACCGAACGGCAGGATGTAAAACGCGATTGGTAAGCGCAGAGGGCTGCAGACAGAGATTTTTTTTATTCACTTTCGGGTGGAGGAAGCTCCGACCGGTCATCCGATCCGAATTCTCCGCAACAGGAATTACATTCGAAATAACAAGTTTCGCAAAGACAGCGTTCTCCCATAATAAACGCCCCGCGGGTTCCACACCGTTCACAAATCAAACGGGAATCATCTCGAGGATTCTCCTGTTCCGAAGCCTTATTATTGTTAGTATTCATAACTCCGAAACACCTTGATTCCACCAAATTGATTGTTGGTTTATTATTATTTAAGTTTGCTACCGTAAGTCTTTATCTTGCGGTACCACATCGCAGGTATCCATATACCAATCAGACATCCGCTCCCGGAGTTCGCCGAGGATCTCCGAATAATCAGGATCCCGTATGAGGTTATTCTGTTCGCCGGGGTCATTTATTAAATCATACAGCTCATCCAGTTCTTTATGCCTTCGGACATATTTATGGGTTCGGGTCCGGCACATGGCCGCTTTACAGTGAACAAAAGGATCTTCTGAAGCTTCCTCCACCACCCGCGGTCCATAAAGTCCCTTCGGGTCTGCCGGGACATCACTGTTACTTCCCCGGTCAATGGCTTGAAATTCTTGGGGTCTGCGCCCGCCCTCACAAAAAACAGCATCCCGGTGTTGATCACAATCACCCGCGACAAGCGGCAACAGACTCTTCCCGAAGGAATCATAACCCGGATTTATTTGCGTCAGGTCGTAAACCGTGGCGGAAAAATCAACCAGTTCCACCAAGGCATCACGAATCCCGGGTTGGACAGAAACACCTGCAGGAGGTTTAAACAGTAACGGCACCCGGGTCAGACAATCCTGCATGGTGTTGGAGGCCTTCTCAACCAAACCATAATCCCCGGTAAAATCTCCATGATCCGAAAACATGAAAATTGCGGCATCATCATAAAAATCTTTTTGTTTCAGCGCATCCACCAGCATGCCAAACTGATGATCCAGACGCGCGCAACTTCCATAGTAGGTTCCACGAAGTTCGGACCAGGTCTCCTCGGTCAAAGACTGAAGATTTTGATTTACAGCTATACGTTCCAAAATTTTGGGTTTATCTTCCCAGGATTCCGGACCGGGAATTCTCGCCGGAAGTTTATCCCGGTCAATCATACTGAACCAGGGCTCTTCCACCCCATAAGGCGGATGAGGATAATCCAATGGCAAATAGATGCACAGCGGTTTATCGCCTTCATAACTCCGAATAAAATCCATGGCCCCCAGAAAACGTGCCCAGTCTGTATCGGCATAAACCTCTTCATCCCCTTTATCCAATTTCCCCTTGAGAAAACTGAAATACATCTCGCCGTCCGGTTCTCCCCGCCAAGCGTAATCCCCGGAGTGTGAACCTTCTCTGGGGGTGAGCCCCCAACGCTGAAAGTCTTCTTCCGTCGCTTGGAAACGTATATCATAGGATTCATCCATGCCCGTCCCCTTGGGCAATAAATCATTCTTGCCACCCCACCACACAAAGTATCCATCATCTTTTAATACTTTCAGAAGGTTGGGTTCCCCCTTTTCTTCGTGAAGCATGTGGAACATCGTCCGGTGCCCGCGAACATGCGGATACCAACCGGTCATAAAGCTGCAGCGGCTGGGGGTACAAACCGGATTCTGGCAAAAGGCCTGAGAAAAAGATACGCCCTCCTCGGTCGCAAACTGATCCAAGTTTGGGGTGTGGGCTGCGGGATTTCCCAGATGTCCCATGACGTCCCCCCGCCATTGATCCGGATTAAAAATGATAATATGTGGTTTTTTCATGAGGCTATTAATTTTCTAATTTATGATACAAATATTAATGAATGGCATGTCTACTTCACGTTTTCCAAGCAGAACAGATTACGGATTTCTCAGTCCGTCTTTTACCCGAACTTTTACCAGCAACTTGCGTTCATTCGATTTATGCTCTCCCAGAATAATCGAAAAAGCCCCTTCCACAATTTCATTCAGGTCACAGGAAATCAAAATGGGTGGGGGCCAAAAATAGTTTTCCAAACCCAACCAGGGCGCATTCAAAACCACGGTCAGTTTCTCCGCATCCACCAGCGGAGCTTCCCAGGCGGCCCGCATGCCCCCCATTGCATCGGGTAAATTGTCAAAAATCAAAGCTGTGGGTTCCACTTTGACCAAAACATCCCGGGTGATTTCATAAGCCAAATCACTGGCCACTTCCCAGGGTTTGGCATGCCGCTTCGGTGACCACAATGCTTTGCGGGACATTCCCCGGTCGGCCAATGCTTTGCGCATCCCCTCTAACTGCAGACGGTACGATTCATCCCAGGGTTCACTGGCAATATAAGCAATTTTTTCATGCCCGCGATCGGCCAAAGTGGAAACATCGATATAGCCAATACGGGAAAAATCCTGGTTAACGGTATACACATTGCGGATATCCTTCGGCAATTTCGCATTGGGACTTAACAACGCTACCGGCACCCCGAAACTATCGAAGAGCTTTACCGCTTCGTCCGAAATGGGTCCCCCCGGTGGAATGATAATCACTCCGCGGATATCATCCCGGCTCTCCCACAATTTTTGCAGCGATTCGTACATGGTTTCGCTGGTGAACATATAATCCACCAGGCCCAGACTGTGACTGTGTGCCAACTGACGGGCCCGACGCAACTTGGACCAAAAATCAAAACTGAACCAATCCGGATACGCCAGCAATACACTCCCTTTGCTGGTTCGAATCTCATCGGTATGCACTTGCCGGTCTCCGTGCCGGACAAAGGTCCCCCTCCCGGCTTGGCGGATGACATAGCCGTCGCGCTGAAGTTCATTCAAGACTTTGTGTACAGTAAGTCTGGAGATGTTATGCTTCTCCGCAATTTCCATTTCTGTCGGAAGGCGTTCCCCGTCACTGTACTGATCGAACTGACTGATTAAAGTGTTCCGAAGTTGAATATGGAGGGGAATTCGTGGTTTGGGTACTGAAGGCATGAAAATATTCTCTCAGAGATGCAAAAATAAGTTTAACCCCTTCGGGCCGACAGGCAAGAAAAATTCTCTTTGCCCATCCCGCGGCCACACTTGACAACGCACACTTTGTATATACATTATAACCACGACTCCTGCAACCGAATTGCGTACGGGAATCAGTGGAAAAAATGATGCAAAATTTAAAAGAATACCAAACAGATGTAGGAGTGATAGGAGGAGGATTCGGTGCGGTAGCTGCAGCCAGAGCCATGCTGGACCGGGGCTTACGGGTGGTAATTACAGATGAATTCGATTGGATCGGCGGTCAAGCCACCAGCCAGGCACTGTGTGTCATGGACGAATTTTACGATCCCGTCGGCGAGACCATGATGAACGCCCGCTACGCCAATTTACGTGAGCGTTTGAGAAATCACTACAAAGAAAAATATACGCTCTCCCCATTGGGCGCTTCGCAACTTCATCTCTGTACCGGCAATGCAGCATGTGCTCCCGTAACTGCAGAATCCCATGTGGCCTATCAAGTGATCATGGAACTCCTGGCACCTGAAGTGAAAAGCGGCCAATGTATCATTCTCCCCCGCAGCATCCCTGTTTCAGCCAAAAGAACTGAAGACCGGGTACTTTCCGTGAGCTGTAAATCATTGGACAATCCAGAGCAATCTTTCACCGTAACCGCCGACTTCTTTTTAGATGGCAGTGAAACCGGCGACACCTATCCCCTCCTCAATTTAGAGTACGGTTTGGGGGAAGAAGCCAAAGCCACCTTTGATGAAACCCACGCTCCGGAGATTGCGGACCCCAAAGCCGTTCAGTCCTATACATACTGTATTGCAGTAGAATTCGTCCCCGGTAAAAACCACACCATTGAAAAACCAGCCCACTACGAAAGCCTCCGGGACAGCCAGCCTTTTGAACTGGGAAACCTGGGTGCCAGAAAAGACGAGCCTGGAAAATTTTTCGAGTTGGAATTCAGCAAGGTCACAGGTGAACGGATTATTCCCTTCTGGTTCTACCGTTGTCTGGTGGATCTCAAAAACTTCGACGATCCTGAACTCAAAACCAGTCGTGCGGTCATCAATGTGGGCAGCAATGATTATCGTGGAGATGGTTTCGTGGACAACCCCGACGGCCTCAAAGCACTTGAAGAAGCCAAACAACTCAGCCGCGCATACTTGTACTGGTTGCAAACCGAAGCTCCCCGTGACGATGGCGGTTTTGGTTATCCGGAGATTCGCCCGATGCCGGAGGCCACCGGAACACCGGACGGATTGGCTCAAGGTCCCTATGTCCGGGAAGGCAGACGGCTTCGCGCTTGTGAAGTCGTAGTGGAAGAAGACCTTTCCACCCAATTCCAATCTGGTTCTCGTGCCCGGCAGTTCCCCAATTCAGTAGGTTTAGGCGCTTACATGATTGATATTCATCACCGCTCGGCCGGTGGTGGAGGCATGGTGCAAATGACCCGGCCTTACCAAATCCCACTTGGGGCTTTGGTCAGTCCGGATTTGAAAAACTTCGCGGTAGCGAATAAAGGGATCGGGGTCACCCAAATTGCCAACGGGGCTTATCGCCTGCACAATGTGGAGTGGGCCATTGGCGAAGCGGCCGGTGAGTTGGCCGCCTACTGCCTGGAAAACAATATCAAGCATCCGAATTTAGAGGGACAGGAATTGTTCGACTATCAAAGACGCTTATTGCAGGCGGGCATTCCCCTGTATTGGTACGAAGACCTGCCTCCCTCAGATCCCGCATTTGAAGCCGGACAAATTCTTGCCCTCACCGGTATCTGGCCGGGAGACCCTGCGCATCTAAGAATTGATGCCGCCCAAAGCTCTTGCCGCCACCGTCCCATGATGCTCAAAGTCTTAAAGCAAATAAATGAAGCCGGTACCGATCTCACGGTATTGCGGGATATTCATGTCACCAACCACGGTTCCCGAAAACTTGACCTTATGTTCCAAATGGTAAACATGATGGACCGAATCGGTTGGCCCGCCGCGGCTCTGGAAAGAACATGGCCACCTTTTGATCCACAAGATCATCACCCCCTTGACCCTGCGAAGGTTTGGTAATGAAACAATTATTCATACCCGCTTTGATGCTTTTAAGTTTCGGTGCTCCATTGCTGGTTGCGGAATCTTTTTTAAAAAATGGTGATCAGGTCCTGTTCCTTGGGGACTCCATCACCGTCGCTTCCACTACCAAAACCGGATTTGTTACTTTGATTGACCAAACCCTGGATGAGCGGTATCCCGACAACCAGATTCAATTTCAAACCATTGCCAAAGGCGGACGGGGAATCAAATTTCTGAAATCTGCCATTCAATCCAAAATGATGCCGGAACACCCGGATGTGGTGGTCATCTTTATCGGGATCAATGATGTCCGGTTGATCGAAGACAATAAAGGATCCCCACCGGATGAGTACCGGGTAATTCTAAAGAAATTGATCGCCAGCTGTAAAGCAATGGGTGCAAAAGTCGTCGTCTGCTCCCCGGCAGTTCGTGGAGAAAAAACCAAAGGGCACAACCCCTATGACGTGCTGATTGATGAATATGCCCAGGTATGCAGAGAAGTGGCAGCAGAAACAGAAAGCGTATTCATTGACCTCAGAACCGGGTTCATGGATGAACTTTCCCGAATCAATTTAAACAATGATGAAGCAGGGCATCTGACCAAAGACGGGATTCATCCCAATGCAGCCGGCAACAAGTTCATTGCCAATACCCTGCTTACCCAATGGGGCTACACCCCTATTCCCTAAGCAATGTTTAAAATAAATCCACCGTCTTCCTGACACATCCCTTACCTCCCGGTCTCAATGAAAAAAATATTTAAAACCACAGCCCTCATATTACTCACCCTGTGCATGTCGTCACTTTCGGCTCAACAATTGCCTAAGCGTGCAAAGAACGTCCCCCATCCCGATCATCCTAAAATTGACAAAGATATGGTCCCGATCCTTCAGGACATGACTGCCGGGGAATACATTTCTGAAGACAAGAAAACCAAAGTTCCCTGGCGTCTTTTCACACCTGTAGATGCATCTGAAAATAATAAGCGCCCTTTGATTGTTTTTCTTCACGGGTCAGGAAGTCGCGGTAAAGACAACTTCAAACCCATGAGTCTCGCGTATCGATTTTTTGATGCGGATGCCCAAGCCGAAAACCCTTGCTATATTTTCGCCCCCCAATGTCCAAAGGGCACAGGATGGAATGATTTCAAAAAAATTGGCAACAAGGACAACAACAACTTCACCTATAATGAAGACCCCAATGCAGTAATGATCGGGGTTCTCGAAACCCTGGATCAACTTATTGCGCAATATCCCATTGACACCAACCGTATTTACATCACCGGTATGTCCATGGGCGGTTTTGGCACCTGGGAAATGCTTTATCGCAGACCTGAACTGTTTGCCGCCGCCGTACCGATTTGCGGAAGTGGAGACCTCAGTAAAGTCTCTGTTTTCAAAGATGTACCTATCTGGTGTTGGCACGGCGTCAATGACACCACCGTTCCAGTCAAAAACAGCAGAGAACTCATCGCCGCACTGAAAGCTGCGGGCGGCTCCCCCAAATACTCAGAGATCAATGCCGGACACGGTTCATGGGAACCCGCCTACAGAACTATCGCCCTACACCAGTGGATATTCACCCAAACCAAATCAAAAAAATGAAAACAACCCTCTCTTTCTTCATCCTGATCCTAAGCATTGCCTTCTGCGCAGTTTCAGAAGAACCCGCACCCACGGAACCCTTAGACGTATTCGTCATGGTGGGCACCAGTAATATGGCAGGGGTCGCCGCAAAGGTAAGAAAATTACCGGAAGAATTACGCCAGCCCCACCCAAATATTCTTGTTTTTCAAAATGACAAATGGGTCCCCCTCCAGGCAGGCAAAGCACCTTATAAAAAGAAAGAAATCTTCGGTCCCGAAGTAACCTTCGGACCCATCATGGCCGACTATCTCGGCAAACCCATCGGGATCATCATGTCTAAACTTACCGCAGTCAAAGATAACAAAGGATACGGGAAAACCCTGGCTACGGTTCAGAAAGCACAAGCAAGCCGTCCGATCCGGATCAAAGGCATGGTTGTACAGGCCGGCGAACGCGATGGTGGAACCGAAGCCCGCGCCCAGGCATTCGAAGAAAACATGATATCACTCATTGAGTCAGCGCGCAAAGACTACGATGCCCCCAATATGCCTTTGGTGATCAATCTCGCAATTCCGAATCCCGAAATCGCTCCCTTTGTGATGGATATCCGTGAGGTCGAATCCAAACTGACGTATCCGGGGTTCAAAGTCATCGACTGCGACAGTATCCCTCAAGCCAATGACAAAATTCACTACACCGTGGAGGGAGAGCTCGAATTCGGCAAACGTTTGGCCCATGGCATGATTGAATTGTTGGAATCACAAAAGAATCCAAACTAAATAAAACGACGAAGCATGGCGGCCGCCTCTTTAAAAGCTTCCGGTTAAAGTTCCAATCAGTATCACAACACAGGTAGCAAGGAATGGAAAAACAACCGCGACCATTCCAATATCAAAGTAGGATTTTTTATGGGTGAGTCCACAAATGGTTAAGAGTGTAATCACGGCACCATTGTGAGGAAGGGTATCGAAACCTCCACAGGCCATAGAGGCGACGCGGTGCAAGAGTTCCGGGGAAATATTTGCGGCAGCGGCCAAACTTAAATAACTTTCAGATAAAGCTTCTAACGCGATACTTAACCCTCCGGAGGCCGAGCCTGTGATCCCGGCCAATACGTTAATCGAGATGGCCTCTGAAACAAGGGGGTATTCAGGGGTGATTCCAAGAACCGAATCTTTGATAAGGACAAAGGAACTCAGGGAAGCAATCGTGGCGCCGTAGCCCACTTCTGAAGCCGTATTAAATATGGGAAGCAGACTTCCATAGGTTCCTTCGTTTAATGTTTTTAAAGCATTATTATACTGCTTCCGGTAAATTAAGAACAATATCAGAATTGAAAGGGTGAGTGAAATAATCAGAGACCAGAGACCGAGGACTTGACTGGGAGAAACCGCCCCATACTTCAACTCACTCAAGTATGTATGATCGAAACGAGGAAGGAATATTTTTGAAAAGAGATAGTTCAAAACCACGACGATGATGAGTGGACAGAGGGCTTTAAAAAACGTCACAGAAGTCACGGTCTCAATAACTTTATTCGACACAAACTCTCCGCCAAAACCTTCTCCTTTCGCGTGAGCTTTTTTGGT
Source organism: uncultured Verrucomicrobiota bacterium (assembly GCA_937127435.1). Lineage (GTDB taxonomy): Bacteria > Verrucomicrobiota > Kiritimatiellia > SS1-B-03-39 > UBA6053 > UBA6053. The sequence goes on along the minus strand of CAKZLZ010000162.1, from coordinate 12,465 downwards.
CCTGGAATTGAGCCACCCCATTCCACTGAAGAACATAACCAGCGCACCTATCATTCCCAATCCGGGAGCAGCAAAAGCCGTTGTCCCGAAATAAGGCATAGGAATTGCATTCTGAATGGCTGGGGTTCCAGGCAAAGACGTCATGGTAAAGGTAAAACTTCCCAGTGCGATGGACGCCGGAATTAAACGCTTCGGGATATTCCCATTTTGAAAAAGGGAATTTGCAATAGGGTACATACAAAAGGCCACTACAAAGAGTGAAACACCACCATACGTAAGCAAACCACAGGCCAGTACCACTGCCAGCACTCCTCTTTCACTTCCAAGCTTTCCAGCGATGAATTGTCCGATCACTTCTGCCGCCCCACTATCACTCATAAATTTCCCGAAAATGGACCCTAAGAGAAATATGGGGAAGTATTTTAAGAGATACCCACCCAGTGCAGGCATAAAAACCTGCGTATAGACCCCCATGTAAGGGGTGCCGGCCTGAAACAAACATGCAAACAATGCCATTAGCGGTGCGAGTACCAGAACATTTACACCTTTGTACGCAAAGTACATCAGACCGACAAGAGAGAGTATTACACCGAATATTTCCATAAAATTCCTTTGAATAGCTGCGAGAATAAATTGGGGCAAAAAGAGATGGAAAACACCATCTTAAGTTACTTTTCTCATACCGGCCCTTTCTTCACAATATTTATATATACATTTCCATCGATTGAAATTTTAAGGGACCTGAGGTTCGGGCTTCTTCGGCACCCCGAATTTTTCTCTTATATATGCATCAGCGCGGACCGCGCCTTCCCCCTCCGCACCGGCAACCCCATGCTTCGCTCCCTTCACAGTATAAAGTTCCGCGGGAACCCCTGCAGCTCTTAGTGAAGAAAGAAGGACCATAGAGTGTTCCAAGGGGACCGTTCGATCTTTATCACCATGTACAAGCAGCATAGGTGGGTCGTCCGAACTCACAAAACTCAAAGGTGAAACATCCTTGATAAGGTCGCCAGCCATCTCGGTAAACGGTGTTCCAGGCTCATACCCTATCAGCAACCGATAACCGGTATGCCGATGTTCGATGCTACTCAGCAGACTCCAATCAGTCGGCCCGGCGAAAGGAATTGCAAACATCACCCGCGAACTTTGCCTCTCCACAGGATCCGCAACCTCAGGATTCGCCATGTCGTCTTGAAGCGCGACATACGCCGATAAATGTCCACCTGCCGATCCGCCAGTTACTGCTATTCGATCGGGATCAATATTCCATTTTTCCGCATTCAGCCGCACAAATTGTATAGCACGGGTGCAATCCTCTACCTGAGCAGGATGGGTGGCCACATTGGTAAAACGATACTCGACCGACACCACAGTGAGCCAGCCTTCAGCATGTGCATTTCGCAGAAAACTTGGAACCCGATTTTTCGATCCGGAACGCCATCCTCCGCCGTGAATGAACACTATGACTGGAGAGGGCTTATCAGTTGAAGCCAAGTATACATCGATCAACTGGGATTTATGATCGTCGTCATAAGCAATATCCTTCAAAACCTTCTGTTCGCAATGGACAATTCCTGCAAATACAACATTTAAAAACAACAATGGGATCCAGGACTTACGGATCATTCTCGAAATATTTTTCATATAATAGGTTCCTTTTTCTGAATGCGAACCCTTTCAAAGGGGGTATATTTCTTTAAGGTAGTGAAGCCTTTCAGGGGGGAATTTCGTAAAATTTTAACGAGTTTATTTTGCATACCCAGATGAACAATCAACTCAGGAGCATTAATTTGTATATACAAATACTCGCCATATTCAAGACCTAAAAAAAAAGCACAACCTTACTGCACAAGTAGCCAATTTCATTCAAAGAACCAGTACTCAAACCCTGAGTCGAGAATGTCAACAATCCATCCCGCTACAGTTGACAATCGCCCATTCAAAAGTTTAAAACCCTTCCATGCTTAAAACCGTTGCACTTCCCCTCGCTCTTATTCTGATCATGCTAGGGATGGGCATGACCCTTCGCCCGGTCGATTTTAAACGGATCATTCGTAAACCCAAAGCCAGCATCTTAGGCTTGGTTTTACAGATATTGCTCCTCCCCCTCATTGCCTATATTCTCTGCACCCTCTTTGGATTACAAGGAGAACTTGCAGTAGGTCTAATGGTGATCGCTTCCTGTCCCGGTGGAGCCACTTCCAATATGATTTCCCATTTAAGCAAAGGAGATACCGCACTTTCGGTTTCACTAACCGCTTTCTCAAGTTTAATCACTCCTTTTACCATTCCCCTGATTGTCGGCGCTTCTCTCAGTCATTTTCTGGAAACGGACAGCACCATAACCCTACCTTTCATCAAAACACTCATTCAATTGTTGATTGTCTCTGTCATTCCCATCTGCATTGGCATGTTGATCCACAAAATATTTCCAGAGCGGACACGTAAACTGGAAAAACCTGTAAATATCATGTCACTGACTTTTCTGGCAATCATTGTCGTGATCGCGGTAATACAAGAAGAGGATCTTCTTCACCAATTCAGCATTGCCGGACCTGCGGCTTTTAGTTTGAATGCCATCACCATGTCTATCGGTTTTGGACTCGCCACGCTCATCGGACTCGGATTACGGCAACGCATTACCCTCTCCATTGAAACCGGAATCCAAAACGGCACGCTGGCCCTCGCCATCTCCCTGGGTCTCTTGGAAAACCCACGCATCGCCATCCCGGCCGTGGTGTATAGTCTGATTATGTTCATCAATGGTTGTGTCATGATTTTGGTTTTCGGCCGCCGCTCCGCCCAAAGTCATTCTTGAAGAAAAGGGTCCTCAGGCATTGTCCCGCAGCATTTGCCAAAAGAGGATCCAGGGATCAAGAAAGTAGCTGCCGCCCAACTCGGTAACGTGAAAATTAAAATGGGTGTGTTGATGCGCACCCACCGCAGTACCGGCGGTGGTCGCATAGGCCTCCCCCCGCATGACCGGGCCGTATTCAGGAACCAAAGCCTCAATCAGATGTGAAGTGGAGATGCGCCAAATACTGTTGTCTTTCCAATGACGGAATCCGTGCCAGCGGTTGTTATTAAAACCTGCGGCCAGGGTGGTGTGGTAGTATTGCATATCTAAATCCACCGGTGCATATAACAAACTGCCTGCAGGCATATTGATATCCAAACCGCAATGCGCGAAGGCACCGCCATACGGCCCCATCCAACAATCTTCCCCATTGTAGCAGTCTTCAATTCGTGGCTTGCCATGTGGAAGTTCACACCAAAAATCCATCACTTCCGGACAAACGGAAGCCTCCGCATCCTGAATCACAAAGCGCGCATCCTGACGCGGCATGCATACATGACCTCCCAGAAAATCTTTTTCGACCAGAAAGCCACCCCCGGAAATATGATGATCGAATGACGTATCGAAAATACATTTGACCGCATCCAGCCAAAGATGAATTCCGTCAATTTGAACCGGTTTATAAAAACAGGCCTGTGACCCCACTTCCCGGTGAATTTCAATTTCCTTGCCGTCAACCCGAAGGATACAGGAAAATCCATAAACTGAAATCTCCCCCTGGGTGTTGCCATAATCGTAGCGTCCATATTCCCGCTCCAGGATGACGGCATCCGTCTTCAACAGTTCGATAGTGACCGTTGCTCCGTTCCTTCGAGTGTAAACCAGTTCATCCCCGCAATTTAATTCAAAGGGGGTCATCGTGGATTTATAGCTGCGTTCAATTTTCATGTTGTTTTGGGGTGGGGAAACGGGTTTCGTTTTTCAACCACAGATTTCACAAATTGTCACCGCGTTTTCATCAACATCTGGACAGGTGTCCCCTTGATCACAGGATCCGATACTTTTATGTGTACTACCAGTCCCGCGCCGGTTTTTTCATAGGTTGCGTATTAAAGTTTCCTTCTTTTTCGCCACCGGACCCTACGGTATCATTATTAAAGTCCCCGCCTTCAGCGACAAAGGAGATGGACTGATAAGTCGGTGTTCCCGCCTCGGTGGCACCTGTATCCGTGGCGGAGGCCGCCTCCTGTGCAAGTGCCCGTGCCTGTTGCAGGAGCGACATTGCCTGGTCCGAGGATTTTTGCAATTGCCCCATCGTCGGTTCAGATGAACCGCCAGTTTCTGACCCGGGTGCGCCAGGTGGCGTTTCTCCCGGACTTCCGGGTTGTGGCGCTTCACTGGCTTTCGCACCCGGCGCACCATCAGGGGAGTCACCGGGCTGAGGCGCTTCGGCAAGCTTGTCCACCGCCCCATCCGCGGCAGCTGCCGCATCATCAGCCGCCGCCTGGGCCGCTTGGCTTCCCGCCTCGTCACCGTGCTCTTCAAGCAGAGACATGGCTTGATTAAAATCAGAGGCTGCCGCTTCTAAATTTGTAATCGCCCCTTCCGGATTATCAGGCAGCATCGCTTCCCCTTTTTCCATTTTCTGCTTCCCGGTTTCATTTAAAAGTCCCGCCAATGCCAACGCATTTGCTTTGTCTTTCGCCTGCAATTCCTCATCATCAGGATTCAACGCCAAAGCTTGATCATACAACTCATCCGCATGTTTACGTTTAGAGGCTTTACTCGTCTCTTTATTTAAACGCTCCAGATCCTGTACCAACGCATCAGCCTCTGCCTCATATTTTTGAGCCAGCATCTGTTCAACTTCATCTATAAGCCCTTCCGCCTCTTGATTGCCCGGATCGGCCGCAAGTGATTGTTGGAAATTTTCCAGTGCCGCTTCAGCAATCGCAGACTGCCTTTTCTCCGGCATCGCTTCCATGCTTTCCAGTTTATCTTTTCCCATCCCCAAATAGGCTTGAGAAAGCAGAGCCTGTCCTTCCGCAATCTTCTTTTCAAACTTTTCAGGTTCTGTCGATAAGGAAGCGGCATCCTCAAACAGTTGAATCGATTGTGTTGCGGCATCTACCGTTTTTCCAAAAGCCTGCTTCCTTTTCTTTTCATTTGTCTCTTCCGCATTGCTTTCCAAATACTGTTTGGCATCTGCAAGTTTGTTCTCCGCCAAGGAATTCAGGTTTTCCGCCAACAAGTTTTCCACCTGTTTATATAAGTTCTGCGCCTGCTCATGCTTGGGGGAAAGCGTCAGCGCCTCATCCAGATCCTGATAACACCTCCGCAACATATCAATCTTGACGTACGTGTTCCGTTCAAAGGCCTCCGCTGTTGCGAGTCTCGTTTCCGTCCCTTTCACAATGAGCGCCACCATACCCTCACGGGTCACATTGCCATTATCTTTCGCCAACTCTAAGCTCTTATCTTTGCGCAAAGCACTTTGATAATACTGATGCGCACTGCGCCACTGTTGAAGCGCCATATCCGGATCTGTATCATAACTCGCGCGACCTAACTTCGCCTGAATATTTCCCTGCTGCGCGAAAATGCGGGCATGCAATTCAGGATCCGTCACAAATAAATCCGCTTTCCTGAAAGTTTCTTCAGCCAGGGCCAACTCATTTTCGGCAACATAAGTAAGCCCCAAATTATACAGCAAATAAGGGTTTTCGGGCTTTTGTTGCAACTCGGCCACCAACAAAGATCGAGCGGCCTCAGGATCTCCTGCCGTCATTTGTGCTTCAGCTAAAACCACAATTTCCTCCACAGTCGCGCCGTAACTACTCAACAACAGCAACCTCCCTGAAAGGAACAGCGCACAGAACAGCGTCTTGGTTTTCATGATGGTAACACCGCTTCGGTTTTAATGATTTGAGGGCGGGCACGCACGCACATTTCAAACAGCAGCGCCAATAAACTCAACCCCAAGGGAATCTGATAATACTCTTTCGCATCACCTTGAAATTCTTCTGGCACATTGTCTCCCATGGGTTTGAGATACTGACGGTAGATCTCTTGCAAACCTTCGCCATCTTCCCCGAGATCCACATAACGCCCACCTGTGGCACGGGCAATACGGGTCAACGATATTTTATCCAACCGCGTATGCACATTTCGCCCAAACTGATCCCGTAAGTAAGGATTCCGTCCTTCTTTACTGATCGGAATGGACGAACCACCACTCGTCCCCACCCCCACGGTATAAATAACCCCATTCACGTCCTGCCGAAATTTCATCGCAGCCTCCATCGCATCCCCTTCATGATCTTCACCATCGGAGATAACCACCAGGATCGGTCGGTCTATATCCTGACCTTCAAAAATTGAAATGGCCCGCGTAATGGCAGAAGCTATAGAACTCCCCCCCGGAGGGACAGTGGCAGGACTCACCGAATCCAACACCAAAGACAAGGCTTCAAAATCATAGGTCAATGGGGCACGCAAAGCGGCCTCTTCAGTAAAAGCGATTAGACCTATGCGGTCTCCTCGAGACAGCGTCAACAAATCAAATATGGACTCCTTGGCCGCCGTAAGTCGACGCATCGTGCCTTCAATCTCAAAACTTGCCAGGCTACGGTTAGATCTGAAATTTTTCATATCATGCCCTTTCAATCCTGTAACCAACGGTGCTTTTCCCGTGAGTCTTTTCTCTGCCTGCTTCTGCCAGGCGGTCGTTGACAATGCATCATTCGCCAACATACTTTTTGAGGCATCCAGGGCAATCATCATGTCCACCCCCACCCGTTGACGCTCTTCAACTTCATCCGGATCCGGTGGCAGATATGGTCGCGCCACCGCAACCAGCAGAAACACCAAACATAAGGTATGGAAATATCTGCGGGGACGCCACACCGGGGATTTCCCCGTAGCACTGAGATGTCGCGCATATGCGCCACCTAAAAAGCGTTGTAGCCTAACCCTATGCCGTCTATCCGTGTACAGATAAAAAAGATGACAAAGCAAGACCACCACCGGAATCAGCGCCAATATCCACCCATGCGCAAATTTCATGGTAACCTCCGGAAAAGCCATTGCCTACAAACCAATTCCACAACCAACAAGCCCGCAGCCAACGCCAAAAACCAGGGGAAGAGTTCATGATAAGACTGAAAGCGTTTTTGCTCCACCCGTTTGACCTCCAATTCATCAATCTGATCATAAATCGAGGTCAACGAATGGGTATCCGTCGCCTGATAAAATTGTCCACCGGTTTCTTCGGCAATCCGAAACATCACGTTCTGCGAATAGGCTGAAGTCCTCAGGATTTGCGGAAAGATTCGTATGGTGTAAATACGGATATTTTGCTGAGCTGCATAACGGGCTGCCTCAAGCGGAGGCGTTCCCCGGTTATTCAAGCCATCCGAAACCAAAATAATGGTTTTCTCCCGGTCAGGATTTTCCAGCATATAATCCACACTCAACATAATCCCATCGCCAATGGCGGTTCCCGTACCTGTATCGATATTATCAAGAATCTGGGAAATCCAATTTTGATCCAGGGTGAGTGGACTCGCAAGATATGCAAACTTTGCAAAACCGCAAATACCGAACCGGTCCTGGGTACGGTCTTCCATAAAGTTTTTAATGACTTCAACCAATGCTTTTTTCCGACTGACCTGTTTCCCTTCCCAGATATAATCTTCGACCTCCATCGATTTGGAAAAATCCAAGCTCAACATAATATCGATCCCTTTTGCATGGTCCGGCAAATTGCCGTAGGGACGCTGAGGCCGGGCCAACGCCAAAATAAATATACTCAAAATTACATAACGTAATACATCACGGTGCAGTCGTTTCGGTCCGCCTTTGGGCTTTTTCAGATGCGCTGGCAATAAAGATAAACCCGTAAAGGCCACAGAAGGTGCAGGACGTTCTTTCCCCAACAACATGGCCAAAAAGGGCAATCCTAAAAATAACAACAAGACCCAGGGGTGGTCAAAATGAATCCACGAACTGTCCAGGAGGGAATCAGTCATGCGTCTCATCCTCCACTGGCAAAGGGGTCACCGTTATCAGATGTTCGACCGCATCGATCAACTCTTCCAGTGAATCATGCGAATAAAATTGAGCTGCAAATTTCATGCGGTCACAGGCCGCCAACACCTCTCCCACCATTTCTTCCAAGCCTTCTGGAAAGGCTTCAGCCCTCGCGATCGTGTTAAGAAATTCTGAGGTCGTCTGATAAGGAGCACGCAGGTCAAAACGATCACAAACATACACCCGCATAATCCTGGCCACTTCAATCCCCACTTCTTTTTTTCCCAGCACCGTGAGTTGCGCTCTTAATTGCTTTAACCCTGCCATCGCCGCCAGCGAGGGATCGGGTTTCGGTTCTTCAGGTACGGGCAAATTCGCCTGTTTATTTTTCGAACGGAATGCCCACATCAGCGGAATCACCAAGATCAACAACGCCAACAGTCCCAACCCCAGCCACAGCCAGGAAAATCCCCGTTCCGGTGGTGGGGTCAGCAAAGTAAGGTCCTCCACCAACTCAGGGAATTGAAATGGTTTTTCCATACTCATACAATTTTCCGGGTGAGCTCCGCCGATAAGAAATGCGCCAAACGCGAAACATAGGATTCAGCGCTATCCACCAACATATGCTTCACCCCTGCATGACGCAGGATGCGGGTACGGGTTTCAATCTGTTCCGCCACCGCCATTGCATAGGCCCGTTGTACTTTGGGGTCGCTGGTATTCACCACTACCTGCTCTCCCGTCTCCGGATCATGCAAGACCATCCGCCCCGCTTTGGGGAGAGACACCTCGCCTGCATCCTGAATCACAAAGGCCGCCACACTGTGCTGTTGATTGGTCATCGAAAGCGTCCGTTCGTAGCCCTGATCTTGAAAATCCGAAATCAAAAATACCATGGCAGGTCGCGTTTGCACGCGGTTTAAATAACGCAGGGCATTATCAAGATTGGTACCTGTGGACTTAGGTTTATGAAACAAAATGGTCCGCAACATATGCATCACATGATCCGTACCCTTCCCTGGCGGAATGTAGAGCTCCACCTCATCCGTAAAGGCCAGCAAAGCAATCCGGTCGTTGGATTTCGACGCACTGAAAGCCAGGGTCCCGGCCAACTCAGCAGCCAATTCCAATTTGCTTTTTTCCCGGGTCGAATACTGTCCCGACGCACTGAGATCCACCAGAATCACAAAGGTGATTTCCCGTTCTTCGGTAAAACGTTTGACGTAGGTTGCACGCATCCGCGCTGTCACATTCCAATCAATCCGACGCACATCATCCCCGGGCTGATAGGGACGCACATCATCGAAATCCATGCCCCGACCCAGAAAGATGGACGCATAGTTTCCACTCAACAATTGTTGAGACATCAACCGGGTTTTCACCTCCAGTTGATAAATTCGTTTAAGCCATTCGCGCGGCAACATCATCTGATTGCCAACGTTTAAGGGACCAATACATTTTCAAGAATCGCGGTCACCAGATCTTCCCGCGTCACTTCATCCGCCGCCGCTTCAAAGGAGGGAATGATCCGGTGACGCAATACATCCATGGCAATCGCTTTCACGTCATCCGGCGTCACATAGCCCCGCCGCTGCAAAAAAGCATAGGCTTTGGAGGCCAAGGTCAGATTGATCGACGCACGGGGCGACGCTCCCACCCGGATATATCCCGCCATCTTCGGAACCACATCCTGCATGTTCCGGGTCGCCAGCACCAAATCGACAATGTAGTCCTCCACCTGTTCATCTACATAAATCTCATCCACAATTTCCCGTAACTCTAAAATGGTCTCCGGTTTCAGTACCGGTAAAATGGGATGCGAAGGTTGCGTTTTCGACATGCGTCGAAGAATCCCCAACTCTTCTTCCCGGTCCGGATACCCCACCACCACTTTTAACATGAAACGGTCCATCTGCGCTTCGGGCAAAGGATAAGTCCCCTCTTGTTCAATCGGATTTTGAGTCGCCAACACCAAGAAAGGATGCGGCAGTTTAAAAATAGTATCCCCAATCGTCACCTGACGTTCCTGCATCCCTTCCAACAACGCACTTTGTACTTTTGCGGGAGCGCGATTAATTTCATCGGCCAACACCATGTTTGCAAACAAAGGTCCTTTGTGGGTGCTGTATTCACGGGTATCCGGATTGTAAATCAAGGTTCCAATGATATCCGCAGGCAACAGATCAGGCGTAAACTGAATACGTTTAAAATCACAATCAATCGCATCCGCCAACGCATTGACCGTGGAAGTTTTGGCCAAGCCAGGCAGCCCTTCCAACAACACATGTCCATTCGCCAGCAAACCCACCAATAAGCGTTCAATCAAATACTCCTGCCCCACAATCCGTTTTTGGATTTCAGTGTAAATGCTATCCAGCCACTGAGAGGAATCTTCTACCTTTTGGGTAATCGCGGCAATTTCTTCATTGGACGGTGTCGGGAGTATATCAGTCATACGTGTCTCGTGAGTTCGGTTTTTCTATTCTGTATTTTAAATCGCTATATTGACAATCATGGATCAAGTAGCCATAAATGTATATACATATTTAACATAAATATTCACAAGATTTATTTTAAAGAATATATTCCTCAACTTAAACCCCTCGCAATAAAGACAAATGAAAACCTTACTGTTCCTGATCCCTCTTATCTATACCGCCACTTGTCTGGCCGATCCCGTCGCAGCCGAGACCAAAAAAGTTAAACCCAAACGGGAAAAATCGGCGATCATTTTTTTGGGTAAACCGGAGGGTGAAGGCAAATTGACAAGACTATTCATCCTTTCCGGACAATCCAACATGGCCGGATTAAATCATCGCAGTTCCTTTATTCCGCTTATCGAAAAAGCTTTTCCTGACGATACCCTCATCGTGGTAAAAGATGCGCAGAGCGGACAACCCATTCGCCGCTGGGCAAAAGACTGGCAACCCGTGGGCGACTGGACACCCAAAAACCCTCGCTCCCAACCCGGGAACAATGATCTTTACCAAAGATTAATCGCCATGGTCACACAGGCCACCGAAGGTAAAACCATTGATAGTGTTTCCTTTGTATGGATGCAGGGAGAGGCCGATGCAAAAAAACAACAGTCCACAAACTATGCGGAAGCCCTCACCGGTTTGATCCAACAAATTCGCAACGATACCGGTCACGAAACGATCACTGTTGTGGTGGGGCGCATCAGCGATCACCTCAAAAACGATGAACATTGGGACCGCGTTCGCGAAGCTCAAATGGCTATTTGTGAAGCCGATGCCCATGCGACTTGGATTGATACAGATGCCTACAACGGAAAAAATGATGGCCTCCATTACAATGGCGATGGCTATCAAAAACTTGGCGAAGATTTTGCCAACGCCACCATCGAACTCCTTAAATAACAGAAGAAAAGCCAGGGAACTTTCATGACCACCGATCGTCCGAATATCCTCTTCATTTGCTCTGACCAGCATACCGCACGGGTTACGGGCTGTTATGGTGACCGCATCATCGACACCCCGAACGTGGATGCGTTGGCCGCCGAAGGAAGTCGCTTTGATGCGTTCTACTGCAACAACCCTATCTGCGTTCCCTCCCGGGCCAGTTTCATGACGGGCCTCTACAGCTACAAGTGCGGCACCATGGGTAATCAGATGCCGGTCAATCCCGCCCTCCCCACCTTGGCGCATGCGGCGGTCCGCGGTGGATACCACAGTGTACTCAGTGGAAAGATGCACTTTTACGGTCCGGATCAACGGCATGGCTTCCTCGAACACTTGGTGGGGGAAATGGGTGAACAGTATTATTACGGTGCGGGTACCGGTGGCGTCAGGGGCCCGAAGGGTACCCTCAAAAACCTGGGAAACTGCTCCCGTTCCGAGGCGCTATACAGTACCGGCGCCGGTCAGAACTCCTTGGTTCAGTACGACAAGGACGTGACCGAGGCCAGTGTGGACTGGCTTAAGAACTGGGCGGAACAAGACAATGTACCTCCTTTCTTCATGGTGGTCGGCTTTCTCCTGCCGCATTGCCCCTACATTGCGCCTCGAGAGACCTACCAAAAGTATGACGGCCGGGTGCAGGCTCCCCGCATTCCTCAAGAGCAGTTAGACGGCCAGCACCCTCATCACCGGGATTATCAAAAGGTGATCGAACTCGACCATATTCCCAAAGCAAACGAAGATCGGGCCACCGTTGCCTATTACGGTCTCACCGATCTCCTGGATCAAAATATCGGCACCCTGATCGATACCCTTAAGACCAACGGCCAGTGGGAGAACACGATCATTGTGTACTATTCCGACCACGGGGAAATGATGGGCCACCATGGACGCTGGCATAAGGAGTGCTTCCGCGAAGACAGTGCCCGGGTGCCGTTTATTGTCCGTGATCCACGAAATTTGAACCCGCAGATCATCACCACGCCTCACAGTCTGGTCGATCTTCTCCCCACCCTGTGTGAATGGCTGGGTGTCGATCCCTGGGACAGTCTGGACGGTCAAAGTCTGGTACCAACCCTCGCGGGAACCGCAACCCAAACAAACCCCGTTAAAGTTGAGACCTATACCCACTGGACGGAATGCATCCACGGCATGAGCTCCAATCGCATGGTGCGCAAAGGCCCCTGGAAACTTTGTTATTACGGCGCCTACGACAGC